>JBDRGC010000277.1:0-4301 GCA_043818215.1 Chloroflexota bacterium | reverse complement strand
CCCCGCCATCCGCCATCCGCCGTCGCTCAACTGTCGGTCAGCGATCGTCCGTCGTCGGTCATCCGTCATCAGTCGTCCGTCGTCCGTCATCCGTCAGCGGTCGTCCGCCGTCGGTCTGCGGTCATCGGTCATCGGTCTGCTTTAACGTGGTAAAATCGCGCCCATGAAACGTTGGCATTTTTGGCTTGGAATCGTGATTAGCGCTGTCTTCTTGTATTTAGCGCTGAAGGGTTTGCGCGTCGGCGATATGTGGGATGTCATTCAGGGGGCCAGGTATTGGTGGTTGGCGCCGGGTGTGGCAGTTTATTTTGTGGGCGTGTGGGTGCGGGCCTGGCGCTGGCATTACTTGCTGCGCCCGTTGAAATCTGTCCCCACTCGAACCATGTTCCCGATTGTGGCTATTGGCTATATGGGCAACAATATCTATCCGGCCCGAGCTGGTGAAGTGCTGCGGGCTGTGGTGCTCAAACGCCGCGAGGCGATTCCCATCTCGGCATCGCTGGCGACCATTATCGTGGAGCGCGTTTTCGATGGGGTGGTGATGCTGGCTTTTGTGTTTCTCAACTTGCCCGAACTGGCCAGGATGACAGCGGATTCCGGTTTCGTGGGCGATATTCAGACTCTAGCCCTGTTGGGGGTGGCTGCCTTCATTGGGGCGCTGGCTGCCTTTTTGCTGGCTGCCATGTTCCCCGCACGGGCCGAGCATGTCGCCACCGGGCTGACCAACCGTCTCGTTCCGGAGCGGTTTCGGGAGAAAACTCTCGGGGTGACACTGCGATTTCTGGGTGGGCTGGAATCCCTGCGCTCCCCGCGCGAAGCTCTGATGGTCTTCGTCACATCAGTGGTGATCTGGCTGCTGGAGACCGGCAAATATTGGTTCGTGATGCAGGCCTTCGATTTTCAGGTCAGCTTCTTCGCTCTGATGCTGATGAACGGCATCGTCAACCTGGCGACCACCATTCCCTCTGCCCCCGGGTACGTAGGCACTTTCGACGCCCCGGGCATTGCGGTATTGATGGCCTATGGCGTGGAGCAAGCGATTGCCGCAGGATACACCCTGGTACTCCACGTGGCCCTTTGGCTTCCCATCACTGCGTTGGGAGCATATTATATGGCGAGGGAGGGCATCAAGTGGGGAGATGAAGGCTTGAAAGAAATTTGACAAACAGGAAAAAGTGTTATAGCCTTACACAAGTACTAAATGGTGTTATCTTGTAACGGAATAACGATGAGACAAGACGCACATCTACAAGCAGCCCAGGAACTACGATCCACCCATTCCAGACTCATTGGACCAGATGATATCCGCACCTACGTTTAGGTAAAGCTAGGGAACGCGCATCATTATATTTCTTACGGGCTGGCCCGGCGATATGGAACACACCCATATTATATGGCCCGCGAGGGGATTAAATGGAGCGATGAAGGATTAGGGTCAATAGCGAAATAAAACGGAGTTAGAAACAGTGGTACACACCGATTTTATATCCCAAGACCTATCAGCACGCTTACGGATTTTGATTGCCGATGACGTTCAAGAAACCCGCCGCAGCACGCGCCTGATTCTGGCGCTGAATCCTGATGTGGAGGTCGTCGCTATCGCCCGCGACGGACAGCAAGCCATCGATATGGCTGAAATCCACAAGCCAGATATCGCCATTTTGGATATCAATATGCCAAAAGTCGATGGAATATCTGCATTTAGAGTCATGCGACAGACCAACCCCGATATGGCCTGCATTATCATTTCAACCGAAAAAGACAGCCAGACACTGCGTCAGGCCATGTCAGCCGGCGCACGCGAGTACCTGATCAAACCATTCACCGTGGATGAACTCAATATAGCGATTCGCCAGGTAAGCAAAATTGTGCTGGACAAACGCAAGAAAGCCGCCAGAGTCACTCAAGTGCGCAGGCAGCGCGAGGTTTATCTAAAGCAATTGGCTCAAGAATACGCCAAATCGCGGCGGTCAGACGATCAGGCCCTGGAAGTCTTCGAACGCCTGGCCACCAACCCGGAGTGCGAACTGCGCTGGCTGAAAATTCTAGCCATGATTTACGTCATCCGTCAAAAGTGGGGCAAACTCAGAACACTTGCCGAACGGCTGGAGCAGAAACAATCTGACGCGGTAAAAGACAAGGTATAAAACGCACAAAAACATCGCAAATATTCAGTTCCCTGGTGAAATAGAACGCGGATGACGCGGATACAGCGAATCACCGCGGATTCTTTAAGAAGTAAAATCCGCGTCAATCCGCTTGATCCGCGTCATCCGCGTTCTATTAAAGCAACTATCAGCAACCCCCTGAACGATTACCTTACGGTCTTATCTGAAAACCAGCCTGTACAAAGTGTCTGTCAAAGGCAAAAGATTGCTTCCAATGTGCTTTCGCTTCCTGATGATGTTGATCGTTAGCGAGTTCCAACGCTACCAGGTATCCTGTGTCAACAAAGACTGCGTTCATGAGTTGTAAAGATAGTGATCGTGATGAATCGAAGCATCTTCAATATCATCAACAATTGGCTGGATACCTAGTTGGAAGATAGGATCGTCACTCATAATCGGCACAATGAGAAGGAAATTTTGCTCTTTCCGGATCTCGACCTCATCAACGCCTTCCAGCCATTCTTTGGGAATTAGTAATCCCTGCTCAGTTACTGTAGTTTGCATCATACAAGTTCCTCATGGTGAGATTTGGTAAGTAAATTATAGCATACCTAAAACGAAATTCTCTACCGTACATCCATGGAATAGAACGCTGATTACGCGGATTATTTCTGGAAAATTTACCAGGCAGAGACTTGGTTTTCTTAAAATCGTATTTGAATCCGTGAAAATCCGTCAAATCCGTGTAATCCGTGTTCCATTTGACTAACCGTCAATTCAAATGTACGGTAGAAAAAAACGAAAAAGAATGGAGTCTAGTTATGAACATCGCCATCATCGGAGCGGGGCACGCGGGAATGTCCGCGGCCTACGATCTGGCCCGCAAGGGGCATAAAGTCACCATCTTCGAGGCATCCGATCAGGCAGGGGGGCTGGCCTCTGGATTCAAAGAACCCCACTGGGATTGGTCGGTGGAGAAGTACTACCACCATTGGTTCTCCTCCGACGGGCATATACTCGGCCTGATCGACGAACTTGGACTGAGCCACAAAGTTCTTTTCCCGCGTCCATACACCGTCCTGCTGCACAACGGCAGGTGGTACCCCTTCGACTCGATTCCGCAAGCTGCCATGTTTCCCGGCCTGGGATGGGGAATAAACAAAATTCGCTTCGGGTTGGTGGGCCTGTACCTGCGATTGACTAAAAACTGGCGCGCCCTCGAAAAAATCACCGTTGACGAATGGATGCGCAAGTGGGCCAGTTCCACAGTCTACGAATTGATGTGGGAGCCTATGCTGATCGGCAAATTTGGCCCGCATTACAAGCAGGTCAATATGGCCTGGTTTTGGGCACGCATCCACGCCCGCACCACCAGGCTGGGCACCTATCAGGGCGGATTCCAGGCCTTCGCGGATGACTTTGCGGGCCGGCTGCGGGAACTCGGGGTATGGATTCACCTGCAAAGCCGGGTGACGGACATTCGGTCAGGTTTAGAGGAGTCACTGACCCTGGAAGCGGGTTCCGGCCCTCAAGAATTCGACCAGGTTCTCTCTACCACATCCCCCCATCAGATGGCAAAGCTGGCTCCCAATCTGCCGCAAGATTACATCCAGAGCCTGTTGGATCTCAAATCCATGGGCGCGGTGGTGATGACTCTGGCTCTCGAGCGGCGTCTCTCCGAGCAAGGCTACTACTGGTTCAACATTCCCAAGGACGCTGGCTACCCCTTCCTGGCTGTGGTGGAACATACTAATTACCTATCGCCAGAGCATTTCGGCGGCGATCACATCATCTATTGCGGTGATTATCTAGAAACCGACCACGAGTACTTCGAGTTGAGCGAGGCTGAACTGCTGGAGCGATTCATCCCGGCGCTGAAACGCTTCAACCCCGAATTCGAGCGCGACTGGATCCGCAAGATCTGGCTGCACCGCACCAGGTACGGCCAACCCGTACCGCTGTTGAACCACTCGCAGAGTATCCCCACCATCGAGACGCCACTGAAGGGGTTGTACTTTGCCAGCATGAGCCAGGTTTATCCCTGGGATCGGGGCACGAATTTTGCGGTGGAGATTGGACGCCGGGCGGCGGGGTTGATGATGAATTGACGCCAACGTGGCTGCTTACCAAGTTTGGCTCTTAGGGATTTACCGGGGTGAGGTCCCAGGGGTGGGGGGTTTTTTTGGGGGGGGG
>JBDRGC010000276.1:0-9317 GCA_043818215.1 Chloroflexota bacterium | reverse complement strand
TTAGTAATGGACGAAATTACATCAAATCCAACGTTCTGGGAAAAATTATTTCTTGAAGCTGAAATTTCCCTGTATAAAAACTATCTAGAAAGTATGGAAAGTCTCCTTGAAAACGAGACTCGAAAGCATCTGGAAAATATTAGTTCTATTCGAGCAGAAATAGCTTCTGGGGACTTAATAGTACCGGATGACCCTTATCAAATGCCCGATGAAATGAAATATGACCATTTGCAATTAGAGTTTTTTGATAAGAGCATAAATATCTTGAGAAGATCATTTTTTGTTAGCATTTACACGTTTTTAGAAAGGTGGTTATCGCAAAGATGTAGGGATATGGAAAGCAATGATACTGAAAATCTAGTTTTACTATCGGATATTGTAGGCAGGGGTATTTCCCAATCAATGACCTATTTGATTAAAGTACAACGTATCAATTTTTCACTTGGAACTAGTCAAGAATGGCGTGAGATCCAAGACTATAGAAGACTGAGGAATTGCGTTGTACATAGGGAGGGTAAAATAGATGTAGAAGATAATTCCAATTACAATCGAATCGTTTGTTTTATAAATCATACAGATGGATTATCCCTTTCTAATGATGAAATAACATTTGAGAAAACTTTCTGTGAAAGAGCGCTAAATACGATTGAGACTTTTATAACCTCGGTAATAAATGCCAGTTTACAAGAATAAAATGACCTTATCTGGTGAAATTTCTATTAGAATGATGGGCCAGCTAACCCCAGCTGAACCGGACTTGGCTTTCGCCAAGGTGGTACGCGACGCTAATTGCTCATTCTGGTTCGGGTTTGCGGATGGCCTGGGGTCAGAGTCGCCAAGCCGGTTAGCTTTCCGTTAGGCACAAGTCGTTTTATAAGGGAGAGCTTATGAAGAAAATTGCTAAATGGGTTGTCATTCTATGGTCGATATTTTCGTTGATAGGAATTTGTGTTGGTATTTTTTCCGTTGCCTCACAAATGGCAGAAATGCAGAACGATTTTGAACTTGCCGGGGGAACAATTGGTATGGCTTGTGGTTTAGGAATATGGCTTGTGATATGGCTGGCTATTGTAGGTCCAGCTTTAGTGATATATCTCGTATCGGGAAAAAACCAGTAAATATATTCAAAGGAGACAAAGATGGACAAAAATAAATTTTACATTGTTTTAGCAATTGGAGTGTTGTTTCTCGTTTCTCTAGCATGTGGGGGCAGCAACGAAGGCACGGTAATAACACCCCCATCTCAAGAAATTGAGCAAGAAGCGCCGTCAGCAGAAGAACCAATAGCCGAATCGGTGCAAGAAGAACAAAAACCAGCATTTAAAGTATATGAAGTAGGTGATTTGGTTGAAGTAAAAGATCATACTATTCGATTGAATAGTGTTGAGTATCAAGGCAGTATTCTCGTTGCTAATTTCTCAGTTGAAAATCATGGAGCATCTGATCTAACAATAAGTTCGTTAATATCTTTTTCTGCCAAAAAGGGAGATGGAACATTGCTAGAGCAAGAATACTTTGACTGTGGCACATCTGGCCTAGATGGTTCAGTTCTTCCGGGTGATAAATTGCGTGGTGATATTTGTTGGGCCGGTGCAAGTTCAGATTCCGGGATTAAAGTGTATTATGAAGCAAGTTTGTTTGGGCAAGGTGCGGTAGTCTGGAATGCCGTGACAGGCGTTGCAGAAGAAATAGTATCTGGAGCCGATGCTACAACCCAAATTGAAATGTACCACGTTGGCGATTTGGTTCAAGTAAAGTCACATACAATTCGTTTGAATAACCTTGAATATCGAGGAACAATATTGTTTGCTGACTTTACCGTCGAAAACCTAGGAGATTCAGATATAAGCATGAGTTCAATGATGTCTTTTTCCGCGAAGAAAAGCGATGGAACTTTGCTTGAGCAAGAATACTTTGACTGCGGAACTTCGAGTTTTAATGGAAAAGTATTGCCCGGAGATAGGTATCGAGGAAGCGTATGTTGGGTAGGCGCAATTGCCGAAGATGGAATAAAAATTTACTACGAAGCAAGTATGTTTGGTGAAGGAGCGATTGTCTGGGAAGCGATCGCAGGAAATTCCGAACCAGTTGATATTCCAGATGCTCAACTTAAAGTAAATGTATATCGAGTTGGCGATATTGTTCAAATCCAAGATCAGACGATCATTTTGAATAGTGTTGAATTTTTGGGGAATGTATTGAAAGTCAATTTCACTCTAGAAAATCTAGGCTCAATTGATTTAAATGTTAGTTCTATGCTTTCATTTTATGCAAGAAAGCGAGATGGTTCATCTCTTGAACAAGAATATTTCGATTGCGGTACTTCTCTTGATGGAAGCGTCATTCCAGGGGATAAACTAAGAGGAGATATTTGTTGGGTTGGGGCTATTCCTGGAGATGGGATAAAAATATACTATGAATCTGAATTGTTTAGTGAAGGAGCCGCAGTTTGGATGGTTGAATAGAAAAAACTGCACATAAGTTATGGTCGGCGTGGCAGTCGCCCACCCTCCTGCCACTCCCGAACCGTGCTTCCCAAAGGGATTGCTGCGCTGATGAGACTTTCGCTTTATCCGGCTCTTCAGTATCCGGGTCTCTATACCCAAAGGGCACGCTTCCATAGACACCCTGACCGGTGGGCTTCATCATGGCAGTGGCCGCGCTACGGCGACTGTAAGTCACGGTAACAGGATGCACGAAGTCCATCGGAGCTTGCACAGAGCTTGTCGATGTGTGGACTTGGCTCGCAGCGTCATGACCGGCAGCAGTGCCTTGCATGGCCGTGCGGTGTTCGCGGTCAGGCTAAGGGTTTTGCCCGCTGGTGGTCGCATCATCAGCAAGTCGCCTTAATTTTCGCAAAGCGGTGGTAAAATCAAATCATCGGGTATGCGGTGTTATCGTCGCGGTCAGCTGCCTGGGTCAAAAGGCTACACAACCCCGTGTCGAGCAGACGGTGCTCTCGCCCGGAGAAAATCGGCGCAATTTGCAAAGGTTCGCCCTGGTCAAAGCAGCGTGCGGAGCACAAACGCCCGCCGCTCACAATACTTATTGGTAGCCAGGGAGCCTTCTCCTAATGATTCTATAAAAAACCTATGTCCAACAAAACTTACCTGTACAACGAAATCTACGCACAACCGCTTGTTTTAAGCCAATTGCTTGAGCAAGAGAAGGATGCTGTCGCCCGATTGGCTAATATCATCAACCAGCAGAATATTTCTCATGTGGTGATTGCGGCCCGCGGATCAAGTGACAACGTAGGCCGCTACGCAAAATATCTGCTGGGCGCGGCCAATGGGTTGAGCGTTGCTCTGGCTACCCCCAGCCTGTTCACCATTTACAAGCAGGCGCCCCAATTCAGAAACGCGCTTGTATTGGGAATCAGCCAAAGCGGGCAAAGTCCGGATATTGTTGCCGTCCTGGCAGAGGCTAGGCGGCAGGGCACGCTGACGCTGGCTATAACCAATGACCCCGAGTCGCCGCTGGCTGCCACAGCAGCCCACACCTTGAATATGCGCGCCGGCTTGGAAAAAAGCGTGGCCGCCACCAAGACTTACACATCCAGCCTGATGGTCATTGCGATGCTCTCTGCGGCGCTCTCGAACTCGTCGGAGATGCAGGCAGAATTGACCGCAGTACCCGAAGCGGTTTCCCAAACCATTGCATTGGGTCAGGCCGCGTTGGAGGCCGCCACCCGTTGGCGATTCTCCGACCGCTGCGTGGTCATCGGGCGGGGATATAACTATGCCACGGCTTACGAGGTGGCTTTAAAACTCAAAGAGCTGACTTACATTGTTGCCGAGTCTTACTCACCGGCAGACCTGCTGCACGGCTCCTTTGCAATCGTCGAGCGTGACTTCCCCGCCCTGGTGATTGCCCCCTCGGGAGCCATGCTCGCCAATATCCACGCTCTGCTCGAAGAGCTTCAACAAGCCGGCGCCGATACGCTTATTATCAGCGACGATAAAGAAACCCTGGAGCTTGGAGACGCTCGACTGCATCTCCCTCTCCACGTCCCGGAGTGGCTGTCCCCTATCACCGCCGTCACCGCCGGGCAACTCTTCGCCATGCACCTGACCCAGATCAAGAAATTAAACGTTGACCAGCCGCGCGGCCTCCAGAAAGTTACCCGCACACATTAGATTCCTAACGGCTCTGAGACCTCCGAGATTTTCAAAATCTCGGAGGTCTTGTCGTCTTGCCGTCTTACCGACTTGGTGTACAATTAAGGCCATTAATCTCACTGCCCCCACCGGAGCGCACCTATGCCAGATTGGAAAATTCTACTCACCGATGGTCTTGAAGAAAAAGGGCAGGCCATTTTGCGCGCGGCTGCTAACGTAGATGACCGCGGCGGCATTCCCACTGAAGAACTACTTGAAATTATCAACCAATACGATGCCATGATCGTGCGCGGCCGCACGAAAGTCACTGCAGATGTATTCGCGGCTGCGACGAACTTGAAGGTAGTCGGGCACGCCGGTGCAGGCATGGACAATATCGATCTGGCTGCGGCTCAATCCCTCGGGGTCACGGTGATCAATACCCCCACCGCCACCACCATCGCAGTGGCCGAACACACCCTGGCGCTGATGCTGGCCTTGATCCGCGCGGTGCAGAAAGCAGACAGCGCCATGAAATCCGGCCAGTGGATAAAAAAGCAACTCGTTGGAGTGGAGCTATACGGAAAAACTCTGGGCATCATCGGCATGGGGCGCATCGGCGCGGCTGTCGGTCAGCGGGCGGCTGCCTTTGGTATGCAGGTCTTGGGGCACGATCCTCTGCTCGACGATGTGCAGATTCGTCAGCGCGGTGCAGAACCGGTGCCGCTCACCGAGTTATATACTCACTCCGACTTCGTCTCACTGCATATACCGCTCACCCCTGGTACGCGTGGCATGATTAACGGGCAATCCCTGGGCCACATGAAACGCGGGGTACGGATGATTTGCACAGCCCGCGGGGGCCTGATTGACGAGACTGCCCTGCTGGCCGCGTTGGAATCTGGCCAGGCAGCCGGGGCCGCCCTGGACGTGTTTGCCAACGAACCCCCGGGATTGACTGCCCTGGTTGCCCACCCCAACGTGATTGCTACCCCGCATATTGGCGCGCAGACCACCGAGGCCCAGGTCCGCGCCGCCACCGATATTGCCAGCGAAGTCTTAGCTGCCCTGAGAGGTACACCTTTGCGTTGGAAAATCGTATAAAGATGAGTGAAACGTGAGAGATCACGCACATCGTACCGATGTTCCTACGGGATCACGCATCACTTATGACCTCTCTAAATAAACTCAGGAGAACACATGAAAGAAAAACTTAACCAACTAAAAACCATCCAGGCTGAACTTAGCGATCTAGGTCAGGTAGTCGGCTTACTGGGATGGGATCAGCAAGTCAACATGCCGCCGGGAGCCGCCGAAGCCCGCAGTAATCAAATGTCAACTTTGCAGCGCTTGATCCATGTGAAGGCAATTACACCGGAAGTCGGGCAGTTGATCGAAGACCTTAGCGAAGCAGCCAAAGACATCGACCCTGCTTCGGATGAGGCCCGGTTGATCAAGGTTTCCAAGCGCAATTACGATAAGGCCGCCAAAGTTCCGCCCGAGTTCACAGCGAGATTTGCCAGGGTGACCACCATAGCTCAAGAGGCATGGGCCCAAGCTCGCGCCGAAAACGATTTTTCCAAATTCAAGCCTCACTTAGAGGAAATCGTTGATTTAGCTAAGGAATTCGCCGAATACTTTGCGCCCTACGACCATGTCTACGACCCGATGTTGGACCAATTCGAACCGGGTATGAAAACTGCCGAGGTGAAGGCGATTTTCGATGCGCTGCGTCCCCAGCAAGTGGAACTGATCAAAGCTATCACCGACAGCCCTCAGGTGGATGATTCTTTCCTTCACCAGGAATACGATGCACAGAAACAATGGGATTTCGGCGTGGCTGTGATCACTAAATATGGCTACGACTGGAACCGCGGCCGTCAAGACAAAGCGATACATCCGTTCACGTCTGAATTCAGTCGAAGCGATGTCCGCATTACTACCCGTATTTACCCAAACTATATCGGTTCGGCTCTATTCAGCACTTTACACGAGTGTGGTCATGGACTTTATGAGCAAGGCAGCAGCCCGGATTACGAGCGCACTGTATTGGCAGGCGGCGCGTCCCTGGCGATCCACGAGTCCCAATCTCGCATGTATGAGAACCTGGTTGGACGTTCGCTCCCCTTCTGGGAGCATTTTTACCCGCAACTGCAAGAGACCTTCCCTACCCAGTTAGGCAATGTCGATTTACGGTCTTTCTATAAAGGTATCAACAAAGTGGAACCCTCACTGATCCGCGTCGAGGCGGATGAAGCTACCTACAATATGCACATCATGCTGCGGCTGGAAATCGAAATTGCAATCATGGCAGGAACCCTGGCTGTCAAAGATCTGCCTGAAGTTTGGAACACTCGCATGCAAGAATATTTGGGCGTTACACCCACTAACGATTCTGAAGGTGTGCTGCAGGATATTCACTGGTCTTTTGGCGGGATTGGCTACTTCTCCACTTACGCGCTGGGCAACCTTATCTCGGCTCAATTGTGGGAAAAGATCAATATGGATATTCCAGATTTGGACGACCAAATCCGCAAGGGTGAGTTTAGCTCTTTATTAGAATGGCTTGTGGACAACGTTCACAAGCATGGAAAGAAATACGAACCGCAAGAACTGATGGAACGCATCACCGGGACAAAGATCGATCCGGCCCCATACATGCGTTATCTGAAATCCAAATACGGTGATATTTACGGGATATGATTCATGGCGCGGCACAGGCGCAACAAAAGCTTTGCACATGCCATTGTAAAAACCCACCCCGTAGAACATAGCGCGGCTCAAACTGTAAAAAAAAACTTTTTAATGTCATTGCGAAGCAGCTTCACCGCTGAAGCAATCTCCTTCTCGCCAAGGATGAGATTGCTCACCTGCACTGCGTTCCGGCGCAAGTATCAGCGAGAAGGCTGCTTCGCAATGACACGACAAAATTGTTTCTTCTAAATTGAACATCAACAATCGCGTTGTGAAGATATTCGCATACCAACGGGTATCCCTAGACACCGGGACAGGTGCGCAGTGCCTGCATACTTATCCCTGTGGGACACTTGTCCCTTTGGGATAGGTATACCCTTGCGGTATGACAGCTTGGTGAACAGCCACGCAAAATCTCAGAGACCCATCACCCAAGGAAAAAACATGGCTCGTATCTTATTCGTCGACGACGACTTTTTTACATTGGAGACATACGAAAAAATCCTATCGCTCTTCGGACACCAGGCCATCCTGGCAGACTCATCTGCCCAAGCCTTAGAGTTGGCTATTGAGCAACTGCCTGATCTAATAATCTTGGATATGAGGCTGCCTGACATGGATGGGTTCGAACTACTCAGAGCACTACGCTCCAACCCGGCGACAGCAAAGATACCCGCCGCAATGGTTTCAGCCAGCCCTGATGTGTATGCCTTACACGCCAAAGCCGCTGGCGCGCAATATTATCTGAGCAAACCTATCCGCACGGAAGAGTTGCTGGAAATTATCGAGCAGAATACTTCTGAGTGAAATCAGGCACAGCGGCAAACGCTGGAATTGTGGTTCTCTGAGATATTGTGGGGCGCGGTACACGGATTGCACGGATTTTACGGACACCGTGCCGGTACGGCGTAAACCCAAAGAAAAATCCGTAAAATCCGCATAATCCGTGTACAAAAAGAGTTTGACCACACAAAACATCAAAGAGCTGAATTTGTTAGTACAGGAGTGATTACTAACGCTGACAATGAATCTGACTAAACAACACCCGAATCGTCCCCCCCTGCCCCCCAATCCTGGGGGGAGCAACACGGGTTCCCTAAGTAGGGGGTTCCCCCCAAAGCCTGTCCTGAGCGCTGTCGAAGGGTTGGGGGGTCAGGGGGGCTGGCTGAGTAGTTACGCACAGATAAAATTTGCACCCGTATATTCCCCCTCGTGATGCGCAAGTATATTCATTTCGCTATTTTGGCTTCCCTGGCTCCGATGCTATTGAGCGGATGCACAGGTATTCTATCGGCTTCGGCGCTGCCTACTCTTTTGCCGACTGAATACATCCCTACGGTCATTGCATTGACAGCGGAGGCCATCATCGCTTGCGCCGCGACGCCCACACATCCACTCACCGACACGCCTCAGGCTACTCCCACCCCGCGGCAAACCGCATCACAGACAATTACAGCGGCCACGGCGACGCCCTCGCCCACAGCTGCCGACGCCAATCAACCGCCTTCCACCTCCGCTCCCACACCAACCCCCCTGCCCCCCATCGAAATTCCATACGCAGATATTCAAATCATCAGCCCCGGAGCGCTCTCGAGAGTCGTAACCCCTATCAAGTTACACGCTTTCCTGATTCCCGGAGCGGGCGGGCGCGTACGTGTTGAACTCTTGGGCGAAGACGGACGTTTGCTGTACCGCAAGATTTTCGTCTTCGATACACCCGTTGACGCGCGGGTTAACCTTTTGGTTGACCTGGATTTCGAAATCAGCGGCGTTGCCGAAACCGCCCGGCTGGTTGTCAGCATCGATGACAGCTATGGGCGGCTAAAATCTCTAGCCTCTGAAAACGTGATTCTGCTCTCTTTGGGAAATCCCGATATCAACCCGCCGGGAGATTTGCTGGAACTCATTGTGATCCAACAACCCACCCCCAAGGTGTTGATCCAGGGAGGAACGTTGACAGTTTCAGGGCTGGTGAGATCGGCATCTGAACAACCTTTGCTGATAGAGCTAATCGCCACCGATGGCAGAATCATCGGCTCTCGACTGGCAGGGATTGCGACGTCCCCGGAAGGCGGGCATAGGCTGTTCGCGGCAGAGGTGCCCTACCATGTCAATTCGCCAACCTGGGTGCGATTGACCGTTTCTGAGCGCGGAACACGGTTGCCGGGAGTTACGCAGCTCTCCAGTTTGGAAATATTGCTGGGGCCGTGAGGCGTGAAGCGTCCCGGAACGTCCCCCTAACCCCCCAACCTTGGGGGGGAACATGCTCCCCGGCCCCAACTTTGGCGGGATGACTCCCCCAGTATTGGGGGCTGGGGGGCGTGGTGCGTGAAGCGTCCCGGAACGCCCCCCTAACCCCCCAACCTTGGGGGGGGACATGCTCCCCGGCCCCAACTTTGGCGGGATGACTCCACCAGTATTGGGGGCTGGGGGGCGGGGTGCGTGAAACGACCCGGAACCCCCCCCAAACCCCCCACCCTGGGGGGGGGCCATGATCCACGCCCCCCACATAGGTGGCGGGAA
>JBDRGC010000275.1:0-19048 GCA_043818215.1 Chloroflexota bacterium | reverse complement strand
AAGATACCCGAATTTCTAAAAAAACGGTGAGCAAACAGGAGACAGGAGATATGAATGGAAGCAACAGCCGAGAGTGATGTCATAAAATTTCAGGAAGAATTCAAAGCCGAGGCCCTCACCCCTGGACAGTTGGTGCGGATGCGATTTATGCGCCACAAGATGGCGGTTTTTGGACTGATTGTATTGTTCCTGTTAATTTTTTATTCGTTTGGGGGCGCCTTTATCTACACCGAGGCCGAGGCCAACTACACAGACACCAAAATCCGGTTGAGCGCTTCCTCGGCGGAACACCCTTTCGGAACGGATACCGTCGGGCGCGATATTTTGATCCGCACCATCTACGGGGGGCAGATATCCCTCTTGATCGGTTTGTCCGCCGTGGTCGTCGAGGTCATCTTAGGGGTGATCATCGGGGCGGTTGCCGGGTACTACGGCGGCTGGATCGATGGCCTGCTGATGCGTTTCACTGAAGCGATGTTCAATATCCCCCAATTATTTTTACTACTGGTAATGGCCAAGTTCTTCGGGGGCAAAATCCCCAACCTGACGTTCCTGGGCCGGGAGTTCAGTGGTAGCGTGATCGTGATCATCGTGATCATCGGTATTACCAGTTGGATGTACCTGGCTCGCATCGTGCGCGTCAATTTCTTGTCGCTCAAGGAGCGCGAATTTGTGCTGGCCGCCCACACCACGGGGACTTCCAATGTTTCGATCATTTTCAACCACATTCTGCCCAACAGCATTGCCCCTATTATCGTGTCGGGCACCTTGAGCGTGGCAAACGCCATTATCTCCGAAGCCTATATCAGCTTCTTAGGGTTAGGGGTCCAACCACCCACGGCGACCTGGGGCAATATGCTCGAAGGAGCCTACAACTATATCGAGACGGCCCCCTGGCTGTGGATTTTCCCCGGATCATTGATTGTGCTGACCGTGCTCTCGATCAACTTCGTCGGCGATGGTTTGCGCGATGCCCTGGATCCGCATGCCCTGGTCGAGGCCGGATAGGAGTGGATGATGGAACCTATATTAGCCCTAGAAAACTTAGAAGTAAAATTCCACACCCTGGATGGGGTTGTTAATGCGGTCAACGGCGTGTCCTATTATGTAGAAGCCAGCAAGACTCTGGGGATTGTAGGTGAGAGCGGCTGCGGGAAGAGCGTTAGCGTGCTTTCGATTATGCGCTTGATTCCTGACCCGCCCGGAAAGATTGCCGGCGGAAAAATCCTCTTCCGGGGAGAGAATCTGCTGGAATATAACGAACCCCGAATGGAACGCCTGCGCGGGGCTGAAATTGGGATGGTCTTCCAAGACCCCATGACCTCCCTCAACCCGGTGCTGACCATCGGCAAGCAAATCGGTGAAGCCATGATAGTCCACAACGGCATCTCTCGCGATGAGGCCGAGCACCGCACCATCGAACTCCTGAACCTGGTCGGCATCTCCAACCCGGAGCAGCGCATCAAAGAATATCCACACCAATTTTCGGGTGGGATGCGCCAACGGGCCATGATCGCCATGGCGCTATCATGCAGCCCCGATATCCTGATCGCCGATGAACCCACCACCGCCCTGGATGTCACCATCCAGGCCCAGATCGTTGAACTTACCAAGCGCCTGCAAGCTGAGTTCGGTATGGCCGTCATCTGGATCACCCACGACCTGGGGGTCATCGCTGAACTGGCCGACCACATGGTGGTGATGTACGCCGGTTACATCGTCGAAGAGGCAGACGTCTTCCAACTCTATGGGAACCCCCTTCATCCCTACACACTCTCACTGCTCAAATCCCTCCCCAGGGTAGACAGCAGCCGGGCTGGCGAACGCCTGGCGACCATCCCCGGATTCCCGCCGGACGGAATCACCGTGATGCCGGGCTGTCCCTTTGCTCCGCGTTGCAGCTTTGCAGTGGATCGCTGTATGCAAGAGAACCCCCAATTGGCATTGTTCGACACCGATCACAAAGTAGCCTGCTGGGTAGACGTTACCACGGGGAAGGAGTGCTGAAAATCATGGAATCACTCGTACAGGTACGTGGACTCAAGAAATATTTCCCCATCACCCAGGGCATTCTGATTCAACGCGAGGTCGGTGCAGTTAAAGCCGTGGACGATGTCAGCTTCGATATCTGCCGCGGCGAGACCTTGGGGCTGGTTGGGGAAAGTGGCTGCGGCAAGACCACCACGGGGCGGACTCTCATCCAACTCTATAAACCCACCGCTGGGCAGGTGCTTTTCGAGGGGGAAGACCTGACCCAGATGAAGGTCAAAGATCTGCGCAGCCTGCGCAAGCGCATGCAGATGATCTTTCAGGACCCCTACGCCTCCCTCAACCCCCGTTGGACAATTTCGCGAATCATCGGCGAACCACTTCGAGTCCATAAAATCGATTCGGAAAAATCCAATTTGGAACGAGTCGAAGAATTGTTGGAAACTGTAAGGCTCAACGCCAATTACATGAACCGCTACCCCCACGAATTCTCCGGCGGTCAGCGCCAACGCATCGGCATCGCCCGCGCTCTGGCATCGAACCCGGAGTTCATCGTCTGCGACGAACCCATCTCGGCCCTGGATGTCTCGATCCAGGCCCAGATCGTAAACCTGCTGGAGGATTTGCAGGAGGAATTTGGCCTGACCTACCTCTTCATCGCCCACGACCTCAGCATGGTGCGCCATATCTGCAACCGGGTGGCAGTTATGTATTTGGGGGTGATTGTTGAACTGGCAGGGCGGGATGATCTATACACATCGCCTCTGCACCCCTACACCCAGGCCTTGCTCTCCGCCGTCCCCATCCCCGATCCCAAGGCCACCCGCGCCCGGCAGCGGATCATCCTGGAAGGCGACCCGCCCAGCCCGGCTAACCCACCCTCGGGCTGCCGATTTCACCCGCGCTGCGCCATCGCCAAAGATCACTGCAAAGTCGAGATCCCGGTCTGGCGGGAAATCAAACCGGCCCATTGGGTTGCCTGCCACGAGGCATAGTTGGTTAGTTGATCCCGGTTGCGGCGCTCCCCGTCGTAACCGGTAGGTGATGCCCCCATCAGCAGTTCACAAGTGATTTCAAGGATATTTCTATGCAGAATGGATCTCTCGATCTTGAAAAATTATTACGCGTCCCCTACGTTGAACCCGACCTCGGGTTTGACATTTCTCCTGACGGCTCGCGGGCTGCTTTTTCGTGGAATAAAACTGGTCGTTGGGAGATCTACGTCTTGGATTTAGGAGGGGATTCACCACCTCAGCAAATTTCCACTGGTGAGGGTGCCAAATTCGCTCCCCGCTGGCGGCCTGATGGCGCTCAATTGGCTTACGCCCTCGATCTCGACGGGGGTGAGAATTACGACATTTACATTTACGATATGGCTGCGGGGAGTCACACCAACATCACGCCAGACACTCCCGAAGCGCTAACGTCCTCCTTTGCCTGGTCGCCAGATGGTGAACAGATGGCCTTTTGTTCGGACAAGGCCGGGCGTTTCGACACTTATATCATGCCCTCCACGGGCGGCTCGCCCCGAAAAGTGTTGGATGCTCCCCACCCCGATTGGCAAGTCACCTGGTCGCCAGATGGTCGTCATCTGGCTGTAATTTCTGAGGGCGCCGGGCAGGATTATTGGATAACGATTGTCCCAGCAGGTGGTAGTGAACCCTTCCCGATTGCAATTGGTGGGAAGCCGATTTGCGCTAAAGATGCCTGCTGGTCGCCAGATGGCAAACGCCTGGCCTTTGCTTCGAATCTGTCGGGACAATTCGAGATTGGACTGTTCGAGATCAAGACGCAAACCATCATTTGGGTGACCTCGGGGGATGGCGAAAAGGAACACCCCGACTGGATTTCAGGTGGGCAGTTGGTCTATGTGATCAGCCGCGGCCCAAAGTGTGAACTGGCCTTCCAGAACCTCGACGAAAAAACACCGGCCACCTTCCAGGTTGAATCTGGGGTGGTTTACCGGCCTAGGGTTGCACCCCAGCGCGACCAAATTCTTTTTATCTTCGACAACCCCCGCCACCCCTGCGACTTATGGTCTTTCTCTCTAACTGAAAAATCTTTCCGCCAGATCACCCATTCATTACCCGCTGAATTCGATCAAGAGAAGTTTTTCTTGCCACAAGAAGTCTGGTATCCGGGTTTGGATGGCGTAGATGTTCCGGCCTTGCTTTATAACCTCCCGAAGGCTTGCCCTGAAAGAAGTGAAGGGTCTAAACCTGCGGGAGGTTTGACCCGGCCCCCCGCAGTACTCTACATCCACGGCGGCCCCAATTGGTTGACTCAAATCACCTGGGACCCGCTGGTGCAGCATATAGTCAGCCGGGGATGGGTGATGCTGGCTCCCAATTACCGCGGCTCGACGGGGTACGGCAAAGAATGGCAGTTGGCCAGCCGCTTCGACCTGGGCGGCGTGGATACCCAAGACGTGGTCGCCGGGGCCGATTATCTCATTCGGGAGGAGATTGCCGATCCTGAACGGATCGCGGTCACAGGCCGTAGCTGGGGTGGTTATTTGACGATGACCTGCCTGACCCAATATCCCGACAAATGGGCCGCGGGTTCGGCAGTGGTGCCCTTCTTGAACTGGTTCACCAGCCACGAGAATTCGCGCCAAGATTTGCAGCATTGGGACCGGGAAAATTTCGGGGATCCACTAACCAACCACAAACTGTGGTATGAGCGCTCGCCGTTTTTCTTTTTAGATCGAATTCAGGCTCCGGTGCAGTTGATTTGCGGGGCGCACGATGTCCGTTGTCCGCCCAGCGAATCCCAACAGGCTTATGAAAAATTAATCAGCCTGGGAAAAGAGTGTGAATATAACCTTTATCCCGATGAAGGGCACAGTTTTTTGAAAGTCGAAAATCAGATCAAAGTCAAGCAGCAAAGAGCCAATTTTTTGGCGAAGTATTTGGAATAAATTTCTTGTAGGACAAATTTGGAAATTTGTCCTACGGAGGAGAAAAATGCTAAAAAGAGCAAAAGCGATCCAATCTGAAATGGTCTCATGGCGGCGCGATTTTCATATACACCCAGAATTGGGTTTCGCCGAGACTCGCACAGCAGCCAAAATCGCTGAGATTATGGCGGAGATGGGTTACCGGGTTCGAACTGGCGTCGGCAAGACTGGCGTGGTGGCCGAGCTTGGTGAGGGCAAACCCGTGGTTGCCATCCGTGCTGATATGGACGCTCTCCCCATCAAAGAAGCCAACAAGGTCCCTTATAAATCGAAAAACAAAGGCGTCATGCACGCCTGTGGTCATGATGCTCATATAGCCATTGCTTTAGGGGCAGCCAAACTGTTATCACAAGAGAACTTTCCAGGGACGGTGCGCTTTCTATTCCAACCGGCGGAGGAAGTGGAAGATGAAGAAGGGCTGAGCGGTGCCCCTCGTATGATCGAGGATGGAGCCATTGCAGATGTCGAATGTGCGCTGGCCCTGCATGTAAATGCTTCGCTCAGCACTGGCGAGATCGAAATACCTGCACAGTATGCAGCAGCTGGGGTAGACACCTTCTATGCGAAAATTATTGGGAAAGGAGGTCATGGCTCGACCCCTCATAAGGTGGTTGATCCCATCTTTATCAGCGGATATGTGATTATGGCCATTCATGGAATTGTCTCCAGGCAGCTCTGGCCTTTCGATCCCGCGGTAATTAGTATTTGCTCAATCCAGGGTGGTCAAACCGATAATGTGATACCTGCAGTGGTTGATCTGTCCGGTACGATTCGTTTCTTGACCCCTAAAGTACAGCAGAAAATCCATACTGAGATCGGAAACGCCATGGAAATCACCAGGGCTATGGGCGGAAATTATGAGCTGAGGATCCAGGAAGGGTATCCGCCGATGCATAATCATGCTGAAACTGTTGATCTGATAAAAACAGTGGCAGGTGATTTGATTGGCAACGAAAAAATCATCGCGACGAAACCAGAAATGGGAGCCGAAGATTTTGGCTTCTTCTTGCAAAAAACCCAGGGCGCCATGTTCATGCTTGGTTGTAAAATCGAGGGTGACACCCGCCGGCATCACGACCCCAGATTTGATATTGACGAGAACTGTATGCCTATCGGCGCGGCTATTTTTGCCGAGACAGCACTCCGAATCATGGCCTAAAATGATAAATAAATCTTCCTGGTTCCCCCCTTCTTACGAAGCATCTCGAGAGAGATTCCGCCAAAGCCTGACCCGCGTTAAAGATTATTGGCCCAGCGCTCATCTCCATCAGTACCGCTTGACTGGGAACGAAGATGTGACCATCGACTGGATCTCTGCCGAAGCAGTTGAACAGACGGAAAAAACACTTATCTTTACGACAGCCGAACATGGAATTGAGGGCTTTGTGGGGTCTGCCATGCTGGCATATTTCTTCGAGCACTTCCTCAACCGCCTGACTCCTGAGAATACAGACCTGCTGCTAGTGCATACGATCAACCCTTGGGGGATGAAGCATCTGCGCCGGACGAACGCTAACAATGTGGATTTGAATCGCAACTTTGTTTGGCGCTCTGATGAAATCGACCCCGCTTTCAATCTAGAGTTTGCACGCTTGGCCCCATTTCTAACGCCTGCACATCCTGTTCCACCCAAGCTCATTGCCGGACTTCTCTTTCAGTTGCAGCTCTGGCAGCAGGTAATCAAAGTTGGTTTCGCCGCGTTGAGAGCTGTCTCGATCTTGGGTCATTACCACCAACCCAAGGGCATCCATTATGGGGGAGATTGCATCCAAGAAGAAACCCGTTTGCTGATGTCCCTATACAAACAGGTTTTCCGCAAATCGGAGCGCATCTTACATTTGGATATGCACACAGGCTGGGGGCCACGGTATCAGATGAGTTTGGTCAACTCATTCTTGGAAGACCGCGGTTCGAAAGAATTAACCCAGCATTATTCCTATCCACAAATCGTTGCAGCGATCCCTGATGAGTTTTATGCCATGCGCGGGGATATGATCGATTACATCTATACTCTGAGGGAAAAAGAGCACCCAAACACTAAACTTTTCGCTACATCATTTGAATTTGGTACCTTAGGGAACTCTAAATCAGCCGTGAGACGCGGGATGCGCGCCATGATTCTAGAAAACCAAACTCATTGGTTTGGAGTCCGGAACCGCCGGACTCGGGAGTGGGTGGCGCGTGAATTTCTGGAGATGTTTTACCCCCAAGAGAGTAAGTGGCAGGCTAAGGCTCTGGCAGATGCTGAACTAGCTTTTGACGGCATCCTCCAGGCAGAGGGTTACCTGCGAAATCATTAGACTTGTTCCTGAATAAACCGAGCAAAGAATTTTGTACACGGATTTCGCGGATACCACGGATTTTTTTCTTTGTTGTTTCGTTTTATCCGTAAAATCCGTGTAAATCCGTGTACAAAAAATTCATTACCGTTATTAGGGAACAGCTCTATTGAACTCCCGGCCCAGGCCTGTCCTTCGCGAAGCATCCCCGAAGGGGGAGAGCTTGTCGAAAGGGTGTCTACAATGACTTCGTGTTCTTGCTAGACCTTCCAGGTTTTATAAACCTGGAAGGTCTTTCTTCGCTCCCACCAGGCGCCAGTTTCCTGCACTGGGAACGGAATTTGGCCCCGCCCGGAGGCAAGCAGAAGGTGCTGGCGGGCGAGTGTCTCCCACACGGGGGCGATGATGTAGGGCAGGTTGATGCAGATTTCGGTCAGCGTTTCGTCCTGCCGCTGGTTGATTTCCAGCAGGCGGTGGTGCGGGGCCACCCAGCGGTGCCAGAAGCGCAAAAAAACTGATCCAGGATGGGGTACGTCCCCTGGCGGCTACGGTCACGCAGACGGGTTAGCGATTGGCGATGCTCCCACGACCCCAATGGTATGCAAATCGTTCAGGTAGTGCTGCGCTGCTGCCAGGGTCATCTGTGTGGCCGCGGCAATTTTCTGGAATGACTCGCGCAGGAGCACTTCACTGGGGAGATGGGTGGCAAAGAAATACAGGTGGGGCTTGTTCAGCGACCACTCGTAAACCAGGGTGGTTTTCCCCATCCGGCAGCGTCCATAAATGACCGCAAATTCCGCGTTTGGGCGATTGTAACGGTTTTCCAGGTATTTCAGTTCATGTTGACGGTTGAGGAGCGTGGGGTGGTTAGTTAGTTGGTTGGGGAGTTGGGCGGGTGAAGTGTAGGTTGCGGGGATAGTTTTCTCAAGTGTATCTTGAGGGGATAGGGTTTACAGCCGGCGACATCACACGCGACATCAGCCCGCAGCGGGAAGGCCGGCGCTGCGGGCTGATGGTAAACGGTCAGGGGGGGGAAAGCAATGCTAAGGAACGGTGATTAAATAACTTGCCATTTCCAAATTTGAGTGGATCGCCGGTTGAGTAGGCTCGGAGGGACGGAGAGCCGTATACCTATGCAGGCACTGCGCACCTGCACCGAACGCAGGTACGGTGTCGAAACCCAGCGGCTTCTGGCTAATAAAGCCCGTTTGGTTTCGATACGCCCCTCTAAAAGCATTCGGGGCTACTCAACCTGCACTACTCTCTGGTTTGGAAATGGGTAAGTTATTTAATCATCGTCCCTAAACAGCCAAAGTTGACTGCCCGTATAATTGTTCTCGTATTGCAATGACTTGACGGCGGAGTTTATCGTCTCTTTCGAGCAAGTCAGCGATTTTGCTACAGCCGTACATCACGGTAGTGTGGTCGCGGCCCCCCAGGGCTTCGCCGATCTGGGGGAGGGATATCTTGGTATCTTCCCGCAGCAGGTACATGGCGATCTGGCGGGGGCGGGCTACCTGACGGGATCGCCCGCGTCCCATCATCTGCTCCATTGGTACGCCGTAAGCATGGGCCACTGTATTGATAACCTGGTCGGGCTGCACATCGGCACGGCGGGGAAGCATGTCTGCCAGAGATGAGTCGATCAGTTGAGGAGTCATGGGCATTCCCCGTAAATCCGCGTAGGCTACAACTCGGGTCAAAGCACCTTCGAGTTCGCGGATATTGGACTGGAATTTACGTGCGATGATCTCGATAATATCATCTGGAATTCTGTATCCTGCGCGCTCAGCCTTGGAGCGCAGAATAGCCACGCGGGTCTCATAGTCGGGGGGCTGGATATCGGCAGTGAGGCCCCACTCGAAGCGGGAACGCAGGCGTTCTTCGAGTGTGACCATCGCTTTCGGGGGGCGGTCGGAAGACATCACGATTTGTTTGTCTTGCCCATGCAGGGTGTTGAAGGTGTGGAAGAATTCTTCCTGGGTAGATTCCTTCCCGGCGATAAACTGGACATCGTCGACCAGAAGTATGTCTGTACGGCGGTACTTCTCGCGAAAAGCCTGGGTGGTGTGGGTACGAATAGCATTGATCAAGTCGTTGGTGAATTCTTCGGAAGAGACATATAAGACTTGCATGCCAGACTGTACGCATTGATTGCCAATGGCGTGGAGCAGGTGAGTTTTTCCTAATCCGACGCCGCCGTACAGGAAGAAAGGGTTGTAAGCCTGAGCTGGTTTTTCGGCTACAGCCAGAGAGGCAGCATGGGCCAAACGATTGCTGGCGCCCACGATGAAATTCGAAAAACTATAGCGGCCGTTGATGGTGGGATTAGTGAATTCAATCAGTGCTTCTGGGGAAGATGTGGGAATATCACGGTGTTCACTGCTTTTATTAGTATCCTGCCAGACCACAAAACGAACTTCCACACTACGGTTCATGATGCCCGTAAGCAGGCGGGTGACGGTACTGGATAGCCGGCTATCTAACCAATCTCGGGCATAAGCATTTTGCACACCTATCATAAAAGAACCGTCTTCATAGGAAAGCATTTCTGCATCTCGCACCCAGGTGTCGAAGGCGGCTTTCGGCATTTCCATTTGTAGTTGTCCCAGGGCAGCTTGCCAGGCTTGTGATGCTTTCATAGCAGGTCTTCCTCCTCCGTAATATTTTGCCACCGACAAACAGGCGCATTTTGACCCCATCATTATTGAGATGGCACCAAGAATACAACTCACCAGCGCATAGATGAGATGATCTGTAAAGTGTTTTCCACCTGAAGATCACAAATAACGTATGGGATGCCCCCTCTTTTACTGTGGCAACTGCAAGAATTCTAACAGATATGTGCCAATATTGCAGTACGCTAAACCTACGGGACTCTAAAATATAACAATACTTTAAGTATCGCTTACCTTAAGACGAGTTCGCGCGGGCGTATTGTTTTACGTAGCGCGGATGTTCTAAGAATACAATCCCGAAAGTGGGGGGACACGTGTTGCCGCCCCCCATATATGGGGGGTGCATCCCAGGAAAAGGGATTGTATTCCCAGGGATGTGGGTATCAATCTTAAAGATTTGATTGTTCGTGATCCCTGCTTGAGGGATGATTTGGCTGCCAAAACTTGAATCTCATACCGCAAGAATCGCGTTTATCGCGGACAATTCCAAACGAATGGAAAAAGAAGGTGGGCAGCGAAATGCACCAGAGGCGTTTCGCTGCCCACCAGCCCATCTTTTTGAGCAAATCAGCTATCCGATAAATAAGCCTATAGCCACGAGCACAGGGGTGAGAATATTGACCACAACGTTCAATCCCATGGATGGGATCAATTTTTCTATGTTTTTGGCATGCTGCAGGACGCCTATAGAGATGGGGACAGCCAATACCAGCGTCAACAGCCCGATGAGGCTGGCAAGGGGTAGATATTTCAGAGCCACGCCCAGACAAATGGATAAATATGTCATCAGCAGGAATGCTAGATAGATGCGCCCGCTTTGCTGTTTGCCCAGCGTGATCGGGAAATGTTTTCTCCCTACGCTCTGGTCTGCTTCCACATCGGGGAATTGGTTGAGAAGCAGCAGATTGCTCACCAGGAAAAATGGCACCAATGAGGCGACAAAAGCTACCCAGGAATATTCGCCGGTGAGGGCAAAATGTGTTCCCATCACCATGAAGGTACCAAATCCCAGCCCTGGCGCGATCAAGCATAGAACAGGAAAACGCGCAATCCACTTGGTGTAGGCAAAGATGGTGATCAGCCCCAGCAAACCCAGGGGAAGCAAAGCCCAGCCTCTAGTAAAAAGGAAGAATACGCCAACCAGGGCGGTGATGGCAAACGCCACCCATGCCAGAATCAAAGCGGGGCGAGCCATTGCGGGATTTGCGGGCAATGTGCCGCTGCCTCCACTAAAAGGCGTTTTTATTGTCTTGGCGTCCAGACCGCTCTGAAAGTCAAAATACTCGTTGAATACATTCACGCTGATGTGAGCAGCAAGCGCTCCAATCAGTGCAAGTACGAAGTAAAGCCAATTGATTTGACCTGTTGTATAGATAGCAGTACCCAACCCCAATAAAACACAAGCGGGGGTAAGGACTAGAAAAGGGAGGCGCATGGGGCCTAACAATTGTTTTGGGTTATTCATATTCATCTCCATAAGGTGTGATTTTGGGGCCGCAAACAAACGCGCCGGCCAATGGCGCAACTCATCTGCAGCCCAGGACTCGCAAAGTATACCTTAGTTTTTTCGGCTCTTTGATGTTTTGTGTGGTCAAACTCTTTTTGTACACGGATTACACGGATTTTACGGATTTTTCTTTGGCTTTATCCGTATAATCCGTGAAATCCGTATACCGCGCCCCACAATATCTCAGAGAGCCGTTTTTTCGAGCCGCTAAAGCAGTTTTCTCTTCCGCAGAGATGAACGCAACTTCCAAAGCGTTGCGTTGAGTCTGGCGAATCTGGTCTGGGGTCAGTCCTGCTGCCGGGGCTGCAACGTTGTACTCATGCGGCAGGTCAATGGCACTTACGCCGGGGTCATCCGTATTCAGGGTCACCAATAAGCCGCGCTCTAACAATTCCCGTGCGGGGTGGCTGATCAAATCCGTGACAGTGTTAGTCTGCAAGTTGCTGGTCAGATTGGCCTCGACGCCAATTCTATGTTCAAGCATATAATCCATCAGAACGGGATCTTCGACAGCGCTGACAGCATGACCAATACGGGAAGCTCCCAAATCACGAATTGCCTGCCAGATACTCTCGGCTCCGGCAGATTCGCCCGCGTGGATGGTGACCTGCCAGCCAGCCTCACGTCCCTTTTCGAAATGCTCCTTGAACCAGTGAGCTGGGAAATTCACTTCGTCTCCGGCCAAATCGAGGGCCACCAGATGGTCTCGCTGAGTCAGGAGGGCATCCAGTTCCTTCCAGCCGGTCTTGGTCCCGTAGGTGCGGCTGATAATGCCAATCAGGTTTACTTTAATGCCAAAGTCTCGCGCTCCCTGTCGAACGCCATCTACCACAGCCTCCACAACCCCGGCAGGATCGAGCTTATGGGGTTCAGCCATGAACCAGGGGCTGAAGCGCAACTCGATGTAGTCGATAGCCTCACGATGGGCATCTTCCACATTTTCGTAAGCTATCCGGCGGCAAGCATTGTAGTCCGCCAGCACACCCACCATCCACTCGAATTTCGAAATGAAAGCCATCACTCCCGGTGTGGGTTCGGTCACCTGCACGAAAGGGCGCAGACCTTCTAAATCCCAGGCGGGGAGGGACAGGTTATGCTTTCTGCCCAAATCGAGAATAGTCTCCAATCGCACGCTGCCATCCAGGTGGCGGTGGAGGTCGATGAGAGGGAGGGAGGGGTCAATCATACGATGTTTCCAGTTTCGGGGGGGGGCAGACAGCGTAGGACGAATTTGGAAATTCGTCCTACCTGTATAGATGCCTCTGCTGGATAATGTGATAAACGGGGGGAGGTAGATAATAACGGAAAGGACGCCCCTCTCGAATCCGGCGGCGGATTTGGGAGGCGGCGATATCTAACAAAGGAGCCTCGATGAAGCGGACTTTGGGGGTGATCCCTGGTATTCGAGCTTCAAGGTCTTTCAGGTCGATTTTGGCTCCGGGGCGGCACATCACCCCCAGGGTTTGGCAGCCAGCCACCAATTCCAAGGGTTTATGCCAGAGCGGCAGATTCGCCAGGGAGTCGCCTCCCATCAAATAGACCAGTTCCGTGCCCGGGTAGCTTTTTTCTAACAAATGAATCGTATCTACCGCGTAATGCGGTGGCGGGCGGTTAATATCTACGTTGGAGAGTTCGAATATGGGGTTGCCGTCAATTGCGGCCTGAAGCATGTCGAGGCGATGCTGGAGAGGGGAAATGGGCTGCTCGCGTTTGTGGGGCGGGGCGGGTGTGAGCACCCATAGCAGGCGATCCAGGGCGAGCTGGTGTTGTGCCTCCGCAGCGAGAATCAGGTGTCCGATATGGGGAGGATCGAAGGTGCCGCCAAAAATGCCCAGGCGCATTGGAGTAGTCCGGTAGTCGGGTAGTTGGGTAGTCGGGTAGTCCGGTAGTCGGGTAGTCCGGTAGTCCGGTAGTCGGGTAGTCGGGTAGTCCGGTAGTCCGGTAGTCCAGTAGTCGGGTAGTCTGGTAGTCTGGTAGTCTGGTAGTCTGGTAGTCCAGTAGTCGCGTAGCCTAGCAGTCTGGGTGACTACTGGACTATTTGACTATCCGACTATTTGACTAATCCTCCCACTCTAATTCGTGATTGCCGATGAGGACGATGTCGCCTTCTTGCACGCCGGCTTCACGGAGAGCTGCGTCGATCCCCAAAGCTTGCAAAATGTGTTGGAAGCGGCGGATAGACTGGCTGTACTCCCAGTAGGTCATCTTGGCAGCACGCTCGATTGACACGCCCGACACGCGCCAGCCTTCCGGGGTGCGCGAGATGGAAAATACTCGCGGGTCGCTTTCCACCCGGTAAACGGGCAATTCGGCGGGTTCGGGCGGGGGCGGTGCCTCGGCCAGGAGTTGGAAGGCACGGAAAAGTATCGGGCGCACGCCAGTCCCCGCCACCGCAGAGATGGCGTGGGCCTCGTGGCCGCGCTTTTCCAGCGCCTTTTGGATTTCAGGCCAGCGAGCCTGCACATCGGGCAAATCCATTTTGTTGAAGACCACGATTTGGGGTTTCTCCGCCAAAGCGGGATCGAAAAGGGATAACTCAGTATTGATCTGGGCAAAATCCAGCAAGGGGTCCTCGGCCATGCCGTCGAGGATGTGAATGAGAACCCGCGTGCGCTGGATATGCCGCAGGAATTCGTGGCCCAGGCCGATGCCTTGATGCGCTCCTTCGATAAGTCCTGGAATATCCGCCAGGATGAGGCTGGTGTCGAGGTCTAAATCAGCAACGCCGAGATTAGGCTGCAATGTAGTGAAGGGGTAAGGGGCGATCTTCGGTTTGGCGTTCGTGACCACAGACAATAGAGTCGATTTTCCGGCGTTGGGAACCCCCACCAGGCCAATATCGGCGATGAGCTTGAGTTCCAGCCGCAGGGTGCGCTCTTGTTCGGGGACGCCGCGCTCGGCTATGCGGGGAGCTTTGTTGCGCGAATTGGCAAAGCGGGCGTTGCCCCGCCCCCCGCGTCCACCTTTGCAGACGGTTATAGTTTGCCCCGGCTCGACCAGGTCTCCCAGCAGTTCACCTGTATCGTCATCATAGATCAAAGTTCCCGGCGGGATGTACAGGATGAGATTCTCCCCCGAACGTCCGGTCTGATTGCTCTTGCCGGCGCGGAAGCCGGCTTGAGCGCGGTATGTCTGTTTGTGGCGGTAAGCGGAGAGAGTGTTGAGCGTGGTTTTGACTTCCAGAATCACATCGCCCCCACGCCCGCCATCGCCGCCATCCGGGCCGCCGAAAGGCACATATTTTTCGCGGCGAAAGTGGACGATGCCGTCGCCGCCTTTGCCGGAGATTACGTTGATTTGGGTTTCGTCGATGAACATGGGGGAGGTAGAGGGTAGAGGGCAGAGGGCAGAGGGTAGAGGGCAGAGGGCAGAGGGTAGAGGGTAGAGGGCAGAGGGGGGAGGGAGCATTATACCAGCAGAATGAGTGTAGAATAGCACGGATGGCGGAATGGGCGGAATTGGTGTTCGCTTATCTGATCATTCTGAGAATCCGTGCTATCTCCTCCTCTATCCGCCCATTCTGTAAATCCGTGCTCTCCCCTCCTCCATCCGCCTATTCTGAGAATCCGTACTATTCCCCCGTGCTATCCTCTTACACCGGCGGCAAGTTACGCCTGATCTTGGGGAATACGCCCGGCTCGAGGGCCAGAGAAGCGCCTTCGGCAACGCATGTCATGGGGTTATCAACCAGATAGGCCGGGACACCGAGTTCTTTGGTCATCAATTTGTCGATACCGCGCAACAGGGCTGTGCCGCCACATAAGGCAATGCCTCGGTCGATGATGTCGGAGACCAGTTCTGGGGGGGTCTTCTCTAATACCTGGCGTGCTGTTTCCACCATATTTTGCAGGGGGACTTGCATAGCCTCGACGATCTCGCCGGTGGTCAGATTCAGAGGGCGAGGCAGCCCGGTCACCTGATCTTGCCCCTGGAGTTCCATGCTTTCTTCTTCATCCTGTGGAACCGCAGCCCCGATCTTGATCTTCACTTGTTCAGCAGTGGGCTGTGCAATCACCAGGCCGTACTTGCGGCGCACATAAGTGATGATGGCCTCGTCCAATTGCAGTCCGCCAGCCCGCAATGTTTTGGCCGACACGATTCCGTACATCGCCAGGACTGCTGCCTGAGTGACCCCGCCACCCAGGCAGATGATCATATTGCCCGATGGAGTATGAAATGGCAAATCCACTCCCAGTGCCGCGGCCATCGGTTGTTGGATCAGGAAAACATCCCGCTTCACGGCCTCTAAAGCCGCCTCGTGGACAGCGCGGCTTTCCACGCTGGTGACACCGAAGGGGACAGAAATCATCACACGCGGGCGGAAGAAGCGCACCGGGCCGCTGATCTTTCCAATCAGGTATTCCAGCAGTTTCTCGGCAATCTCGTAATCTGCGATGACGCCGTTTTGTAGGGGGTAAATGACTTCGAGAGACTCAGGGACGCGGCCATACATATTCTGAGCTTCTTGCCCAACTTCGACAATTTTTTGCTCATCAACAGCAATAGCCACCACGGTAGGCTCTTGAAGGATGACTTGTCCGCCTTCAGATATGCGCGTATTAAGTGTTCCCAGGTCAATTCCCAGGTCTTTGGAAAATAGAGCCATGATTATCTGTGGGTATCATCTTTTATAGATGGAAACTGTGACCGCGTTCCGCGATAACGGCGCACGGCGTCCAGGCGAAGTTTCGAGCGTCGCAAGGCAGCCTCCATCTTGAGGTAGGAGTCTACATCCGGGGGTGGACCCTCAGCCAGGTATTTCTCGGCGCGTTCCATAGCAGCCTCGGCGCGGGCAGCGTCAATTTCTCGGACGTTTTCGGCTGCATCCGCCAATACAGTGACAATGGTGGGCTGCACTTCGATGATTCCACCAGCCACCGTGAAATCTTCTTCTCGTCCCTGGTAGCGCACTTTGATGACTCCAAAATCCAGGGTAGCCAACAAAGGCGCGTGATTGGGCAAAATCCCCATCTCACCCACGGTACCGGGGGCGACGACGATATCCACATCGCCTTCGAAAACCATCTGATCTTGAGAGACAATTTCGCAACGAATGGGCATGGTTTTTCCTTAGTTATCAGTAACCAGTCGCCAGTTATCAGTCGCCCACTCACTGAACACTAAACACTGAAAACTGAACACTGAACACTGAAAACTGAACACTGTCACCCGGCCTTCTCCATAACATCATCAATCGAACCGGCCATCATAAAAGCATCTTCGGATATAGCGTCGTGTTTGCCATCCAGTATCTCGCGAAAACCGCGTACCGTCTCGCGAATGGATACATATTTTCCAGATATACCGGTAAACTGCTCGGCCACAAAGAATGGTTGAGAGAAAAACCGCTCGATCTTGCGGGCGCGGGAGACGAGAAGCTTATCATCTTCGCTCAGCTCGTCGATGCCCAAGATGGCGATGATGTCTTGCAAGTCCTTGTAGCGCTGAAGCACTTGCTGAACATCGCGCGCTGTTCTGTAATGTTCTTCGCCCACAACGAGGGGGTCCAGAATTCGAGAAGTGGAGGTTAGAGGATCTACCGCCGGGTAAATGCCTTTCTCGACGATGGAGCGCTCAAGGGCAATGGTAGCGTCTAAGTGGGTGAAGGTTGCCACCGGAGCGGGATCGGAATAGTCGTCGGCGGGGACGTAAACGGCCTGCATTGAGGTGATGGAACCTGTTCGGGTGGAGGTGATGCGCTCCTGAAGCTCACCCATCTCGGTTGCCAGGGTGGGCTGATAACCCACTGCGGAGGGCATCCTGCCCAGCAAAGCCGACACCTCGGCCCCCGACATGCTGAAGCGGAAGATATTGTCAATGAAGAGCAACACATCTTGACCTTCATCGCGGAAGTATTTAGCCATCGACAATGCGCTCAACCCAACCCGCAAGCGGACACCGGGAGGTTCGTTCATCTGCCCAAAGACCATGACTGTGTCTTTCATCACATCGGCCTCGATCATTTCACGGTAAAGCTGCGTGCCCTCGCGGGTGCGCTCCCCTACACCGGCGAACACTGAGTTCCCCTCATGCTCCTTGGCCACCGAGCGTATCAATTCCTGAATAATGATAGTCTTGCCCACACCTGCTCCGCCGAAGATACCAGTCTTGCCGCCTTTGGTGAAGGGTGCGATCAGGTCGATAACTTTTATTCCGGTTTCGAAGATTTCAACACTGGTGGATTGTTCTTTGAAGGAAGGCGCGGGGCGGTGAATGGAGTAATGAATATCTGTGTCAACAGCGCCTTTTCCGTCTATGGGCTGTCCCAGAACGTTGAATATTCGCCCCAGGGTGGCAGACCCAACCGGAACCATGATCGGTTTCCCCGTGGCAATAGCCGTCATGCCGCGTTGCAAACCATCAGTAGATTTCATTGCCAGACAGCGTACCCACTTATTACCTAAATGCTTCTGAACCTCTAAGACCATAGGTTCATGTCCATTGCTGGGGATTTCGATCGCTTCGTAGATATTGGGGAGTTCTCCGGTGGCGAATTCCACATCCACCACACCGCCTTGAATTTGAATGATTTGGCCTGTAACCTCTGCCATACCTGCCTCCGTTTGTCGGTATTCAGTAAATCGGTAAATCAGTAGATCAGTAGATCAGTAGATCAGTAAATTGGTCGTCTCTGCTCCACTGATTCCTGGTTTACTGATTCCTGGTCTACTGATTCCTGGTCTACTGATCTACTGACCTACTGACTTTGTACCAATGCCTCTGCGCCGCCGGCAATATCCAGCATTTCGCTTGTAATGCTTTGCTGGCGGGCTTTGTTGTATTCCAGTTGCAAAGCTGCACTCAACTCGTTCGCATTGTCGGTGGCGTTCTTCATTGACACCATGCGGGCGGCGTGCTCGCTGGCAATAGATTCCATTACAGCCTGGTAAACCTGCAAAGCTGTGAACCGCGGCACAATCTCGTCTAGTATCTCTTCCTGTCCCGGTTCATAAATATATGTGGCTGTTTGTCTGGTTTTTGTATTACCGAATGCTTCTACGCGATCAGCCTCTGACCCAACCTCTAAAGGTAATAATTTCTTCACCATAGGTACTTGCGTAACCATATTGACAAAGTCGGTGTAGGCCAAATATACCTCGTCAACTTTGCCATTCAGGAACTCATCCACTGCCAATTGCCCAATTGCAGAAACGTCCGCAAAGGAAGGCCTTGCCGGAAGGTCGCTGAATTCTGCCATAATTTTCCCGCCTCGGCGGATCATCATATCTCGGCCCTTTCGTCCAATGGTGATGTATCGAACGGGGACTTTATACTTTCTATACCTGTCAAGGACAAACCGCACAATATTGGTATTGTACGCGCCTGCCAGACCTCGGTCCCCGCTGACCATCACCACCAGCACATTGTTTACCTGCTCTCGCTCAACCAGCAAAGGATGCAGTGTCAGCCGTCCGGGCTGGGCAGCAATATGTGTGAGCACCTGCCAAGCCTTGTCGGCATAAGGGCGGGTGCGGTACATAGCCTGCATGGCTTTTTGTACTTTGCTGGCGCTGACTGCCTGCAAAGCACGCGTGACCTGGGCGATATTCTTGATACTTCGAATGCGCAGTTGTACTTCTCTTGCTGATGACATAGTTTAGTCTGGTAGTCGGGTAGTCGGGTCGTTTGGTAGTTT
>JBDRGC010000274.1:0-4532 GCA_043818215.1 Chloroflexota bacterium | reverse complement strand
CCCCCCGCCCCTTCGTTTGGAAAAAGTACCTGTCACCTGACATAAAACGGCTGAAGAGCGTAAGCTAAGATGGAGAATCAGAACATCATAATCGGTGTGGTTGGGGCGTGCGGCTCCGGCAAATCATCTCTGGTGGCCGGGTTGAGCGAACATGGCTATCATGCCCATCATATTGCCCAGGAACATTCATTCGTGCCGGATATGTGGCAGCGGCTGACCAAACCGGATGTGCTGATTTTCTTACACGTTTCTTACCCCCTCACACTCCAACGCAAACATTTCACCTGGACTCTCTCGGAATATGAAGAGCAACTCTCCCGTCTGCGGCACGCCCGTCAACACGCCGACCTACATATCGACACTGACGATCTCAGCCCTGATGAAGTGCTGCAAATAGTATTGGCATCCCTTGCCGGGATATGATCCAGACGCCTTTTTTTTTATATGTGAGGGTATTTTCTAAAAAAGGGGGAGCTTCGAAATGCGTACGCGGCGTTTTTCATCCCCCCGCCACTTCTTTTTGAAATGATACTGTAATTGCTAATGTAAAGCTAAAACAGACAGGATTCTCTCTCGAAAAAACAGTAAGGCAACGGCACTCGCCACTAAAAACGGGCCATAAGGTATAGCAATGAAAGATCGATAGCGCCTGGCAACCAGCAGAGCTATGACAAACAATAAACTAAAGATGCCGCCAAGCATTACCGCCAGCAGCAAACCCGCAACAATTCCCGGCCAGCCTAGAATTAACCCCAACACGCCCGCCAAATTCACATCCCCGAAACCCAGAGCAACTTCGTCCAAGATTTCACCCCGCAGACGAGCTACACCGCGGGCAAAAAGTTCCCCCAAATAATACAATCCTAACATGACAACGAACCCCACCGCCCCACCCGCCAAAGTTTGCCACACCCCATGCAGTCCTATCCCAACCCCCAACCCCAATACGGCTCCGGCCACACTCACCGGGTGCAAAATCAAACGGTGCTCCAGATCGATCACCATCACCACGCCAAAATACAGAAGCAAAACCAGCCCCCAGAAATATCCCAAGCGCTCCGGTGGCGAAGACCACAACCAGATGCTGGCGCCAATGGACACGATTTCAACCGCCCACACCCGCCACGGACGTCTTCGCTGACACTCCGGGCAGCGCCGCGGCCATAGCAAATAATTCCACACAGGCGGTGATGCGTAGCAATACACACACACGGGGGCCGCCAAACGCCGCCTGACTGGCAAAATATCGGACAGATAGTTCACCAGCACGCCGCCCAACCAACCAATTAAAGCAATTGCCAATACGTCTGCCATAACGCAGCCTCCCGCCGCCTGTCTAGCGATAGACAGGCAAACGAACTATTTCATCACTTGAATAAGTCGGAATGTGTACCTGTTCGCACAAGGACTAACTCACTTTTTGTTCGTTCATAAACAAGAAGCCAATCCGATTCAATGTGACACTCACGCGTGTCTTTGTACTGCCCGATAAGTGGGTGGTCTTGGTACTTCGTCTCAAGAACTTGATCACTCGCCAACTTCTCGATTACTTCCTTGAACTCAGCCAAATCCTTTCCGCGTCGCTTCATACATTTGGCGTCTTTTTTGAACTGGGAGGTACGATGGATACTTCTCATCAGATTCCCAAATCTTCAAAAAGGTCTTCTGTGGAGTTGAAGGTTCCAAGGTTTCGACGTTCTCTGGCGTCATCCAGTGCCTTTATAGTGACTTCATTGGGAATCTTAACAATGAAGGGTAGTCCCCGCTGAAGTTGAACTTGCTTATAGAATAGCGTAATAGCTTGAGTTGTAGTAAGACCCAGTTCTTGGAAAACACCTTCCGCACGACGCTTGAGTTCGGGGTCCATTCTTGCCGAAATAATAGCCGTTTTAGCCATGCTTATCTCCTTCTTTTTCAATATTGTAATGCTGGTGAGCGCACATTGTATCACATTGCTGTTGGGCAATACATTGTTCTTAGTTTGGCATAATCCTCGTATCCTCTCCATATTTCAGAGTAACACGAACCCGGTTCCTTGTCAGACCGAGAAAATCGGGCGCATTACTCATTAGGAACCGGGTTCGTCCCTGATTTTTGAAGAGGATACTAATCCTCCGTATTTTCGATGTGCCAGCCAACCTGTTATTATATGCGAACTGATAATGTTACCCAACGGCAATGATTCAACCCGGCGATGACTTTATAATCTAAAGATGAACCCTCCCATCGTACTTCTAACCGACTTCGGCACCACCGATCCCTTCGTGGGCATCATGAAAGGCGTAATCGCCAATATCGCCCCCGACACCGCCACAATCGACTTGACCCACGAAATCCCGCCCGGTGACGTGCAGCGGGGAGCAATCACACTCTGGCAGGCATGGCACTATTTTCCCAAAGGCTCCATCTTCCTGGCCGTGGTCGACCCTGACGTTGGCACACGCCGCCGGCCCATCATCCTTCGAACGCGGGGCTTTACATTCGTCGGACCGGACAATGGGTTGTTCACTTTCGTTTTGGGGGAAAATTCCCAAGCCTGGGAACTACAAAATCCCCGCCTGGCCCTATCGAATCCGGGGATGACATTCCACGGGCGGGACATCTTCGCCCCCGCCGCAGGCCACGCCGCCCGCGGGGTTCCCGGCCCCGAGTTCGGGCCTCCCATCCCGAATTTGGAGTTAATTCCCGCTCCCGAATTAGAATCCCCCTCCCCCGGAATCATCCACGGCCAGGTTCTGCACGCCGATCACTTCGGCAACCTGCTCACCAGCCTGGGGAGATTCACCCCCCGGCCCGATGACAGGCTGGATTTTCGCCCCTGGGTAGGCAGCGCACCCCCAAGACAAATCGACCCGCTGAACTCCCGCCTGCAACTCCCCGACGGGAAAATCCTGCCCTGGGCATCCACTTTCGCCCAAATTCCCGATGGCGACTGCGCCGCGTTGGTGGGTAGCAGCGGATTGATCGAAATTGCAGCCAATCGACAAAGTGCCGCAAACCTGCTAAACTTGCACGGTGGGGAGTTGGTGACGGTTGTGCAAGAGGCAAGAGGCATGAGGCAAGAGGCATGAGGCATGAGGCAAGGGGCAAGGGGCAAGGGGCAAGGGGCAAGGGGCAAGGGGCAAGAGGCAAGGGGCAAGAATGTTATCACGTTTCACGTCTTCACGTTGTTACTGTACCATAGGAGAAAACCATGGACAAATTCATCATTCAGGGGGGCAAACCACTAAGCGGCGAAGTGACCCCCTCCGGGAACAAGAATGCAGCCCTGCCTCTGCTGGCCGCCTGCCTGCTCACAGACGAACCCGTGATTCTGCACAATGTCCCTGAAATTCGGGATGTTATCACCATGCGGGATCTGTTGACCAGCCTGGGCGTTGAAATAGAAAGGATGGGCAGCCACTCGTGGCGCATCCAGGCCCGTCAGGTGCATCCGGCTAATTTAGACCCTGACATTTGCCGGGGAATCCGGGCCTCGATATTGCTGGCCGGGCCAATGGTCGCCCGGTCCGGCGAATTGCAGCTCCCGCCGCCGGGAGGCGATGTGATTGGCCGCCGCCGCGTTGACACCCACATCCTGGCCCTCAGGGCACTGGGCGCACAGGCGGAATACAACCGGGCTGGCCGCGTATTCGAATTCTCGGCTGAACGGTTGACCGGCGCCGATATCCTGCTGGACGAAGCCAGCGTGACGGCCACCGAAAACGCTATCATGGCTGCGGTCACGGCTGCGGGTTTAACCATCCTGCGCAATGCGGCCTCTGAGCCTCACGTTCAGGAATTGTGCCACTTTCTCAATGGGCTGGGGGGGAAGGTTGCCAATATCGGGTCGAACACCCTGCATATCGAAGGAGTATCCAAACTGAGAGGCGGCGAATTCACCATCGGGCCGGATTATTTAGATGTGGTCAGTTATATTGGAGCCGCAGTGGTCACCGGGGGAAGTATCCGCATCCGCAACGCCGGCGCCCCGTATCTTGACATGGCCCGCCTGGTTTTCTACCGCCTGGGTGTGAGATGGGAAGTCGATGGAGATGACATCATCGTCCCTGCGGAGCAAAAGCTGTGTATTGAGCCTGATTTAGGCAATACCATACCTCAGATCAGCGTGATGCCCTGGCCGGCATTCCCCACCGATTTGATGAGTATCGCTATCGTGGTTGCCACGCAATCCCGGGGGACGGTGCTCTTCCATGATTGGATGTACGAAGGGAGGATGTACTTCACTGACAAGCTCTCCGGCATGGGAGCGCAAATCGTATTGTGTGACCCCCATCGCTGCATCGTTCAAGGCCCCACCCCGCTCATCGGCGAAAATGTGGACAGCCCCGATATCCGTGCCGGACTCGCCCTGGTGCTGGCAGCCCTGGCCGCAGAGGGCAAATCTGTGATCCGCAATGTGAGCCAGATAGACCGGGGCTACGAGCGTATAGAAGAAAAACTCCGCGCTCTAGGAGCGCGGATTGAGCGAGCGTGATACGTGATACGTTAGGCGTTAGGTGTTAATCGCTCAGCAGTGAAAAGTTTGCACA
>JBDRGC010000273.1:0-2171 GCA_043818215.1 Chloroflexota bacterium | reverse complement strand
ACGGTCGGAATGGTGATAAAGCGCCTGACGGATAGCGCGGAGGAACGGGCCGCACGGGAAGAGGAGCAGGGGCCTCCCCCTCCGTCCGCAGGTTCACTTATGGGGGCGCTTGGGCGTATAGGGGCGACGCGCCTCGGGCGGCAGCCGGTCCCGTAGTTCGCACCAGAGATCATACAAGCACCAACAAACTCCGGTCAGCATCAGAAGCGTAAACGCAATTTTCACAATGTCTAACATTTCAGGCCCCCGTTGTCAACTACCTAAAAATATCGCTATGATACCGAAAAGTCAACAGGAGATCGGTCATGGGCCTCGTAACGCAAACAATCACTTTCACTACCGGACTCATCCCGTCGGCTGCCGACTGGACCAATCAATTTTCTACCCTTTACAACCTCGTCAATGGGCAACTGGATTCTGCGAACGTCGACAAAACCAGCTCCGATGGCATCATGGTCCTGGATACGGCGCAGACGCGGACGGCCGCGTTGACGATGACGGCAGGCCTGACCTTGACGGCCACGTTGACGCTCACCGGGACATATGCAACACCGATAGTTATCGGCGCGTATTATTTGTGGCACGATGCCACCAACGATGTGCTGCGCGTCAAATCTTCCGCTCCGGCTTCAGAGACGGACGGCAGGGTACTTATGGAGGGGTGATCCCAATGAAAAAACTCACAGGTTTGATTCTTCTCACCTTTGCGGTGTTGCTCTTGGCTTCGGCGGAGAAAGTAGATGCGCAAATAACGGCCTACTACTCCAGATACGACACACTGAGCGCGGCATCGGACAGCAATAGCGTGATTGCATGGGGAGGGGCGGACACAATCGACGTGCGCACCGGAAATGTCCTGCGGCTTCGGGCGCACACCACGGGGGTTACAATACCCGGCGGGCAGCGGTTCACAGCGGCCTACGGGGATGTCGATACCTTGACGGTCACTACGGCAAACATCGACGGAGGGACCATCGACGGCGCGAATATCGGCGCAGGGACGCCGGGCACAGGGGCGTTTACTACATTCTCAGCCTCAAGTACTGCGAACATTTCCACGGCTACCAACTGGCAGCTTGGCAGTGTGGCCTACACCGGCACGATGGCGAACATCAATACCCTCCGCGACGACTCGATGGCCGATGCCCTGCACAGGCACTCGGAATTGAGCGCGAGTGACGGGACTCCGAATCCAGCGGTGAGTGTGGATGCCGATGGAAACGTGGGTATTGGGACTTCAACCCCAAAAGGCCATCTTGAACTTGTTGCGGCGGCCCCTTTCTCTGGAATCAAGATTAGTGGGATCAACTCAGACGCTATGGACACTGTTGCGTATTATGATGCTGCTGGAACAACGGCAGCTCAGGAATGGATACAGCGCGGCAATGTCTATCCCGTGATTAATACTCATAGCAACGGAACTGCCGGCTCGTATGTGTTACTCCAAAAGTCGAGAACTGCATCCGGAGCAAAAGGCTTTACGGTGGTGCAATCCGGGGATCAGCTTGGTGAGATATATTTCGGCGGCGCAGATGGAGGAGAGTTTCTCACTGCGGTCCAATTGGTTGCGACTGTTGGAACTACTCCAGGCAATGACGATATGCCCGGAACGTTCTCAGTCTATTGTAATGCAGATGGAGCGACCAGCGGGACAGAGCGTCTGCGGGTGGATTATGTGGGAGACACCTACACCAATGATGGCACCATTTCCTCCCTTTCCGATTCCACTCTTAAACGAGATATTGAACGTTTTTGGGGCGGACTGGATGTGATTAAGGCCCTTCGCCCCGTCACGTTCTATTATGACGGATCGGTCCCGATGTGTCCCGATGATGGGGTTGAACGAATTGGATTTCTCGCTCAGGAAGTCGCGTCGGTTGCCCCGTATCTGACTAAGAAGTCCATCGAGCACACCTACGCTGATAGTGTAAAAGATGGGGTAGCTGTCAGGTATGTTTCTCAGGTTGACACCGTGTGGGCGTTAAATCAGATCAAGATGATACCAATTTTAGTGAACGCTATACAGGAACTTGCGATCAAGGACGGACAGATGCAGGCCACGATAGATAGCCTGAGAGTGCGTATTGTTGCGCTTGAAAAACGATAGGTCCATAGGAGGATCAGATGGCGTTCGTCCAGGAAATGTTTAGTGAAGGCGGGGAGAATGGCGG
>JBDRGC010000272.1:0-4825 GCA_043818215.1 Chloroflexota bacterium | reverse complement strand
AAGACATGAGTCTGCCAGTAGGGGGCGCGGAATTGGACCAGCCCATCGCTGAAGACGGGGAAGGGTGCAAACGCTCGGATTTCTTTTGTCAGAGTTGCGACGCATGTTGCGGCGAATTGCATCCATGGCGGAGTGAACCGCTGGCAGGTGATGTGGACGTGATCCACAATCTGCCCGCCGCATTGGGCCTGCAACTCAGCTTGTTTTTTACGCAGTAGTTGCAATTCTTGCGCTACAGGCACAAGCAAGACAAAGATGTCTCCGGGTTGGGCTAAACGCTGGTTTGGTGTGGGCATGGGAGGGCGTGGAGCGGGGAGCGGGTGAGGCGGGGAGTGATGCGTGAGAGGACCTGCTGGCTGGATTGTACTATAGATTTCCCCGACAAAGTTTGCGTCGTTCGCAAGGATTTTTTTGTTAACGGACACTTGCGCGTTGTTGGCCGCCAGTTGATATTGTCACCAACTATCTTACCACCGAGACATCCTTCTTCTCTCTATTCTATACCAGCCATTCCCGGTTTGACCAGCCATGTAGCCGAGATTTCCATATCTCGCCTGCACGGGGTATAGAAACCCCGACTACAATGGTTTTTACTCTACAATATGGAGAGGATACCTATTTCTGGCAAATCCGATTGAGTGAGACCGTACTCATCCATGAAGAATCGGAGCATCTCCGCACCGCTGCATTCAGGTATATGGTAGTGCTCCTCCTCGTAAGCATGGATGAGTGTTCACAGAGTGTCCAAAAGCGCGTATGAGGGGTGGGTTCCATCTGTGCCAGTCTCGTCTATCAAGCAGTTGAGATGTGCTACTGCCTGATCGTATTCCCGCTCGTTACGAATCATAAAAATGGGGCGAATAGCCTGCCAGTGACTTTGCACTTCTCGCGTTAGAACGGTCATCGTTTCCATGCTCCTCGGTTACACCACTACAGGAATGGAGAAATGACCGAATTGCCCATGACCCAAAATTCGTTTTATTCCAAATTCGGTGTAGTGTTCCCGCTAGTTACCCTCCACTGATCCGAGATAGTCCGCTGCCCATCGACTATATCACTACAGCGAATGAAGAAACGAACGAATTGCCCCCGGCTCAAAATTCGTTTTATTCCAAATTCGGTGTAGTGTTCTCGTTGGTCGCGCTCCGCTGCCCGCGGTCGGCGGTCATCGGTCGTCCGTCATCGGTCGTCCGTCAGCCGGGTCTATTTCGCGGCCTCCTGCAACCCCTCCACCTGGTAACCGGATTCGCGAGCCGCTTTACCCAGCTTTTTGATCACATCGTAGTGGGAGACAATTTCTTGAGCAACCTGGTCATCGGAGATGTCGGGATCTGCAAGGGTTGCAACGGTGGCGACAGTCAGCATCCCGCGCAGGACTTGCTCGAAGGCTTCTTTGTTGAACCACAGAATATCATTGTGGCGGTTGATCCGCAGGAACCGTTGCACCTCGATGTCTTCCAGCCAGGTCTGCAGAATGCGATCGGCGCGCCCTTTCTTTGGAGAGCGGTCCTGGAACCAGTTTTGGTGGCCGATCAAGATTTTGATGCCGGCGAAGGCATTCCGGGCGATTTCTTCATCCAAATCCAAATCTTGTAGTGTTTGCACAATGATCTTGTGCAGCAGCCATTCTTCGAGCAGGCCGCGGCTGCGCTCGGGGTAATCTGCGTCGAGTACAGCTTTCCCCAATGCGTGGGTGAACAGCCAGCCGAAGATAATTCCCCAGGCCAGCGGGTCACCCGCGTGGATGGAGGGATGATCGTCTGCCCCTGCCATGAGTTTTATTGCCGCTGCATACTTGCGCGCGCCCGGCAGAGGGTAGCGAGTTGCTAAAATTGGCAGGTGCAACGCTGCGTCTAGCTTTTGCCCAATTTCCTGTGCCAGGGAGGTTTCGTCGCATTCGCATTCGGTCAGATTTTTTACCGCGCGCAATAAGCTCAGCATTTTCTGCTCGACTTCGATCAAAAGCGTTTGCACGTTTGCTGGTTGGCGTGTTTGCCCGTTCTCTATCAGCCAGCGGAACATGCCCGCGTTGACCAATTCCCGGAAGGAGTAGTGCAGCGGCTGAAGGAATAGCTCCCTCAGAGCTTCTTCCATATTGGGAACACCGCGGCCATTCAAATGGGCAGCCAATTGGGCGTATTGGCCCCACTCATTGTCAGCCACCTCCCGGAAATCCAGGAAAACCTGGTATTTGTAGGCCCCCAACTCAACATATAGGCCTCGCTCGTGGAGTTCCCGGTTATTGCGGATGTATTCTAAACCGCTGACATGCTCCCGAAAGATGGTGAAGTGCCGTTCATCATTTCGCAAGCCAAGTCCGTCGCCCAAATCCTTTCGAACGAGGGCATCGTCTGACAGGTTTTTGTCTTTGTAAGCGGCTGATGTTTTTATCCAGCCGCGGACATCGGCCCAACGGTTGTGGTAAATGACTAGCGAGCGTCCGTTTTCCACCCGGTTGGAGTAGGCGAACACGTTTTCGTCCACGTGGCCGCCAGCCCCCATAAGGGTGTCGGCGGTGTAGAAATCGTAAAGCAAGAAATTGTCCATCTCGGCGAACAGGTGGCGGCGATGCAGCAGGGGGAAGATTTCTCGTTTGTGGCGCTGCACCAGATGGGTGTCCGGGGCTTCGTCCCAGTAGGCGCGGTAGTATTCCATGCCGTATTTCTCGTGCAGGCCTTCCACTTGCCCGTGGCCGAACATGGGTAAACCCGGCATGGTGACCATCATAGTGCAGGTGCCGAAATACTTATCGTCTTTGCCGAATTGCTTGATAGTGGTTTTTTCGTCCGGGTTGTTCATAAAGTTGACATAACGCTTCAGGATTTGCGGGTCGAACTCCAGAGTGTTTTTGATCAACTGGCGGTATTGGTCGTTCTTTTCGTCTCGCAGCATATTCATGAAAGCGCTGTTGTATACCCGGTGCATACCCAGCGTGCGGACGAAGTAACCTTCCATCATCCAAAAAGCCTCCGCCAGCAGCAGCGTGTCGGGGACTTCCTCGGCGATGCGGTCGACCACTTCCCGCCAGAACTCGACTGGCATGGCGGCGTCGAACTGCTCTCGGGTGAGGCCCAACTCGGAGCGGGAGGGAATATCGCCCCCGGCCCCCGGTTCGGGGAACCACAGCCGGTGGAAATGCTTCTTTGCCAGGGTCATGGCGGCATCGAAGCGGATCACCGGGAATTTGCGGGCTACGTGCAAAATGGTTTGGATGACGGCTTCCCGCGCTTCGGGGTTGAGATAGTTCAGTTGAGCGGTGTCATTCCAGGGCATGGCTGTGCCGTCGTTGCCGTGGTAGATGTATTTCTTGCCGCCGGTCCAATGATCCACGCGTTCGAAGACCACCGCGGCGTCGTTGCGGGTGTAGTAATGGTCTTCTAGGTAGAGGCCCACCCGTTCGTCCTGGGAGAGGTTCTCTCCGTTGAAAGTGTACGCTGGGAAGGGGCTATGATCCAGCGAGACGAACCAATCGGGGTGTTCGATCACCCATTTGGAGTAGATGCCGACGTGGTTGGGAACCATATCGGCTGCCAGGCGGATGCTGCGCTGCCAGGCACGCTGGCGCAGGTTTTGGTAGGCCTCTTCGCCCCCCAGGTTGGCGGCGATGATGTAATCGTATAGCGAGTAAGCTGACGAAACTGCATCGGGGTTGCCGCACATCTGCTTGATGCGTTTGGAGGCCGAACTGCGCTCCCATAGGCCTATCAGCCACAGGCCGCTGAATCCCCAACGGGCGAGTTTGTCCAACTCATCATCGGGAACCTGATCTAGGCGGGTGATGGGACGTTGGTATTGTTTGGATAGCTGATCCAGCCACACATAAGCATTTTTGGCGAGCAGCACCAGCTGAGGCATCCAATCTTTATCGGGGCTGAAATGTTCATCTTCCAGCATTTCTGAGCCGGTGTAGTTGTAAACTCGAGCCGGCCCCGGCCCAAAGAAGACCGGTTTTTCCTCTTCACTGATCATATCAAGCCCGCGCAATAATTGGGGTAGATATTTGACTAATAAAATTGCCCACTGCGCGCGCATGAATTTCACTTGTCCTGCCAGCGAGTGGGGGGAGGCGAGAGCCGGGGCGCGCAGCAAATCCACCAGAGATAGGTTCTGCGGCCCGAAAGGGGGCTGGGTGTTGAAGAAGGCCCGTAGGCTAGTGATGATTTTTAAGTAGGCGGTGTTCGTTTCAAGGGCGCGGTCATCGAAAAACTCTCGATAGGGGGAGAAGGCCGGGTTGACGTTGGACAGCCACAGCATGAGCATTTCTTCGAGTGCGATCTGCTTATTGGGCACGCCCTCCGTCTCGCTGCCCAAGTACTCTTCCAGAGGTGTTTCCTGGCGATACACTGCCAGAGCGGGGAATTCGTCTGTGAACTGCTGAAGGGCTGAGTCGACGGCTTCTTGTCCGACATAAGCATAGAGCCACTCAATAGCTTCTGTCATTACCTGCGGGTTCTTCTGCTGGCGATATTGGCGGATGATGAAATGTGAGATTTCATCGATCAACCCCATGGCGTTGATCTGCCCGGCTTTGACGGCCTGCTCCGGAAAGCGAATCAGGTCGCGTTGGGCATTCACCTTTTGCGCGAAGACTCGCGCAGCCTGGAAATTGGCGATTATAGCGTTACCGCTCAAGGAGAAGATGCTTGCGTCGAACTCGTAACGGTCGCGTGTCTGGCGTGAGATGTGAAATTCCATATCAAGTTTGCCTTTGTGTGGAACGTAGAAATTTTGGATTCAGCGAAGGTGCTGGCGAAGCAGCAATTCCCGTAATGGTTCACCTGCTTTGCGAGAAAGCCCTCACCCCAACCCTCTGCCCTCTGCCCTC
>JBDRGC010000271.1:0-4524 GCA_043818215.1 Chloroflexota bacterium | reverse complement strand
GGTTAATTTCCTTGTTTTTGCACAGCATACCCTTCGGTATTGTGCAAGGAATCAACTACTAAGACCCTATTGGAGAAAGAAATGAAAATCACTCCCATCATCCTGGCTGCCGGGCAGGGGACCCGGATGCACTCATCGTTACCAAAGGTTCTCCATCCGATTCTTGGCCGTCCTATGGTTTGGTATGCTCTCGAAGCCGCCCAAGAAGTAACGGAGACCAAACCCGTGGTGGTTATCGGACATGGGGCCGAAGGTGTTCGTCAAGTGTTAGGTGATACAGTTCAATTTGTGTGGCAGGAACAACGGCTAGGCACTGGACACGCTGCGCAACAAGCAGAACCTGTTTTGCGTGGGGAAACGGACTTAGTGTTAGTGACCAGCGCGGACATGCCCCTGATTACATCCGAGACGCTCAGCCGCCTGGTAGACGCTCAGACGTCACACGCTGGCCCGATTACCATGTTGACCGTTGTGTTGGTCGATCCGCACGGTTTTGGCCGCGTTATCCGCGCTGACAGTGGGCAGGTTGCAGCCATTATCGAAGAGGCCCAGGCTTCCCCGGAACAACGGAGTGTTCGTGAATTGAATGCTGGTGTGTACTGCTTCTCGGCCGATTGGCTGTGGCCTGCTCTGAAGCGTGTGGAGCTTTCACCCAAAGGCGAGTACTATCTCACTGACTTGGTTGGCATTGCGGCGGCTGAGGGGCGGAGTGTACAGGCTATCAGGCTGGAAGATCCCACAGAGATGATCGGGGTAAACACGCGTGTCCATTTAGCGGAGGCCACAGCCATCATGCAGCAGCGGATCAACCGCAAGTGGATGCTCGCCGGTGTCTCCATTGTCGATCCCAACGCCACATACATCGAGCCGGGCATCACTATTGGGCGGGATACCGTGATCTGGCCCAACACTTACTTGCAGGGAGAAACTCAGGTGGGTGAGTCCTGCGTTTTGGGGCCGAACACCATCATTCGGGATACGCAGCTGGGAAATCGCTGTCAGGTTTTCGCCTCTGTGTTGGAGACTGCTGTCGTTGAAGATGACGTCGATATTGGCCCCTTTGGGCATCTTCGCAAAGGGGCGCATCTGGCCCAGGGTGTGCATATTGGCAACTTCGGCGAGGTGAAGAATTCCTACCTGGGGCCGGGAACCAAGATGGGACATTTCTCGTATGTGGGTGATACGAGTACTGGCCCGAATGTCAACATTGGCGCAGGTACGGTCACTTGTAATTACGATGGAGAACATAAGCATCCCACCAAGATTGGCGCCAACGTGTTCATCGGCAGCGATACTATGCTGGTTGCGCCTCTGAATATAGGAGATGGCTCCCGTACAGGAGCAGGTTCCGTCGTCACTAAAGATGTCCCCTCGAATACCCTGGTTGTGGGCGCGCCGGCCCGTGCAATAAGAAAGCTTGGGGCGTGATGCGTGATGCGTGAAATACATTATCACGTTTTTACGAAATGCAAGTAACCCACCGACTTTTACTCAACTGCGATTGTAACTACTCAGGCTATAGACAAATGCACAAAAATAGAACACGGATTTTGCGGATTCAACAGATTTGCGCGGATTCTTTATGTTTTTAATCCGCGTAAATCCGCTCAATCCGCGTTATCCGCGTTCTATTCCTACTATGGCTGAGTAGTTACCTGCGATTTATGAATAATACCAAAGTGAGGCAATGAATTCTCAAATATTTAGTGTTTTTGGAATATTCCTGGTACTGATACTCGATCTGATAACGATTGCTGCCCGCTCTGCTTTGCAACATGCTAACCTGGCTCGTGTACTCCAATTGCGCACACAAATGGAAGTGGAAATTGGGCGTACACTGGCTTTAATGAACTATCTGCCACGTCCTCATGCTGGGTTGCACATTGTGCAATCCTTTGCCCGTTTTGTATTGGTTGGGTTGATCCTGACGATCATTCCATGGACGCAAAACACCTGGACAACGGTTGCGGTGCTCGCCGTGTTTCTCTCGTTTGGTCTGTTGACTGTCTGGCTGGAATGGATCGTAGAGCGCGTTGTGGCGCGTGATCCTGAGATATGGGTGATTCGTCTGGCATTGTTCACTCAAATTCTGACCACCGTGCTATACCCTTTGGTGAATTTGAGTTTGTTGTTTTCTCAGGATACTTCTTCTTCTAACGACACTGCTGGTACTGTGACTGAGGATGAATTGAAAACACTGGTCGAGGCCGGACAGCAGGAAGGTATCTTGGAGCAGGAAGAACGCCAGATGATATTCTCCGTATTTCAATTGGGAGATACCCTGACGCGGGAGATCATGGTGCCGCGTATTGATGTGCGCGCTTTAGATATTCACACCCCATTACCCGAAGCTGTGGATGCCCTGCTGGAATCAGGGTATTCGCGGATGCCCTTCTATGAAGGCCGCGTCGATGATATCATCGGCGTGCTTTACGCCAAGGATCTGCTCAAAGTTTGGCGTGAAGGCAACGGGCAAAAGGGCAATGTCCGAAATTTACTCCGCGAGGCTTATTTTGTCCCGGAGGCCAAAAAGGTAGACGAACTGTTTGCAGAAATGCAAAGCCGCCATGTTCACATGGCAATCGTTGTGGATGAATACGGGGGTGTTGCGGGTGTGGTAACAATGGAAGATATCGTCGAGGAAATCTTTGGTGAGATACAGGATGAATACGATGAGGAAGATTTGCCATACCAGGTCTTAGAAAATGGCGATTACCTCTTCCGGGGCCGCATCGATTTAGACGATTTCAACGGGATCATGGAATGCAACCTTCCCAGGGATGAGGCCGACACATTGAGTGGTTTCATTTACGGACGCCTCGGGCACGTGCCAGTAGCGGATGAGAGCGTACAAGTGGACAACCTGCTTCTGACAGTTGAGCAGGTAAGTAGCCGCCGCATTCGCAAAGTGCGCGCCCAACGGATTTCATCGCATGGACAATCGGATGTTGACTGATAATCTTCGCAGTGAACTGATTCGGGTGGCTTTAGATGCCCGTCACCGGGCTTACGCCCCCTATTCCAACTACGCTGTAGGAGCCGCGTTGCTCACAAATTCTGGTCAGATTTTTAGCGGCGTGAATGTGGAAAACGCGGCTTATCCCACCACGATATGTGCTGAGCGAGTGGCCGTATTCAAGGCTGTCTCGGAAGGAGAGCGTGACTTTACAGCTATAGCGGTTGCCACAGAAAATGGCGGTTTCCCATGCGGCTCATGCCGTCAGGTACTGGCAGAGTTTGGTTTGAGTATTGTGGTTTTGATCGTCGATGGAAAGGGGGAATTAGTGGATGAAACCACCGTAGCTGCGCTGCTCCCCGCTTCTTTCACCCCCACCGATTTGATTCGAGAGTCTTGATTTCGCTTTGCCCTGGATGCCGTTACCAATTCACTTGTAATCGTCCAGGGGGTTGCTGATAGTCACTTCAATAGAACGCGGATTACACGGATACAGCGGATCACCGCGGATTATAAAAATGATCCGCGGTGATCCGCTGTATCCGCGTCACGCCCGCACTTGACGCAGTTACAAGTGTTCGTGACATCGTGCCCGAAGGGTAGACCCGTGTACAAAATTCCTTGCCGACTTATTCAGGAACAAGTCTATTATACTGACAACGGGCATGATGTAGGCACGCAAAGCGAAACTCTCATTTCAATAGAACCCCCCACCCCCCTCTTTTAGAGATGATATAGAACGCGGATGCTTGTATCTGCATACACACTTGCACCTGCGGCAAGTGTAGGTGAGTGCAGGTGAAGAGCGCGGCGTTTTTATTTTATTTGTCTCTCAGCTTTCCACTTTTGACGACGAATGAATACGCCGTTTGATATATGAAACCCGTTGGAGGTGGGTTATAATCGTTTTTAGATTCAACCGTCGGGTAACTGAGTTCCGTATAACTCCATAATAAAATATCAGTTTATGTGGAACAAATCCATATAGTTCCCCAGAAAGGGGACTTATAATGAAGGTTCCATATAATTAATGGTTGGGCCGCTAATTAATGAATAAGTACGATATATTTTGAGAAGGAAGGGAAAATTATGAGCATGACAAGAAAATTCGTCTTATTTTTTGCTGTATTAGTGCTTACCGCGTGTGACAGTTCTCCATCGGAGGGTGATATCCAGACTGCTATTGTGAAAACTCAGCAAGCAAATAATCAGGTTCTTACAGTACAGACCAAAACTCTAACAATTGCGCCATCGCAGACTCGCACCCCAACATTCACAATTACAAGTACAAGCACTCCAGAACCTACTAACACTGAGACACCTACGTCAACTTCCACGCCAAGTCCTACTCCTGATCTTCGAATTATTTCTGGTGATCCAGAAGATTATATTTTGCAGAAAGATGATTTACCTAATAAGTACATTCTTTATCCTGGGGATTCAACGCCACACGAGAATTCTGAAATACTAAGTGCTAGAGGCACTGAAGATGGTAAAGCGTATCTTGCCGCAACAGGCAGAATTAAAGGATGGATTATTTGGTACGGGTTGAATGATCCTACTGCTAT
>JBDRGC010000270.1:0-41540 GCA_043818215.1 Chloroflexota bacterium | reverse complement strand
GTCATACCAGCCATTGATTGCGTAAACAAAGACTCCTAGTTCGGCGGCCTTTCGGACTAAATAAGCGAAGAGCTGCGGCTCAATTTCAGGTGTGATTAATGGCTCACGATTCTTTGTGGCCCAAACAATATGATAGTATATTCGCCAAAAAGGCATGGTATCGTTCCTTTCGAACACGTTGAAACGTGTTTTGGGTATCAAGCCATGAATTCATTCATGGTCAGCCCACCGAATGAATTCGGCGGCTGCCCCGGAAAACGTGTTCGAACACGTTTCAACGTGTTTCGGGTATCAGACCGTGAATTCATTCATGGTCAGCCCACCGAATGAATTCGGCGGCTGCCACGGAAAACGCGTTCAAACACGTTTACAACGTGTTTCGGGTAACAGACCGTGAATTCATTCACGGTCTACATTCATGGTCTACATTCATGGTCTACATTCACGGTCTACATTCACGGTCTAACGGCATTCACCGTCAACCTTGTTTAAGCACAATGCTCCCCACCGGCACACCCACATCACGGGAGATGACCGGGCATTTTATCTGAAGAAGGAAGAACACTTTCGGCCCTGCCTCGCTCAAAGTCTCGTAGTTGGCTTGCCCTTTTGCGATAACAAAATCGGCATCTGTGTACATTTGCAGGAACTCTTCCGAGCAAAGGCTCAAAATGGTTCCGGGGGCATCCGAGCCGGTGCTGACAATTTCGGCTATTCCGTCTATCCCGGTAGCCAGCGCATCCGTCAGCGTGGCATCGTTCAAGATAGGGCCGGCCTTAATCGCGTAAACGACAGGCAAATCCAGCGATTCGATCAACACCCGATCGAAGACTGTCTCACCGGCATTGTCGGCCAGGTATAGCACCTGCTTCGTTCGAGAAACTGCCTCGCGAAAGGCTGCCATATCGTCAATGGCGAAAGGTTGTGCCAGCACCCGCTCGACCGTTTCCCACAAGTCGTATTGCTGCTCCAATGCCAGGTCTATGATATTGCCTGCAATGCTGAGGCGTACAGCCATTTCCAGCGAATTGTCAGCCTCCCTCAACAACGATTTCATACGGGGATAAAGAGCCAGTGCCTGCCGGCAGTTGGCTTCCTTGGCCGCCCGGTAGGGGTCACTGCTTTCCACCACCTGGCGCACAATGCGATGAATTTGGTTGCCCATCTCCGGTGGGGTACTCGTCGGCTCGATATGTCTTAGCTTTTCGAGTACGCGGGCCAGCACCGTCCATTGTTGCTCTTCGTCAGCTTCAGCCATCCGGGCGGCAGTCAACGCCTGGCGCAAAAAGCATGGGTAGCAATCAAGATAAGTCTTCATGGATATGGATAGCAAAACAGAAACGTGAAACGTGATGCGTGAAGCGTCACGTTTCGCGCATCACTCTTCAGTCCAGCATCTCCATCGTCTCGAGAACGACAACATTCCTCTTTTTCAGCTCCGCGATAAAAGCCTCGTACACATCTCCGGCGAAGCAGTCTTCGGGGGGCACAACGCCTTTGGCGGTGATAAGACCCCGTCCGATGAACAGGGCGCCGATGGCAGCCGAGAAGCCGGTGACTCTCGCCATAGATGAAATCCCGTTCACGGTATCAGCTTCATCCCACAGGTAGTAGTTGATGCGCGTCTTTTTGCCATCCTTGATACCGTCCACGTTGCACCACATTACGCAGACATCGGTGTCGCCATCTTGTTGCTTAAGTTTGGGGCCAATGACAGCCAGCAGATAGTCGCGGGGAGCAATCTTTACGCCTTGAATTTCCACTGGCTCAAGGTCGAGCATGCCGCATTCTTTCAAGGTGTCGATGCTGTCCCAGTGGGTGGGCCAGCGGACGGTCTTTTCGGCAAATTCTTGAAGTTCGGGCCGGGTGTAAATAAAGCTGGGCATACCGGGGGTGACAGCGCATTCCAGCATTTCGTCCATCCCAAACTGGCTGAAGCGGAACTTTTCCCGATCCGTGGTGGCGTCCACTTCGACTTGTTCGCCGTTTTTGATGACAAACAGCTTGACCATGTACTCCCGCAGGACGTGGTCGAAGGCCCAGGTAATCATATAGCGCAGGGGGTGGCGGGCAGCGGCACCTTTCTCCGGGATGCCTCCCACGCGGGCGATGACGGACTCGGCTTTATCCATTTTGCGGATGCCCTCCCCGGTGGTGATATTGCTAAGCCCCGGGGCGAAGCCGATCCCATCCAGAAAAGTGATATTGTTCTCGATGGCCTTTTCGTGGAACCAGTCGCCGTACCCGTAGAGGTCCAGGCCATCGGGCAGTTCCAACCCTTCGAGTTCATACAAGTCTGGGCGGCGGTGGTATTCTTCCAGCATGTCGACAATATGCACCCCGGCCTCGACTCCAGCGTGGACGAATTTGTAGCTTGTCTTGCGGTCTGGCAGGGTGCTCACGCAAACATCGTATTGCTGCATCAACGCGATGGTTGCTTCCCTGTCGTCGATATCGAGAGGATGAATCTTGATCTTGGGGCTGCCAATCCAGGCTTTGGTATCCTCGAGGGCGGCTTCCCGCCTCCCGACGATGCCTACGAACTCGACGTCATCTTCTTTGACCAAATCCCAGGCAACGGCAGTGCCTATTTTGCCCGATCCACCAAATACTAGAATCTTCATTTTGTTTCTGTCTCCTTAATATGGGTTTGAATGTTTCTTCGACGCACCGTTCGCCCTATTCACTTTCAACTACTGAGGATGGGCAACCGGCACGAACTTCACAGTTAAACGATTCAGGATTATGCGGCGTTATCCGTCCACATAATCCTGGGTTGAGCTAATCCGAGCGCTGAACATAAGGTGAACTTCTATCTGAAAGATTTCGCAGACATCACCAATGGAAGAGTACATCTCATTGGGTTGGAATTGAGCCGAGAGATTCTACTCGATAAGGGTGTAATCTGACAAGCTGGAAACGTGCCGCAGTCAGGCTTCTACCTGTTTACCCTGTCTTCTTTGTCTACCTCCACCTGCCTACCGAAACAATAACGGGATGGCAATGATCAGAAACGCGCACCAAACCACGTAGGCGTTCGTGCCGATGCTGAACACCAATTGCAGCGATTCAATCCACTTTTCTCGTCCATCTCTGAATTGCTTGACAATCAAAGCAACCAGGATGCCGATATTGATCGTGTTCCATCCGATGATGGTGAGGCGGTTGATGGTGATGCCCCATTGAGTGCGATATACGGTTGCGGACAGAGCGTAAACGCTGACCAGAGCCGCCAGAATCGCCACCGCGATGATGCCGTTCCGCAGTGCAGTTTGCAGCCTGGGAGAAAGTTCGGCCGGTCGAATGGGAGTCGCGCCGAACAACAATCCCATGACGGCAAACAGCATCACGTTGTAGACGATCAGCACGTCACGATTTTCGAAAGGCTCCATGAAGTTGAAGGGGATCACAAAAATGTAGATCACCAACACGAGCAAAGTCAACGGGAGCAGCAGGCGCATCATCGTGTGGATGAATTTGCTCAAGCCTTGCTCGAAATCCTGTTCGCCGGGTTGGAGGCGCGGATCGTAGATGGTGGCAACGGCTAGAACAGGCAGCAGGCCAAACCCGCCCGCGAAAATCAAACGCATCAATACTTCGGGAATGTCTACACTGAGAGCGCCAAACATCCCGAAGGTGATACCTGCAAAAGCCATCCCGGCCATCAGGTAAAGCCCGGCAGTGATCATCACTTCCACTGATTTGATCAAAAACGAAAAACGATCCTTAGCCGCAGATTTCAGACCGAGCACGAAAAGCCCAATGGCGATCCATGAAAGCAACGGCAGGTGAATGACCATTAAATCTACGTAGTGATGCTGCATGGCCCGCTCTTGACCGGGCGCAAGCAGCATCACATAAACGGCTGCAAAAATCAACGCCGCCCCCAAAATTATCGTCCGCTGGTAGCGTTTGCGGGATGCGATTGCCAGAAAGATCAATGCCCCTAGCGTAGCAATCGGAGACCACCAAAAAATCAGATGGGGAATATAATCGACGAATTCCAGATCAAAGTCAGAAAGCAGCCAAAATATCAGCCCGGTCAGGATGCCTATCGGAATAGCCAAGCCCCAATTCACGCGCCGCTCTGACTCTGGGCGTGCCTCGGCAGGACTTTGCTGCAACCGGTAGTACCAGGCTGCATATAGGACGTTATCGGGCATTTCCTCATAATAAGACAGCATAGCTGACTGAAATGCCTGTACTTCGTTTTCCCGTTGGGCGTTTTGGTAGAGATTTTCGAGAGCCTGCGGATCATTCGAAACAGATTGGATTTCGGAAAGATACTTCATGATTCACCTCCAAATACACTTGATATTCGCCATTTGATACGTCAAGTGTATCAAATGGATTTTAGTTGCAACATGCTGTCAGCCTACCAGAATTTCCCGATACTTGTCCGCAAACAACGCTGGCGTCCCGCCCGTATGCCAGAAAAGCACCGTCTCGTCTGGGGAGAAAAAATCCTTGCGGATGAGATCGATCAACCCCGCGGCGGCCCGTCCCGTGTAGACCGGGTCAAGCAGCAAGCCTTCTTTTTTTGCGAATAGTTGGATAGCCTCGATTTCAGGCTGACCCGCCACCCCGTAGCCGCCCCCGACATAATCAGCGTTGACAAGTACCTCCCCGGATTGGAAGGTGGTTGCTGCCCTGAGGCATCCAGCCACCCCGGAAGCGATCCCAGCCACCCGCTCCCGCAGGACATCCCGCGGCTCATCGACGCTGATCCCCAAGATTTTGCCCTCGAACCCGAAGAGCCGCGCCCCGGCCATCAGCCCGGCCTGTGTGCCCCCCGACGACGACGCGAACACGATCCAATCGGGAGAGAGGCCTTGTTCCAGCATCTCTTGCATCGCGAAGGCATAAGCCGCCGCGCCCATCGGGCTGGACCCGCCGTAGGGAACCAGATACGGACGCCGCCCCGCGCTCCGGGCCTGATCGAAGACACGCTGCAAAGTCTCGTCCCGCGCCCCCTTCGCCGTCCAGACTATCTCGGCACCGAGTAGATGATCGAGCAGCAAATTGGCGGAGGGCGCCGCGGGTGGGTCGCCTGTCAGCACCAGGATGCAATCGAAGCCCTGCCGCACCGCAGCCGCAACGGTCTGCCGGCAGTGATTGGATTGCCCCGCGCCGGTTGTTATCAACGTGCGCGCTCCCTGGGCTTGAGCCTCAGCCAGTAAAAATTCCAGCTTGCGGGTCTTGTTGCCGCCAAAGGCCAGCCCAGTCTGATCGTCGCGCTTGACAAGTAATGTGGGGCCGCCCAAAGCAGCACTTAGCCGGGGCATTTCCTCGACAGGTGTGGGCAAATGGGCAAATTTCAGACGGGGTATATTTTGCATCGGTCACTCCTTCGTAGGACGATTTGGAAAATCGTCCTACAGTATTTCGCTGAGATCCAATCCGCGGGCGGCGGCGCGCTCTGCCAGCCAATCATTATGCGTTTCGGGCACGGGCAGAATTTCATCCTCCGGGCGGCGCACTAGGCTCAAGGCTCCCTCGGGGCAGGCGAGAACACAGACGCCGCATCCCACGCATCGGGCCGCGTTGATTTGAATGCAGGTCTCCTCTGGCCCCATTGAGAGGGCCTCGAATTGGCAATCATCGATACATACCTCGCAACCGGCGCATAAGTCCTCATCCACTGTGTTGACAAATGCGGAGCGGGCCACCACGTTGGAGAGGCCCAATTCGGCCATGCCGCGTAAAAGCCCGCAGGAGCAGGTGCAGCAGTTGCAAATATAGGTGAGACCTTCCCGGCTATTACTCACCGAGTGTACCAACCCGGCCTCGGCGGCGCGTTGCAGCGTGGATAAGGCTTCTACTTGGGTCAATTCCCGAATTACCGGGTGTCCAGCAAATACGCCCGGCCTCGAGTAGATAATCATGCAGACGTCTATGGGATGATCGCAGGGATCGCCGATAAGTTTTTTCTGTACCCGGCAAATGCAATCTTGTACTCCCCAGGCTTTGGCGGTATTGATGATGTCAACCGCACTCTCGAAGGGTTGGACTTCCATATCGTTGCGAATGGTCTCGTTTACCGGGATCACGCGGTGGATTGCTGGTTCCATCGTGAGGACCTGCCCAAAGGCTTGCTGGAAATAATCTTCGAACAAGCGCGCCAATTCGGCGTCCATCCTACCGAGTTGCTCTTCGTAGATGCCGACCACGAAGGGCATCAGCTTGAATGCCAGACCATGTTCGCCCCGCCCGATTCGGATCAGACCTTTGCGGGACATGCCCTTGAGTTGTTGGCGCAGTTCTTTCGGGTGGCCGCCAATGCGGGCCGCAATTTCATCTGGCGTTTCCAGGGTTAAGCGCAATTGAGCTGCCAAGGCAGCTTCTTCGGGAGTGAAGATTTTCTCCAACAGGCGTAGCTCTGCCCCGTCTTCGGTGGGAGGATATCCATTGGGAATAGCGTTCAGCCGTTCAGCTAGAAGTTTGTGGGGGGACTTGGTCACGTGATTTCTCCTGTTATAGATGTAATAATGTATTGGGGTATCCTCTCCATATTGCAGGGAGAGAACTTGGCGAATTGGGAACCCTCCCCTACTTTTTGGAGAGGATACCTTTTTAATGTCATTGCGAAGCAGCTTTACCGCTGAAGCAATCTCATCCTTGGCGCGAAGGAAATTGCTTCACCGACACTTGTCCTGGCGTATCGACATCGTGCCCTTTAGGGTAAACCAAGAAATGTCGCTTTGACCGAGTAATATCGCTTGATTTCGACACCGTACCTGCGGTCAGTGCAGGTGCGCAGTGCCTGCACACTTGTCCCTTTGGGATAGGTATACGGGCGACGAAAAACATGTCACCCTCTTCAATCAGCGCTTTCAAATGAAATGAAACACACCCATTACAACATCACCTGTTGGTTCTCATTGTATCATAACCAGGATGATCACCCATAGACCCCCTCACATTACCGCCAGGCATTGAGCCACCACCTGACCCATCCAGTCCTGGCCTCGGTCTCAATCACTTGTCTCTTTTTCTCGGAAACAGTGGCAAACGGGCGCATTTACAAGTTGGGGGAGGGCAACTTTCCAAACCTATTTAACCACGGATTTCATGGATTTACCCTTCGGGCACGATGTCACTGATTTTTAAACGCCTTTTATCCGTGCAATCCGTGACATCGTGCCCTTTAGGGTATCTGTGGTTGCTTTACTGTGCTCCCCCAACTTCTGTATGCGCCCGTGGCAAACAATCAGAGCACGACTTCTGTCTTTGGCAAGCCGGTATTGGCTAATCCCCAATGGCTTCAAGAACTTCTTAAGTTGACGTTCACCACCTGCGGGCGAAGTTCCCGTGCGCCGCAGCTGCGGGAAAACCGCCCACGCACGCGGCGTCGGGTGCAAGCCCTTGTTGGGCGGCGTTTGCTACTAACTACCGCACCACCAACGGCAAGTAGACTTGGTGCCAGACATAGAACGTCGCTGCACTGCTGCCCTGGATCGTCCCCTGCGTATAACTGACCACGTTGGTGGCTGCTTGGCCGTATTGGAGCGTGTGCATGATGCCGAAGGTGAAGGTGAGCACCGTGTTGGCCGTCAGCGTTCCTTGCCAGGTGAGTTGTCCATCAGCGACGCCGGCGCCGGCGGGATGTTCGCCCCAATGGGTGAAGGTGACGCCGAGCGGTAGCGTGTCGGTCAGAGCCAGGCCGGGCGCGTCGTCTCCATCGTTGTTGCGCAAAGTGATCGTGTAGGTGAGCGGCATCCCCGGCTGGGAATAGACCGGCGTCACGCTTTTGCGGAGAGTCAGGCCGGTCAGTGCGCCGCCGTAGTAGATGTAAACCTTGCCGACAGCGTTATCCTCATTGTAACTGTAGTAGGGCGCGCCGATGATCAGGTCAGGGTAGCCGTCGCCGTTGACGTCGCCGGCCGGGGCCACGGCGTAGCCAAAGCGGTCGTTGGGATGCTCACCGGTAAGGGTGAGCGCAGGTGTGGCGCTCAAGCCCGCTGCGCTCCCGCCGTAGAGCAGCGCCGCGCCGGTATATTCATCCTCCCCGTACGCGCCGACGACCGTATCGCTGTAGCCGTCGCCGGTCAGATCTCCGGGCAGGGCCACCGCCGTGCCGAACTCGCCGCTGCTGCGCGTGGCGCTGAAGACGGGGCTGCTCTGCACGCCGCTGCTACTGCCGCGATAACCGTAAGCCTTGCCCGAGAGAAGACTGTAATGGGCCCCTATCAGTATGTCGCTGTATGCGTCGCCGTTCAGGTCGCCGCCGGCCACGGCGCAGCCCAGAGAGTCGTCACGCTGTCCGGTGAAGATCGTATCTGCCGGGACGTTCAGCCCTTCGGGGCCGCCGTGATAGACGTAGGCCCGCCCTTCGCGCGTGCTGCCTCCCACCTCGTACCCACGCTCCCCGATCACCACATCCGGATGGCCGTCGCCGTTGACATCGCCCGCACCGGCCGTCGCTATGCCAAAGAAGGCGTATTCCTGGTGTCCGGGCAGGATAGTCGTGGGCGGGCTGCTAAGTCCGGCGCTGCTGCCGTGATAGACTAACACCCGGCCTGTGGAGGTGGCGTGACAGATATCGCCAGCCAGTACATCGTCGTAGCCATCGCCGTCGAGATCACCAGGCCCGGCCACTGCCCAGCCCAGGCAACTACCCACCGCGGCGAAATCCGAATGAGCGAAATCGAACGCGAGACCATCCGGGCCGCCGATATACAGTGCCATCTGCCCCACCGGATCGGAGCCGTTGTACATGTAAGGCGCACCCACCACCACGTCGGCATAGCCGTCATGGTTGACGTCACCAGCCCCGGCGATGGCATAGCCAAACTGGGATTCCGCCGCGCCAAAGCGGGTGAAGGCCGGAGTCGGATTGGGGCCGTCCGGTCCGCCGTAATAGAGGTAAACCTTGCCCCGGGACCCACCCAAACCTGTATCGTACTTGGGCGCGCCGATCAGCACATCGTCGTAGCCATCGCCATTCACATCACCTACACCGGCCACGGCGTAGCCGAACAGGGAACCGGCGCGCTCGCCGACGAGGGTCTGATCGGGTGGGCGGGATTGGATGACCACGTCTGGCGTCTCTTCGGCCCGGGCCGGAGCAGCGAGCGAGCCAGCACTACCGGCTAGCGCAGCCAATAACAGGGCCGCGGCTAATATCGTCGACAGCAGCAGTCCAAACTTGTACAAGTTGTGAAGTCTGGTATGTATCATAATATGCCTCCATTCTTTGAGTAAGCAATTCGGTTCGGCGTCCCAGAGAACGTTCCGGGATAATTATTCAGTCCCCTTTTCTCGTTCCCACGCTCCGGCGTGGGAACGCCTACCCCAACGCTCCGTGTTGACGCGGGCCTGACCAAGCGTGCCAACGCAGAGCATTGGCACGAGGGGGGAGCATTGGCACGAGGGGGGTGAACGATTACCGTTCCGGGTTGCCTGGGTTAATCTTCTACATCATCGTAGTGGATGTATGGAATGAACGACTCGAACAACGATGGCATCTGCGACTTGTCCCAGGTTCGAAACTGAAATGATTCTATGCGGTTGCCGTTGAGGATATAAATCTTATAGATGGGGATTTGGCTTGTAGCCTCGCCGTACGCGTCGCGATCTTTGTCATAGTCAATCTGGTCATCGTACTCTGGATTGGTGCAGGCAACGGTTGCAGCTTGAAGACCATCTATCGTAAAGGAATTGCTCTCACAAGTATAGCCATAGAAAGCCCTTCCATCTTCGACGTCAGAAACAAACTCGGACAGCTTTGTCGTATCTGTGGCGTCACTCCACCATAAAAAAGAGACGCTCAGTGTCGTCTTTCTTTGGTTTTCAAAACGATCCGCTGACTCGTCCAAGATGCATGCAATGCTAGAGAGAGAGTCATCTGGTAAGTCATGGCACGTCCACTCGTTGGGAAGGGCAAAGTACAAACCATCCAGGGCTGTTGCCCAAGAACCAATTTCATCGGCTTGAACAAGGTGCCAGCCTTCGGGGATGCCATATAGTTTCTCGAGGGGTGAAGCTGTGGGCTTGGGAGTAGGCGTTGGCGTACTCAGTGCCAACGCCAATAGATCTTCCTGTAATTCTTGTTGTGGTAAATCCATAAATTTTATACTTGTGCCAAATAGATTATCTGGTGCAGAAAAAAGAAATCGGATATTCAATTCGCCCGGCGCGACATTAAACTTATTTACTTGTTCATCTGCGCTAGATGGCACTAGCATCGGGCCTCTACTCCCACCGACTGCATCCGCATATATTTTTTTCCCCACCCTCGCCACTCTCAAGAATTGCTATATCTTTTATATCAAAGGTTTTGATACTATCAGTAGTATTTTTCAAAGTCACTTGGACTAAAAGAAGAGCACTATTTACCATTACAAATTCCCCCACATTATAAACACCAAAAGAACAATTCATCGTCCGGGCGTTTTCTGGTTGTTGAGAAAAACAATCAATCAACTCGTTCAATGTTCCCGATTTTGGCTCGTTATAAATAACCATCTTGATTTTTCCTGTATCCACATATTCAATATGCGTAACCGCTAGCTCCCAGCCGCTGGTAGGAACGGGGCTATTTGTAGGCGTTAGAGGAACAGGGCTATTTGTAGGCGTTAGAGGAACGGGGCTATTTGTAGGCGTCAGAGGAACGGGGCTATTTACCAGTGTTGGTGTGGCTGGGGATACTTGTATTGGAATACAACTACCCAATAGCAGTGTAACAAACATTAAGCAAACGAACTGAGCTAATAACTTTTGATATGTCATCTTGTTCACCTTTCGCTGTTGATAGCTTAATGACTTCCGGGTCTCTTGGTTTTTGCCGGGTGGTAGGGAAACTGTCATTCCGAGCGAAGCGAGGAATCCCGTTGGTGGGGAACGAGACCCCTCACTTCGTTCGGGGTGACACGTCAGTGGGGAAATGCGGCTGCATACCCAGCGAAATCCCAAAGAGCCTGACTTCCGAAATAATTGGTATCCTTTTCACTCGATAGCTGGCTAACGGCCTGGGCTTCACCCACGCCGCGACAAAGGGAAAACCACCCACGCCAGCGGCGTCGGGGAAAGCCCTTGTTGGGCAGCGTGTGTCATTTACTGCCACACCACCAGCCCTTCGATTACCTCAGCACCAGCGGCAGGTAGACCGTATGCTCCCCTGCCGGTTCACCGGAGGGGACGCCATCGCTCTTGAGCACGAAGGGCGAAAAGTCGGTTACGCCCGTCACACGGATGGAGTAAGGCTCGCTGCCGCACATCCGTCCATCGCTGCCGTAACTGCTGTCGCGCGTCATCGCCTCCCACGCGCTGCCGTTCCAGTGATAGACCTCACTCGCGTCACAGCTCTGCCCGGCCGGGATTTCATCGGCGTAGAATAAGAAGGTGAGCGTGACGCCGCTACCCGGCGCGTTCTCTGTCTCGATATCGAAGCAGCGGCCAAAGACTTCTCCGGCTTCTGTCGTGCAGTCCGCATTGAGCCGCTCCGTCACCGTGACCTGCCCCAAACCCTGGCCGTTGGCATCGACCAGCACGCCGCCGCCACGGCCATCGTCCAGGAAGCGGACGGTCCCGGTGCCTGAGACGACCCGCGTCTCTTGCAATATCTGCGGCCCCGTGCCGGTGAAGGAGATGATGTGCCCGTTGGTGATGACGGCGCCGTTGTTGATCCAGTCGCCGCTGACGGTGATGTCGCCACTCAGTTCCAGCGTGCCTTCGACTTCGATCTGCACGTGGTGGTAACTGGACGCGCTGCGGAAAATGCCTTTCGTCACCGTCAGCTGGTTGGTGACGATAAGCGTGCTGCTGGAAGCATCCACAGTGCTATCCACTGCCCATTTGCCGATGGTCAGATCGTAAAAGATGTTATCGCCGGAGATGGTCTGTGTTGGGCTGAACATGAAGACCAGCTCACCGCCGTTGGCCTCAAAAACGCCCCCGTTATGCAAAAAATTGCCCGATAGCCGCATCTCGCCCGGCGCGTGGAAGAGACCGCCGCTCAAGGAAAAGGTGCCCAACGCCATCTCGTCAGTGGGGTCGCCGTTAAATGTTCCGGCAGACTGCGTGTAATTATGTTCGAGGCGGACATAGCCGGCTTGCTGCAAGGTGACACCGCTGCCCGTCAGATTGATAAAGCCAACACTGGTAGTCTCTTGCGTTTCGTCATAGGTGACGGTAACGGGGGTTGTGCTGCCCAGATGGGCAACGTCGCCCATGCCGGGCCGCACGTCCCAAGTCCAGTTGGTATCGTTGAGCCAGGAACCGTCGCCACCGTCGCCGTCCCAACCCATTGTGGCTGTCTCGTAGGCCCCGATGTCGCAGGCCTCGATATCGTTAGGATTATTCTGAGGACGTGGGACTCCCCGTTGGTCGGTAATTGTGGTGCAGTTGGTAATGGGGATGCTGTTCACAAGAATCGAGTTGGTGTAAGGGGCGTACGTATCTGTTGGCCCACCGTTGGCGGCAAAGCGATGGAAAAACAGCGTAATGGCCCAGTCAAGGCGGTCGTTGCCGGCATTTGAGATCGCACAATTTCCGAGGGTCTCGACCAGGTTGTAATCTTCTGAGATGAAGGCAGCGCCGCCACTGGCACAATCGGGGTTTTGGTCGGCACTATTCTCCGCTAGCACCGAGTTCTTCAGGCTGACCGCACCATCCGCCCAGAGGCCACCGCCCTCGCCGTTGCCCCTCGAACCGGCATAGTTGTTGCCGATCGTCACATGTTCCAGGCTGAGCGAAGCCCCCCACCAATTGTGAATCCCGCCGCCGTCCTGATAGGCCGAATTGGCGTAAAGGGTGCTATTGAGCGCCGTCAACTGGCCGCTGTTGTGGATGCCACCGCCATAGCCCTCGTAAGTGGTGTCCCAGGTATCCGGATCCACGATTTCAAGTTGAGCGTAGTTGTTAGCCACGGTGCTGTGGGTGAGGGTGAGTACGCTGTTGACTTGGTTGTAGATTCCGGCGCCTTCGTAGCCCTGGTTGTACTCAATGGTGCTATAGCGTACTTCAAGGGCGCCCAGATTGTAAATACCGCCGCCGAAAAGTTCATACTCCCCACCGGGATCAAACCATTGATCCGGGCCGTTTCCATCAATCGTAGTGTACTCGATCACCCCCGTACCGTTCATGCTGTTGTAAACGCCTGCACCGTACGCATCACCATCGTGATAGGCTTCACCGCCAACGTTGTTGCTGACCAGACTGTGACTGAGAGTGAGCGTACCTTCGTTGTAGATGGCCCCACCTTCTTGACTGGCATTGTTAGTAAAGGTGCAACGGATCAGGGTCAGGCTGCCCGCGTTGTAAATCGCGCCACCCTGGCGAGCGAGGGTGCCGTAGCCGCCGGCATTGGCAAAGGTCAGGTCTGAGATGGTGACCACGGTCCCGGCCGCGATCTTGAATATTCTGGCACCGATCCCCTCATAGTTGCTGGTCTTGATGGTCAGCAAGTCTGCGCCCGGCCCGGTGATGGTCAGGTTTTTGTCAATGAGAATCTCTTCCGTTTGACTGAGCAAGATTTCAGCCGGGTAAGTTAGATCGAAAGTAATCGTATCCCCCGCCTGCGCGTCGGCGAGCACCTGCCGCAGCGAGCCGGGGCCACTGTCAGCGGTGGTGGTGACCAACCGCTCAGCCGCTGCTGCCGGTTGTGCCCACAAGGTGAATACGCTGAACAATAGCGCCAAAAACCCTCCAACAATCAAAAACACTCCAACGATGTACAATTTACTCAGTTGCTTCTTCGCGTTCATTTTTCAACTCCTTTCTCTAGTGAGATTTGCTGCCCAACAATCATATAACCTGCTTCGCTACATTCATAGGTATACGCAATAGCATTTGCGCGGCCGTTAGCACTGGTGAGGGCTTCGGGAGTGCTGGTGGCGAAGGGGCATTTTGGGCATTCACACCTTTCCACCTGCTATTTCACTTCCTACTATAACCTTTTTTTCGGGCAATGCAAGTATATCAGTTCACTCCCCGCGCTCCAAATTTGACCAGGTCAAAAAGTTTTTTGACCTGGTCAAATTTAATTTTGATACTATCAAATAAAGGGAACACGGTTGCTTTTAGCAACTGTGTTCCTGGCGATCAAACAATGGGCGTCGGGGAAATCGGCGTCCCATAATTCTTTGTGCTCCTTTGTGCGCAGTACCTGTATACTTATCCCTTTGGGATATTTATCCCTGTGGGATACTTATCCCTATGGGGCACTTGTACCTTTGGGGCGTTCGGTATTAAAGCAGCGGGGAGTTTTCCCCCCTAGCGTCGCATGCATCTAGACGTTCCCCCAAGCGTTACATGCGCCCGTTTAGTTCCTATCGGGTGCAATCCCAAAATGTGACGGTGGTTGGAGTAACGGAACGCAATCCCAGATCACCGGGAGAATTGTAAATGGTGAATGGTGAATGGTGAATGGTAAATTGTAAATGCTTTTGGACCGATTTTGGTCCCATCGTGGCCTAACGCCCGACCGTCAGGGCTTTGAATTCCTAAATTAAGTTTCCAACGCGCCATTTCATTTACCATTCACCATTTACCATTTACAATTTCATGGCTTGTTTTAGCTAAATGTCACAAGATGGGAATGCACCCGTTCCTATCTCGGTTGACTCATTATATCCGGCGTCAGCTGCGACAACGCCGCGTGCAGCAACGCCAGCGTATTCTTCCAATCGGAGATGCGGGCAATGCCGGCCGCGGTATGGGCGTAACGTCCCGGCACAGAGACCGATATGCTGGGAATCCCGGCCCGCTGGCGGTGGATGGCCCCGGCGTCGGTGCCGCCGCCCCCGGGTTGGCGGAATTGGTAAGGGATGCCCTCGGCTTCGGCGGTATCTACCAGGTGGCGAATCAACCGCGGATCTGAAAGGGTAGCCCTGTCGGCAACGTAAATGGCCGGGCCAGCCCCTAATTTAGTGTTGTAGTACACGTTCTCTTCCTCATCCCACGTGGGCAGGTCATAAGCGGGAGTGCTGTCGAGAGCGATGGCGATATCGGGGTCGAAGGCGTAGGCAGCCACGCGAGCGCCGCGCAGACCGACTTCTTCCTGCACGGTGAAGGCCGCTAAAAGGTCGATATTGGGCGGCGCGTGCTTGACCAATTCGATCAGGGTGACGACGCCAATGCGGTCATCTAGAGCTTTAGCCCGCAGGCTGGGACCGATGCGCTCGAACTCGGTGGCGAAGGTAGCCCGGTCACCGACCGCGGCTTTGTCTTTGTTCTCATCCCCGACGTCAATGCGCAGCGTATCTTTGGAGATCTTTTTTTTGCGTTCTTCGGCCGTGGTCAGATGAATGGGTTTTGCACCGATCACCCCAGGGATTTTGTCATGCCCTACCCAGACAGGCTTACCGGCCAATTGACGCTCGTCTATGCTGCCAACGGTGTCGAAGCGGAATATGCCATCGCCCTCGTCATGGATAAGCATAAAACCGATTTCGTCCATGTGCGCGGCAACCATCACCCGCAAGCGGTTCTCGCCACTCCCCTGGCAGGTTGCCAGTACATTGCCCATCGCATCCACTTTGACATCATCGGCGTGAGGCTTTACATGTTCGAGAACGATTTTGCGCACTTCGCCCTCGTCGCCAGAGACCGCACAGGCATTGGTCAGGCGTTCCAGCAAGCGGATTTGGGCAGTAAGAATTTTAGGTTGATTTGTTTTCATTAGCATAATGTTTTTGGAGATTAGAGGTTAGAGATTGGAGATTGGAGATTGGAGACTGGAGATTAATCTCTAATCTCTAATCTCTAATCTCCAATCTCCAATCTCCAATCCCCAATCTCTACTCCCACGAAAGTGAGTCCATAAAATCGATTTCTAATTCAGTCACGAACGCCGCCAGCAGCCGCCCCGTCCGCTCGACATCATTCATCGAGATCATCTCGACCGGGGTATGCATGTAGCGCAGCGGAATGCTGATCACCACGGTGGGGATGCCTTCCCTGGCAATTTGCAGCGCGTAAGCATCGGTGCCGGAGTGACGTGGCATTGGCTCAATCTTATAGGGGATTTCCAGTTTGTCGGCGATTTTCTTGAATGCTCGATACAGCCCGGGGTGGATGTTGGGCCCCCACCCGAGGGTGATTCCTTTCCCCATAGGATGGCTCTCATGTTCGGAGGTATCCGGGCCTTTGGCAAATGTCACGTCGATGGCGGCTGCCAGGTCTGGGCGGAGTTGGAACGCGGAAGTCAACGCGCCCCCCAGGGTTTCCTCCTCCTGAGCGGTGGCAACCGCCCACACATCCCAGGCGTGGGTGCGGCTTTGGAGTGCGTCCAAACAATATGTCAGCGCTACGACCGAAGCCCGGTTGTCAAGCGAGTGGCCTGCCAGGGTATGTTTGCCCATTTCGACAGGTTCCTGCGCGAAGGAAACCAGATCACCCAGGCGCACTTTGCGGGAAATATCTCGGGGCAGCAGACCGGTATCCACCAGCAAATGCTCCAGGGGGACAGGGCCATTGTCATTGTTCTCTTCCGGGGGCAGCAAATGCGCCGGGGGTTGGACGATCACCCCAGGGATGGCCTCCCGCCCGTGAACGGTGACCAATTGACCCGGCAAGACGCGATGGTCGATGCCGCCGATTGCGGTAATCCGCAGGAATCCATCCACAATTCCGGAAACCATCAACCCGATGGCGTCCATGTGAGTGGCCAGTAAAATGCTGGGCCGCGGCTCAGAGGCTAAGCCCTTGCGCAGGCCATGCAAACTTCCCAGGCGGCTGATATGCAGTTCGTCCGTCAGGGGCTGCCAGGCTTCTTCGATGAGCCGGCGAACCGGTTCTTCGTACCCGGATAGCCCGGGGGCAGAGATCAAATCTTTGAGGAGGGGAAGAAAATCTGTCATAGAATTTAGCAGGACTTACTGGAATCAGGTGCGATGTACTTAAACTTTGGAGCGATTTCCGGGTTTCAAAGAGTTTTTCGCTAACTCAGAAAGTGCATCGTACCTTTAGGCGTCTGTGGGTGTCGGTTCGACTGTCTCGGTTTGTGTCGGCGTGGGGGTATCTGTGATAATGGAGGTATCCGTCTGCGTTGGCGCGAGAGTGTCGGTAGGAATGGGTGTATCCGTATTCGTTGGAGCGAGAGTATCGGTAGGAATGGGTGTATTGGGAGGGGCGGGAGTTTTGGTAGGGACGGGTGTATCGGTAGGGACGAGAAGCGTTGGTGTCTCGCTGGCAGTAGAAGTCGGCGAGGGTGTCTCGGTGGGCGTTTCTGTGAGAGTTTCAGTAGGAGTTGCGCTCGCGGTTGGTGTTGACGTTTTTGTCAGCGTGATTGTGGGAGGTAGAGGCGTCAGCGAGGGCGTGAAACTTGGAAAAGGAGAAACAACAATTGGGACAACTGGCGTTTGCGTTATCGTGGAGATGATGAGTTCCGTTGGAATCGGCGTAGGCCGGTTGGCAGAACGCGCCGTTACCAACCCGGCACAGTAGCAAGGCAGAGTTGCCAGGGTGATAAAAACCAAAATCATGCGGAGGCGGGAGCGTGCGTGCGTGTCTGTGGGCATGGCGTTATCTTGAGCAGATGATAACACCAGCCAGCGAGAGAAGCAAGTGGCGAGTAAGCGAGTCAGCGAGTCGGCGAGTCAGCGAGTCGGCGAGTCAGCGAATCAGCGAATAAGCGAGTCGGCAAGTCAGCGGATGACAACTGTCAGCGGGTACTTATCGGCCCATTCCGTAAATCCGTGCTATCCTGACTGCCGAGAGAGCAGAGCGCGAATGCCGGAATGGACGGATTGTCTGATATCTGGGCAAAGGAGTAGCGAGTTGGCGGGTCGGCGAGTTGGCGAGTAACGAGCGGTAACGAATGGGCCGGGTGTGAGCTTGAAATAAGTAGAACATGTGTTCCTAATTGGGTATTGCATTTGGGTAAAATCTGTGCTACAATGCCCGTCCGCGGCGGATATGTGAGGCGTAAAGCCTTGCAAGATGCCGCTCGTTCTTTATCACAGACTTTTCTACAGATCAGGTGGAATTCATTTTCTGGCAGTGCGTCGCACCTGATACCTAATCAGCATATAGTGAAAATAATGGCAACCTCCTATCTGACCCAAGAAGGATATGATAAGCTTCAGAAAGAATTCGATCACCTCCGCACGGTTCGGCGCCAAGAAGTCGCGGGCCGCTTGCGCGAGGCGCTTGCCGATGGCGATGCGGGCATTGATGCCGATGCCGAATGTGATGCCGCCCGAAACGAGCAGGCATTTGTGGAAGGGCGCATCCGAGAGTTGGAAACTATTCTGGCGAATGTCGAGATAATCGAAAAAAATGGTAAAAACGAGGTCGTTAAAGTTGGCGCCGAGGTCACTGTTCAGGAAGATGGAACTGAACCCGAAATATATACCATAGTCGGCGCGGTCGAAGCAGATCCTCTGGATGGAAAGATATCCAACGAATCACCGTTTGGTAAAGCACTGATGGGGCACTGTGCGGGCGATGATGTTACTGTGAAAGCGCCCGATGGAGAATTCGCGGTTAGGATTTTAAAGGTGAAGTGAACCTGGGGCTTGACCGATAATGCCCCGCGCGAGTAGACTTGCGCGGGGCATTTTTGTTGAAAATCGGTAGAGCAGGGGTTAGGGGCTAGGGGTTAGGGGTTAGGGGTCAAGTGGATCAGGATGAACTGGTTTCCTGATCCACTGGTTCCTGGTTCCTGGTTCCTGGAACACGTGGGCGGAAGTCCATGAGCACTAATTGTAATGCGATTTTCCGAATCGCACCTTCGCTGGGAAGCGCGGGCGCAGGTGGCCGGAGCAGTGGCCCGCGTACTGGCGCGCTGGGAGTTGGGAGAATGAGTATGGCAAATATCCCCATTTACACCATTGGATACGGGGCGCGGGATTTGGAAACTCTCCTTGCTGTGTTACAAGCCAATAAAATTCGATATTTGCTGGATGTGCGCACCAGCCCATATTCAAGCTACAAACCAGAGTTCTCGAAGAATGCCTTGCAAACTTTTCTGGAGGCCAATGGGATTCGCTATCTCTTTATAGGCGATTCGTTGGGCGGACAGCCGGATGATAACGGTTGCTATACCGATGGCAAAGTAGATTATGAGAAAGTCGCACAACAACCTTTTTACCGGGAAGGAATCGAGCGTTTGCAAAAGGCCAGCCGACAGGGACAACGCGTGGTTTTGATGTGCAGCGAGGGCAAGCCCGAAAACTGCCACCGCAGCAAATTGATCGGGCAGACGCTCACAGCCGATGGGATCGAAGTGCGGCATATCGACGAGAAAGATGTTGTGATTTCGCAGAAGGATGTACTGCTACGTATAACCAAGGGGCAGCCCAGCTTGTTTGGGGACGATTTTTTTACATTTACTTCGAGGAGACGTTATCGGGATGGGGCGGGGTAGGCAGGGTATACATGGTATACAGGTAGACAAGATATGCAAATCTGCAAATCTGATACCCTGTTTACCTTGTTTACCCTGATTACCTTGTTTACCCTGTTTACTTTGTTTACCCTGTTTACCCTGTTTACCTTCCAATCCATATGCCAAAAAGGAGAAGTTTCAAGGTGACAAAAATACTAACAATTGGGGTTTATGGCTTCACGGAAGAAACCTTTTTCGAGGCCTTGCAAACCGCCGGGGTGCAGGTTTTATGCGATATCCGCTGGCGGCGCGGGGTGCGCGGAGCGAAGTATGCTTTTGCCAATCACAAACGCCTGCAAGCCCGCCTGGAATCTTTAGGGATCGAATATATTCATCACCGCGATCTAGCCCCCATGCCCGAAATTCGCGAGCATCAAAAAGATGCCGATAAAACGGAGAAAGTTGCCAAACGCAAGCGCAGCACCCTCAGCCCGGGTTTCATTGCCGCATATCAAGAAGATGTGCTCGCCGGTTTCGATCCGCAAACTTTTGTAGATGATCTGCCGGAAGAAACAAGCGTGGTGGCACTGTTCTGCGTCGAGCGTGAACCGGCGGCCTGCCATCGGTCGCTGGTGGCGGAGCGGCTGCGCCTGATTGACGGGGTGGAAGTCGAACATCTGCTGCCTGAGTTGCCGGGTTCATAAGTTGCCTGAATAGTTATTTGTCCTGTCTGGATAATATGTTACACTGTGTTGACAGTGGCAGTACATTTTTTACGGAAAGGAGTCTCCAATGGCTAAAACATCTGTCATTTCGGCAAGAATTACCCCAGAGCTAAAAAACAGCGCTGAACAGGTTTTCAGAGAGCTAGGGTTGACGGCTACGCAGGCGATTACGATGTTTTATAAACAAGTGGAACTGCAACGGGGCTTACCCTTTATCGTCAAAATCCCCAACGATGTCACTTTAGGAGCCTTGGGAGAAGCCAAGTCTCGTTATGATCTTGAAGACTTCAACACGATAGAAGACCTCTTTGACGATCTCGGGACTTGATGAAAACCATCCAGCGCACATCCCAATTTAGAAAAGACGTCAAGCGGATGGGAAGGCGCGGGGTAGATTTCTCGATTTTCAAAGAAATCATTCGAAAACTGGCAACTGGAGAAACGCTGGAAACCAGGTACCGGGATCATCGGCTGGTAGGTCAATATAAAGGAACCCGGGAGTGTAATATCGAACCAGATTGGCTGCTCATTTACGAGGCTACTGAGGCTGAACTGGTGTTGATTCGGACAGGCACACATGCGGATCTATTCAGGTAAGAACTCACCTGACCTGCCAGGTTTTCGGAAACCTGGCAGGCCTAAATCCCCCGGAAGGATGAAATGAAAGTCGTCATTGTTGCCAAAACTCGTATGGGGAGCGGGGCTTGCATTGGAGGATTGACCTTCGATGGCCGCTCGCTGCGACTGATCGCCGCGGACCGCGCCACTAACGATCATTTCAATCAGGAATACCAGGTGGGCGAAGTCTGGAAGATCGAAACGCGCCCCGACCCGGAGATTATCCCGCCGCATGTCGAGAATGTGATCGTCACCAGCAAACACCGTCTGGGGCCGATCATGCAGATCGAAGAATTCATCGAGCAGCAGATGCCACCCGTTGCCGGCGGAGTAGAAGCGATCCTCGAGGGGCTGGCGCAAACCACCAACGTCGGGTCGCTGTTCATCGCTGAAAGAACCGGGATTCCCAGCCGGAGCACGATGTTCTGGCGGCCCGATAAAGCATTGCAGCGCGATGATGACCACAAGCGTATCCGCTACCGCTATCCCACCGCCGAGGGTGGCTGCACACTGACCTTTACCGGCTACCAGGAACCGATACCCGAAATCCCGGCGGGGGCACTCTTGCGAGTCTCGCTGGCGCATTGGTGGCGGCCCGAGGAGATGACCGAGGGGGAGTACCGCTGCTATGTGCAACTCTCCGGCTGGTTTTCAACGGAATCACCCCCCAAGCCGGATTCGAGCATCCCTGATCGGGTGCAGAAAGAAACCCATGAGGGGCAAATCCCTGAAATTCAGCGCGTCCTCCAGCAAGTTTTCGGCTATTCCCAATTCCATCCGCCGCAACAGCCAATCATCGAAAATGTGCTCCGCAAGCAGGATACACTGGCTGTCATGCCCACCGGGAGCGGCAAATCGCTCTGCTACCAACTGCCCGCCACCCTGTTCCCGGGGCTGACCGTGGTGGTCTCGCCGCTGATTTCGTTGATGGAAGACCAGGTGCTGGAACTCAAGGAGTGGGGCATCCCGGCAGTTTATCTGAACAGCACGCTCAGCTATACCGAATACCAGGAAACCGTGGCGCGCATCCGGTCGGGGAAAGTCAAGCTGCTCTACGCAGCCCCCGAAACTCTGCTGCGCCCGGAGACGATCCTGCTGCTGGAGAGCTGCCCGGTGGATTGCCTGGTGATTGACGAGGCCCACTGCATTTCGGAGTGGGGGCACGATTTCCGGCCCGAATACCGCCAGCTTGCCGGACTGCGCGCCCGATTACCTGAGGCGGTCACGCTGGCGGTCACAGCGACAGCCACCCGCCGCGTGCGCCAGGATATCAAGGATTCGCTGAGGATCACGGACGCCAACGAGTTCGTCAGCAGCTTCGACCGGGAGAACCTGTTTTTATCGGTAGCTGATAAAGTCGCTGGGGTAGCTCAGACACGCGCTTTCCTCGACGCCCACCGCGAGCAGGCCGGCATCATCTACTGCGCCACCCGTGACCAGGTGGACAACCTCACCGTCCAACTCGGAGCCTCCGGCTACCCGGTACTTTCCTATCACGCCGGGATGGATGACGCCGCTCGACGCGCCCACCAACACCGCTTCCGCTATGAAGATGGCCTAATAATGGTGGCGACCATCGCTTTCGGCATGGGCATCAACAAATCTAACGTGCGCTTCATCCTGCATTACGATCTGCCCAAAAACATCGAGAGCTACTACCAGCAAATCGGGCGCTCCGGGCGTGACGGCCTGCGCGCTGACTGTCTGGTGCTCTACTCCTACGGCGATATCGCCACCATTCGCTATTTTATCGGCCAGGAACCGCCCAAACTGCGCCGCGGCTCCGAAATGCGCCTGGAAGCTCTGCTCGATTTTCTGGATACCCAAACCTGCCGCCGCAAACCGCTGCTGGTCTATTTTGGGGAGAAATATCACTCGGATGATTGTAAGGCCTGTGACAATTGTTTGACCGCCCGCCCGGCAGATTCTCTGACCCCCGAAAAGGATGCTCAGGCTGGCATTGAAGGGGATTCCGCCAAAGTGGAGTTGACTACGCCCGCCCGCCAGCTCATCACCTGTGCCCAAGAGACCGGCGAAATCTTCGGCGCGGCGCATCTGATCGACGTGCTGCGCGGCTCGCGTGCCAAAAAGGTGCTGAAGTTCAAGCACGACCAGTTGCCATCCCATGGAGTTGGGCAAACTTACACCCAAGAGTATTGGCGGCATATCGCCGGGCAGTTCATCCGCATGGGGCTGCTGGAACGCACCAAACCACACGGCAGCCTGAAAGTGACCACGGCTGGCAAAGCCGTTCTGCAAGGCAAAGAAGTTTGGGGCACACTGCCGGGCATCTTCAGAACAGTGTCTGCCCCCGAAGCCCGGGATTACGACCAGGGCTTATTCGAGCAGCTGCGCTCCCTGCGCTCCCGCCTGGCCAGCGAACGGGAACTGCCGCCCTACGTGATTTTCCACGACCGCGCCCTGATCGAGATGTCCACCTACTTCCCGCGCACGCCTGCGGAATTGACGCAAATCTATGGGGTGGGGCAGCGCAAGGTCGAAGAATACGGCCCAGTTTTCTTGCCCATTATCCAGGCATATTGCGACGCGAATGATTTGCAACCCCTTCAGAAATCTCCGCAGCCCATCGCCAAACGCGCCTCCCGCACCGGACAAAAACGCACAGATTACATTTGGGAGCACTTCCAGGCCGGGGAATCCATTTCCGCCATCGCCGCTGACATGGGCTTCACGCAGAGCACGATCCTCAATCACCTAAAGAAGGCTTTCGAGGCTGGGTGTCCCTTGCCATTAGATGGGTTAAAGAAAGCCAGCCAGTTATCACCCGAAGAAGAGCTGCGCGTGCTGGCAGCTTTCGACGAATGCGGCACTGACTATCTCAGGCCGGTTTTCGATGCTTTGGGTGAGGCGGTATCTTTCGATCAACTCCATCTCTGGCGGTTGATTTGTCAGGTGACAACAAAGGGCTAGGGATCAGGGACTAGGGATCAGGGATTAGGAACCAGGGATCAGGGACTAGGGATCAGGGATTAGGGATCAGGAACCAGGGATTAGGGATCAGGAACTGATTTATTGATCCCTAGTCCCTAGTCCCTAGCCCCTAATCCCTAATCCCTAATCCCAATTACACAGGAAAGGAACACTAACATGGCAGAATACACAAGCCTGGAAAAAGTTCGACTGGAGAAAGCGGAAACGTTGCGAGCTGAAGGCATAGAGCCGTATCCTACCCGCGCCGAGCGGACGCACTTTAGCATCGATGCGATCCGTGCTTTCGAGCAGGCCGAGGCCGCCGGGCAGGAAGAACCGGTAGCTGCTACGTTGGTCGGGCGTCTGCGCGCCATGCGCTCTATGGGCAGGATCACCTTTGCCCATATCGAAGATGGCGAGGGGCGGGTGCAGCTCTTTTTCCGGGAAAATGACATCGGCAAAGAGCAACTCAAACTATTCAGCCGCGAGTTCGACTTGGGCGATTTTGTGCAGGCCAGCGGAGAGATGTTCCGTACCCGCTCTGGCGAAGTCACTTTGCGGGTGGAGTCCTTCCGCATGTTGGCAAAAGCCATCACTCCGCTCCCGGCGGCCAAAGACGAGGTCGTGGACGGCGAACTCGTGCGCCATGCCGCGCTGACCGACCCCGAAACGCGCTACCGCCAACGTTACGCCGATCTGGCCGTCAACGCCGAGGTGCGCGACATCTTTCGGGCGCGGGCAGCCATCGTGCGTGCCCTGCGTGATTTCCTCGACGAACGCGGCTTTCTCGAGGTCGAGACTCCCATTCTGCACCCCATTTACGGCGGCGCGGCGGCCAAGCCTTTCATCACCCACCACAATCAACTCAAGCAGGACCTTTACCTGCGCATTTCCTTTGAACTGTATCTCAAACGACTGCTGGTCGGCGGCCTCGAACGCGTCTACGAGATCGGGCGCGATTTCCGCAACGAGGGCGTGTCATTCAAGCACAATCCCGAGTTCACCCAACTAGAATTCTACTGGGCATACGCCGATTACCTTCAAGTCATGGAACTCACCGAGCAGATGCTGGCCTTTGCAGCTGACCGGGTGCTTGGCAAGCGCATTGTTACCTTTCAGGGGCACGAGATCAACTTCGAGCCGCCCTGGCAGCGGGTTGAGCTGCGGCAAGGTATCATGGATGCCACCGGCATCGACATCCACGCCCACCCCACCGTCGAATCCCTGTCGGCGGCGATGAAGGCCTCAGGGTTAGAACCCAAGCCCCAGGCCACGCGCGGCAAACTCATCGACAATCTGATCAGTGATTTTCTGGAGCCGAATCTCATCCAGCCGACATTTCTGTACAATTATCCGCGGGACATTTCTCCGTTGGCGAAGAGCATCCCCGGCAACCCGCAGACGGTGGAACGATTCGAGGGATTTATCGGTGGGATGGAAATGTTGAACGCTTTTACAGAACTCAACGACCCCCTGGATCAGGAGGCCCGTTTCCTGGAAATGGGGCGTGATTACGCCTCCGACGACGAGGAACGCCACCCCCTGGATGAAGACTATCTGCGGGCCATGCGTTACGGGATGCCCCCCAACGGCGGTTTCGGCATGGGCGTCGACCGGCTGGTCATGCTGCTCACCGGCCGGCCCAACATTAGGGAAGTGATTTTGTTTCCCCATTTGCGGGTAGGTTAGGGGTTAGGATTTGGGCGGTCGGCGGTCGGCGGTTGGTGGTCGTTTTAGGCCTGCCGTCCATTTTCGACCTCTTCTGGGTCGAAGATGACCTCATCTTTGCCGGTCAGCTTCGCGTTCACTTTTTGCACGATCAAATCCAGGTGCCCGGGGTTGGCAACGTAATCCAATTCATCCGCGGGGACGGTCAGCACCGGGCAGAGGCTGAAGTTGTCAATCCAGGCTTCGTAGAGTTCGTTTAATTGAGTCAGGTAATCGGGTCTGATTTCCTTTTCGTAATCGCGCCCGCGGTTGCGGATGCGGCGCTGCAGTGTATCAACCGATGCTCGCAAATAGATCACCAAATCAGGGGGTGGCAGGAACTCGCTCAATACCTGGTACAGTTCATGATAAGTGCTGTAATCCCGCTCACTGATCTGCCCCTGGCGGTAGAGATTGTGGGCGAAGACCTCGGCATCCTCGTACACGCTGCGGTCTTGAATAGCAGAGTTGGGGTGTTCGATCAGTTTGCGGTGGGCACGCAGGCGGTGAGTGAGGAAGAAAATCTGGGAGTGGAAAGCCCAGGTCTGCATATCGCGGTAGAAATCGGGCAAATATGGATTTTCGGCCTCGGGTTCGTAGAAAGGCTGCCACCCCAAACGCTGGCAGAGCATTCCCACCAGGGTGGATTTCCCTACGCCAATATTTCCGGCCACGGCAACGAATTTTTTCATAGCGATCGTTTTGTTCCTCCTCTTGACACAGCAATTCCTGGTTTAGTCGGCAAAGTAGCCAAGATTTCCACCCCTGCCCTCACCCCAACCCCCTCCCACAGGGAGAGGGAGCCTTTTCCCCCTCGCCCCAACCCCCTCCCACAGGGAGAGGGAGCCTTTTCCCCCTCGTCCTATTGGAGAGGGCTGGGGTGAGGGCAGGTTATAAGTAAACTGCAAATATCTCTCTCTTTTCTTACAGAGTAGGTGAACCATACCGAGAATTACTGCTCTCGACAAGATTTGGCGCGTGAATCGTGATAACAGATCCTGCCTCATGCCTCATGCCTCCTGCCTCATGCCTCATGCCTCCTGCCTCATGCCTCATGCCTCCTGCCTCATGCCTCCTGCCTCATGACTCCTGCCTCCTGCCTCCTGCTTCCTGCCTCCTGCCTCCTGCTTCCTGCCTCCCGCCTCACGCATCACTCCGCAGGTAGGCAACCGCCTGCCCCTTGTCGGAATCCATCACCAATTCCAGGTGATGCCCAGGGCGGAAGGATGCTACCTCGATCAATCGCAGGCAATCCTGCATATCGACCTCGCCGGGAGCCAGTTCCCCCAATCGGTTGGGCGTGTTGTAAAAGAAATCCCGCTCAAAGGTTGCATCTTCGTCATCCAGGAAAATAGCAAGGGGAAAGATGCGGGCCTCTACCAAATCCTGGAAGAAATGCGTCCCAAAAGATGGTTCCGGCTCTGTGCCAATTCCCTGCCCGGTTAACTCGATCAAGGCGCGGGTATTGTAGATATCTGCGTAGCCGATGTGAACCCCTAGATCGGGGCTTGTCGTTCCCCAACGCCCCGGCCCGATGCAGATAAAGGTTTTGTCGGCGAGAATACTATTCAAGCGTCCAATAGCACGGCTTAATTTGAAGCGGGCCGCGGGAGTGGGGAGTGTATGGTATCCCTCGGGGGTTACGAATAGCACGTATTGAATCTCTTTTACATGTCCTTGCGGAACCATGCGGCAGGTTGAAAAAATGATGTCTTCGGGGCGCAGGTTATCTGGGAGATGAGCGTCTTCCTCTTCGATGTGACTCTGCGGGCGGCACTGCAAAAGAGAAATTTTTACATCAGGGTGGGGGGAGCTAGGGTCGGTTATGTATATTACAAATTCCATGTCTACGGGGGCCTGATATTGTTCTTCTAGAAGATTGAGAATTGTTTTCATGCGCTCAGCCAGCGGTGTTCGACTGAGAAGCCCTTCTAGAGTTGGCACTACTTGTTCGATGCCCCCTTCGATGATCGTGCTGCGGATGGGAGCCAGGTATCCGCCCCGGTCTATTTGCGCTAGGTAGCGGATCAGAGGGTCATGCCGGTCGAGCACCTGATGTACTGGCAATGTCTCGAAGCGATTGTTTTCCAGGTTGATCAGGTCTATGTATTGCTGCGAATAGCGGCGGATCAACTTGTGAGTTGCTTTTGGCCGCAGCATCGGGTGACTGAGCGCCACCAGACGGGGGTAATCGCTGCCGACGCGGTCTACTGCCCGGGTTCCCAATCCCCACACCAGACGCAGGAACCCATCTTCACCGCGGATCTGAGGAGACCAGCGGTAGATATTGCGGCTAAAACCCACCCCGGCAGCATGAGGATAATAGTATTTCCCGAAACGCTCGCCTTCTACGATTTGGATGAGAATGGCAAGACGCTCATCGTAGTCCAGTAGTTTCTTGGCGCGCCGGTATAGCAGAGCATCGGGGTTGAGAATGCTGGCATACACTTTAGCAATTGCTTTGGTAAGCGCGTGTAGATTTTCATCTGGCCGGCCTTGATTGGGGCAAAACACGCTTTCATATTTGCCGGCAAAGGATGCGCCGAAATTATCCTCCAAAAGGCTGGAAGAGCGTACAATCAGAGGCTGCGGGCCAATCTTTTCCAATAGTTCTTGGAGCTTTTCCACAATATCGGGGGGAAATTCTCCATTGGCGTAATCCGCCTGTATTTGGGAATACTCGGCGTGGATTTGCTCGTCAGATTTATATTTTTGATCGTTCCAGTGGAGCAAGTCGTTGTAGCTCATAAACTCGTACATGAGGTCTGATCCCAAGAAATAAGATTCGGGTATTTTCAGACACCCGCGTATATCATCGTCTGCAACTTCACGCAGAATGCAATCAGCCAACAACATGCCGGCAGCTTTACCTCCAACTTTGCCGTAGCCGATCTTCCGCCGTTGGATCTCGAATAAATCAGAGGCACTAAACCATTTTTTGGCAATATTGATATAAGCCAATTGGTCGCTGATCATCCTGCGGATCAATACTACAGTAAGCTCGTTTTGGCGGTACTTGTAGCGAGCGCGTTCTTCGGGAGGCAGTTTCTCGATTGCCTGGGCCTGTTCGAAGATCATTTCTTGGGGGGCGAGTTCGGGGTTGAAAGAGATCAAAATGTTTTCAACGCATGGCAATCGTTCCGCCAGCACGTCGCGCACGATTTGCTCGAATAGTTCGTACCGCAGGTTGTGAGCGAAATAAGAATCGGTAAGATGTCTGCGAAGACGCGTCAGCCGCGTGACCCAAATTTCTCCAGTTTCATCCCACAGGGGATCGGTCACCCCTTCCCTCTTCTGTGATCGTATAGCTCTTCTGCGCACTTGGGCTTCGAAGTTTTTCGGTGTGATCACCCCGCGCTCGAAGAGTTCGCGCCGCATTCGAGCGCGGATGCTCGTCTCCAAGATGGGATATTCGGCCAGAGCCAGATAAATTGGTAAGACTCGGTTGGATGAGGATGAAGGGAGTGTCATAGATTAGTTGGTGGGTTGGTATATTGGTATATTGGTAAATTGGTATATTGGTACATTGGTATATTGGTACATTGGTGTATTGGTGCATTGGTGTATTGGTACATTGGTGTATTGGTACATTGGTACATTGGTGTATTGGGGCGGTGGGGCGTTAAGTAAATGCACGTTACACGTCTTGCAGAATGTGTAACGTGCATTTGGGACATTTTATTTTCTGGACGCGCATATCTGTTATCCAGCGACTGTCCCCCTTCGGGGATGATTCACGAAAGTCACAGCAACGAATTGCACGAAATCCACCTGCGTGGATTGGCTCAACCGACATTTCGACAAGCTCCCCACTCCCTTCACCCTTCGGGGATTTTGTAGTGCAGACGAGGTCGGTTTTGTGCCCTTCGTTGACTATTGTCAGCCTGCGCAGGCAGGCTTTGTGCTCATGTTGTTGCGACTTACAGTCGCCATCCGGCGACTGTCCCCCTTCGGGGATGCTTCACGAAAGTCACAGCTACGAATTGTACGAAGTCCACCTGCGTGGACTGGTTCAGCCTATACTCCGACAATCTTAGTATAATCGCTGGTCTGTTTTGTGCCCTTCGTTGACTATTGTCAGCCTGCGCAGGCAGGCTTTGTGCTCATGTTGCTGCGACTTACAGTCGCCGGATAGTATCCAGATTACCCCAAGTGCATGGGCATAATGACGTGCAGGAAGCTCTGGTCACCTACGGGGCGTATCACTCCCGGGCTGGTGTCGACTGTGGTTTCCAGGGCGACATTGGGGGTCTTGATCACATCGAGCACTTCACGCAGGAAGCGGACATTGAATGCGATCAGGATGGGCGGCCCCTCGATGGAGGCGTCTACCACCGTCTGGTTGGAGCCGGTTTCATCGGATTGGCCGGAGATTTCCACGGTTCCGGGCTGCAACTCGCCCCCGGGGGTGATGCTCACCCTGGCAATCAAGGATCCCTCGCGGGCAAATATCTCGGCCTGTTTGCTGGCTTTCAGGAAGGAAGCTGTCGACAGTACGGTTCGGGTCTGGTAGCTGACCGGGATGATCTGCTGGTAATCTGGGAAAGTGCCCTCGATCAGTTGAGATGCCAGCTCGACATCTTTCGTGCGGAATATCACCCGTCCGCTCCTCGGGGGCATGGTCATGGTGACAACGTCTTTGCCATCGCCGCTGCCGGCAATGCGGGATAATTCGCTGAGAGCACGCGCCGGGATGACCGCGCTGATTGGCTGGGATGCCGGGGAGGCTAGTGCTGCTGTGCGCACAGAGAGGCGGAATCCATCGGCGGCTGCCAATGTGATCTGGCTGCCCTCAACGGTCAGTAGCACGCCAGTTAGGATGGGGCGGGCCTCATCTGTGGAGGCTGCGAGGACCACTTGCTGGATCATCTCTTTGATGTCCGCCACGTTGATCTGAATCCCATCATCCAGGTCGTACACCGGCATAGGGGGAAATTCTTGGGCGTCGATGCACTTCAGATCGGTGTTGGATGCTCCGCAGCGCACGTTCATGGTTTGGGTGCGCACGACCAAATCCATGTTGACGTGATCGGGTGGCAGGGTGCCGACCAGATCGGTAAAGGTGCGTGCCGGCACTGTGGTGGAGCCTTCTGTCTCGATCTTGGCGCCAATCCAGCAGGTGATACCCAATTCCAGGTTGGTGGCCGAGAGACGCAGGCGGCCATCGTCGGTTGCCATCAGAATATTACCCAGCACAGGCAGCGTACTGCGCGGGGAAACGGCCCGCGAGACAATGCTCAGGCCGTGAGCCAGATTCTCTTGCAGAACGGATATTTTCATGCAGTCTTCTCCTCTTGTTCCCCGTGGGAATTATTATGCTCCGTATGGGGTGCAGTTGTATTAGTGAGTATACAACGAGAAACGCAAAATTGCCAGCCGGAGATTGAGATAGATACCGAAACTCTCCCCTCCGGCTTATTGGGAAAGCATGGATAGTATCGGCCCTGACAGCATTGCAAGGATGATTAATACACCGATAACCAACATAACTTTCTGATTTATAGGCATGCTGCGTTTTTTGTTTACCGGTTGGGGTTTCTTCTTTTTCTTCGTTTGTGCCATTTTATACTCCTGGTTATTTGATTATATGTCTCTTCTCGAAAAGAAAAGACGGTGGATGAATTCTAACATATTTAAGCGTGACATGGTCCCCGAAGCGCAGCGAAGTGGGAAACGTGAAGCGTGGAGCGTATCCCGTAGAACCATCGGGACGATGTGCGCGGGGCGTGACGTAATCCCCGAAGCGCAGCGAAGTGGGATAAAATCCCTTTCACGCCACCCACCACCCGCCACCCGCCACCCGCCACTCGTCATCCGCCACTCTTCACTCTTCACTCCAAATGCGCTTTGACCGCCTCTGCCAGACCAGCATTCATCTTCGGCGCGGCTGCCAACTCTTCTGTGGTGGCTTGCCGGATGGCACCGATGGAGCCGAAATGTTCGAGCAGGGCTTTGCGGCGGGCTGGCCCAATGCCGGGGACAGCGTCCAATTGCGAGGCCAACCCGAGCTTCGACCGCCGTTTGCGGTGAGCAGTGATGGCAAAGCGGTGGGCTTCGTCCCGGATGCGCTGCACCAAGTATAACCCTTCTGATTTGCGTGGCAAGAGGATTGAGCGTTCTCGCCCCGGAAGAAAAATCTCCTCCTCACGCTTTGCCAGCCCGGCCACAGGGACTTTATCGCGCAGCCCGAACTCATCCAAAACTTTCACGGCCCGGCTGAGTTGTCCCTTGCCGCCGTCCACGATCAGCAAGTTTGGCAGAGTGGAGAAAGAGCGGTCGGGCTTTTTGCCGGGGGACTGCGTCTTTTCCTGCGCGGCCTGCCAACGGCGGAAACGACGCCTGAGGGTTTCTTCCATGCTGGCGAAGTCATCGGGGCCGCCGGTCACACTGCGGATATTGAAACGCCGGTAATGCTTCTTGTTGGGCACGCCTTGCTCGAAAACCACCATGCTGCCCACGATGGCCGTGCTCTGCGTGTTGGAAATATCGTAACACTCGATGCGGTTGGGCGGATTGGGCAGCCCCAACGCGGCGTGCAGTTCGGCCAGTGCCCGCGTCTGGCGGTGCTTGTTTACTTTCCACTGAGCTTGCAGGGCAGACAGGGTCTCGGCGGCGTTCTCGGCGGCCATCTTGACCAGGTCGCGTTTCTGGCCTCGTTTGGGGATCAGCATCTTGACTTTCTTGCCGCCCCGACGGCTGTTCAGCCATTCCTGAATGACCCTGGCTTCTTCCACTTCTTGTGGGAGCATCACCTGTGGCGGCACTGTGGGGGCCTGATCGTAAAATTGCTTGACGAACTCCGCTATCACATTGGCATCTGGGGTGTCGTCGGTACCCTCCATCAAGAAATACTCCCGCCCAATGAGTTTGCCACCCCGGATGAAGAACACCTGCATGCAGGCCTCTCGCTCCGAGCGGGCCATGGCAATCACGTCCGAGTCCACGTAATCGGCTGTGAAAATCACTTTCTGGCGTTCGATCACTTTTGTGATGGCCTGCACCTGGTCCCGTAGGGCCGCGGCCCGCTCGAAGCGCAATTCATCGGAGGCTTGATGCATTTCTGCTTGCATGCGGGTCACAATTCCAGCGGTGCGTCCGGCCAAAAATTGCCCCAGGTCGGCAATCATCTGGCGATATTCTTCCTGACTCACGCCCCCAATGCAGGGAGCCGTACACAGCTTGATATCGTAGTATAGACATGCCCGTGTGTCTTGCCCGGTGATCTCCCGGTCGCAGGTCAGGTAGGGGAAGATGCGCCGCAGAACATCCAGAGTTTGATGCACAGCCCACACACTGGTGTACGGCCCAAAGTAGCGTGAACTGTCGGAAGCCATATTGCGGGTGATCGTCACCTTTGGGTAGGCATTCCCCCAGTGGATTTTGATGTAGGGGTAGCGCCTGTCATCCTTCAAACGCACGTTGTAGTGCGGGCGGTGTTTTTTGATCAGGTTCATTTCCAGGATCAACGCTTCCAGCTCTGAACCGACCACAATCCACTCGATGTGGGCAATGCTGCACACCAGTTGGCGCGTGCGGGGATGCTCCTGCGCTCCCGAGTGGAAATATGAGCGCACCCGGTGCCGCAGGTTGACAGCCTTGCCCACATAGATCACCGCTCCATCCGCATCTTTCATCAGATAGCAGCCGGTTCTATCTGGCAGGGTGTCTAAAATTGCCTGGAGATTTTCCGATACTTGCATAGCGGCTAGATTCTAACATAAGCCCGTGAGGATGGGTTATTGTCGGGTTCGGGTTTTTGGAAGCAATATAATACAGACCATTTGTGCTATAATCAGGAACCAGGGACTAGGGATCATGAACCAGGGACTAGGAATCAGGAAGCAGCCTACTCCCCCGCTCCCCTGCCCCCCACTCCCCCGTTCCCCCTAGTCCCTAGTCCCTAGTCCCCAATCCCTAGCCCCTACCCCCCCATGACCCGAAAAAACACCAAACCCCGCAAACCGAACAGCCGCAAATCCACGCGCTCCCGCGCTGCCAGCAAAAAAACGACCCCGCAGCCTGTCAACACCTCCCTGTGGGGCAATCTCTCCCTGGATCGCAAACTCGATATCGCCGGGGTCGTCATGGCCCTGGTGGGGCTGATAACCTTTTTCGGCCTGCTCTCGGTCAACAACGGATTGCTGATGGGCGGCTGGGTCACACTGCTGACCCGTCTCTTCGGCTGGGGAGTCTACGTTTTCCCCATCGGGCTGATATTGGTGGGCGTATGGCTGATATTGCGCGATTTCGAGCGCCTGCCCCAACTTTCCGTCGAGCGCGGTGCGGGCATCGTGCTGCTCTTCGGCCTTTTTCTCACCCTCCTGCACTTTGCCCTGCTCCCCGCTGACCGCGAGACAGCCTTCGCTCTGGCTTCCGAAGGGCGAGGCGGCGGCTATATTGGTGCGGGGATACTGCAAATTCTGCGCAGCGGGTTTGGATGGGGCGGCGCGGCTGTGACGCTGCTCGCCTGGCTGTTATTAGCCTTGGCCATCACCTTAGACCGCCCCGTGCTGGGATTGTTCGAATGGATGCGGCCATTGATTTTGCGGATTCAAGACGCGTGGGACGAATTGCGGGCCGGGCGGGAGGCACAGACATTGAAAGCCGCGCCTGCCCCGGGGGATGCGGGAGCGGAATCCACTTTGGGGCTGGCTGCCAGGCCCGAGGCCAAGGCCGCCACCCCGGGATCCCCATCCGGCGCGTCCCCCTGGGATTCTGCATCCCCGCAAACCTGGGTTCTGCCCCGCTTGGAAGAAATACTGGATGCCGGAGTCGATATCCCCGTAGATGACGAATTCGACCGCCACCGGGCACAGGTCATCGAAGAGACGCTGGCCTCGTTTGACGCGCCGGCCCGGGTGGTGGAAATAAATCGCGGGCCAACCATTACCCAATTCGGCGTCGAGCCGGCCTTTATCGAGTCGCGCGGCAAACGCACCCGCGTACGGGTGGGCAAGATCGCGGCTCTGGCCGACGATATGGCCCTGGCGCTGGCAGCCACGCGCATCCGCATTCAAGCCCCTGTGCCGGGGAGAGGGTTTGTGGGCATCGAAGTGCCCAACGAAGAGACTGCCATGGTAGCCCTGCGGGACGGCATCGAAAACAAGTCTTTCCAGCGATTGGAGGGACGGCCGCTGCGCTTCGCCCTGGGGCAGGATGTGGCCGGAAACGCCGTGGCCGCCGATTTGGCTGCCATGCCCCATATATTGATCGCCGGAACCACGGGGTCGGGCAAGTCGGTGTGTGTTAACGCCATCATCTCTTGCCTGCTGCTCAACAATACCCCCGACGATTTGCGCATGTTGATGATCGATCCCAAGCGGGTGGAATTGACCGGCTACAACGGTGTCCCCCACCTGTTGGCTCCAGTGGTGGTCGATTTGGAGCGCGTGGTGGGAGCCTTGCAGTGGGCGACGCGGGAGATGGATCAGCGCTATCACAAGTTTGCCGCTGTTGGGGCGCGCAATATCGCTGAATACAATCAGCGCATGGAGGCCCAAGGCGAGCGCACACTGCCCTATTTGGTGGTGATTATCGACGAGTTGGCCGATTTGATGATGCTGGCCCCCGACGAGACCGAGCGGACGATTACCCGCATGGCGCAGTTGGCGCGGGCTACGGGCATCCACATGGTGATCTCCACCCAGCGCCCCTCGGTGGACGTGGTGACCGGTCTGATCAAGGCCAACTTCCCGGCCCGGATTGCCTTCGCCACCGCCTCGGGCATCGACAGCCGGGTGATCCTCGACCAGCCCGGGGCCGAGCGATTGCTGGGGCGCGGCGATATGTTATTCCAGGCTCCCGATGCGGCCGCGCCAGTGCGCTTGCAGGGTGTCTTCGTCTCTGAAAATGAATTGCTGCGGTTGGTGCAGTACTGGCGCGGGCTGACGGGCTACGTGCTTCCCACCTCGGTGGCGACAGCGGCTGGCGGCGTACCGGATATGATCCCGGCGGGCGTGCCGCTCAAGCAGATGCCCTTGTGGGACGAGATAGAAGCCGAGAAAGATCTCGACCCCCTGTTCAACGAGTCGGTAGACCTGATACGCCGGCGGGGGCGGGCCTCGATTTCCATGCTCCAACGCCGTCTGCGGATCGGTTACACGCGTGCCGCCCGCCTGATCGAAACGATAGAAGAGAAGGGTATCATCAGCGCGCCGCAGCCCGGCTCCCAGGTGCGGGAGGTGCTGGATTATGGGCAGGCGGCTCCGCCAGTGGGGGAGGAGTAAAATAAAAATGATTCCTGTGTCTGTAGCGGAAGGTAAAGAAATCTACCTGTCATCTGGTTCTCATAGCAAACTCCTGAAAGCCATCATCGAAGAATTCGCTCCTCGATTCACTTGTGTTAGTAAGGGAGTTCTACTTGCAAATCAGGAAAAGGTCGAAAATGCTTCTCGTTCAAGGTACTCACAATAATCCCATGGTGGTAAGCGCTGGCGCCAATCAAGCAGTCTAGAAATCCAACGCCGTGGCTCAAATGGAATTGGCGATACCACTCCCAGGCCGTTTGAGAAATGCTGCTCGAAATCCACATCATCGGATAAGAGCTGAGTTCTTTTTCGATCAGCGTTTGCTCTCTCCGATTGCGGCAGCCCGTGAGCAGTTCCGCAGCCGTCACGACCGAGACGATCAATTCCCCCGCCGGAAACCGCTCCAACCACGCGCTGGCATCACGATTCCCCCGCAAATAATCAATCAAGATGGCGGTATCAATCAGGCGTGTTGGTTGCGGCATCTTGCCTCGTTTCGATTTGTCGGCGGAGTTTCAAAGCAAAGATGGCAGGTTCATCTGCTTCCGGGTAATCCGCCCATATCCCAAAAGCTGCATGTTCGCCAGAAACGCTTTCCCGGAGAGGCACTCGGGTTCTGAACTGCAAGGATTCAATAAAACGGGCAACTTCAGCCAGCCTGTCAGACGAGAGCTTGTCCAGTTGGTGAAGCACAAAATCTTTTGTAACTGGTTGTGAGAGCATAGCAACACCTCCGATATTCAATTCTAACACGTTTAGTAATCACTAATTTACCAATCTACCAACCATAAGGAGTCGCATAAGGCGGCATTTTGCCGTCACACGCACCATAATGAAACCCCGTCAGCGGCTCTGTCAGAGATGGGTTTCATAGGAGTATATAATGAAACTAAAAGACCTGATACTGCAAAATCGAAGCTACCGCCGCTTCCATCAAGATCATGCCATCGGCCATGCCACCCTGCGAGAACTTGTCGACCTCGCCAGACTATCTGCATCTGCATCCAATCTGCAGCCCCTGAAATTCATCCTTTCGAGCGACCCCGAGATAAACAACCTGATCTTTCCCCATTTGGGGTGGGCTGGTTATATCAAAGATTGGCCCGGTCCCGAGGATGGCGAGCGGCCCTCGGCATACATCATCATCCTGGGCGACAAGAGCATCAAAGCGGATTTCGGCTGCGACCATGGGATCGCTGCTCAAAGTATTCTGTTGGGCGCTACTGAAAAGGGATTGGGCGGCTGTATGATAGGATCAGTCCAGCGGGCGAAACTGAGTCGGGAACTGGGTATCCCCGACCACTTGCACATCCTGCTGGTCATCGCGCTAGGCAAGCCTAAAGAGACCGTGTTGATCGAACCCCTCAACCCCGAGGGGGATATCAAATATTGGCGAGACGATGCCAGCATTCATCACGTGCCCAAACGATCTCTGGATGAGTTGATCGTGGGGTGAGTGGATTATTGTTCCCCTGTGTTAGAATCCCCCTCACCAATCTACCAATCTACCAATCTACCAATCTACCAATCTACCAATCCCCATGACATCCCCCTCCATCCGCTCCACCCTCCCCGCTGCCGCCCTCCTCGCCGTAATTGGCTGGTTTGGTTTGGTCTACTTGATCATCGAAACCCTACCGACTCTCGGCCCGCGCTGGCTTTTCTTCTTCCTCAGTGTACTGGCCCTCACCGGCACATCTCTACCCGTGGCGGCCTTCCTCAATCGCCGCTTCCCCACGAAACCCCCAGCAAGCCGCGCAGTTGTCGTGCGGGAATCCGCGCTGGTGGGTATCTACTTTGCCACCCTGACATGGCTGCAACTCGGGCGTGTCCTCACCCTCCCGCTGGTGTTATTATTGGCGGCGGGTCTGGCTCTGACCGAGTGGCTCATCCGCCTGCGGGAAAGAAGCCGCTGGGAGCCGTGATTCGTTAGGCAAGAGGCATGAGGCAAGAGGCAAGAGGCAAGAGGCATGAAGCATGAAGCATGAAGCATGAGGCATGAAGCATGAAGCATGAAGCATGAAGCATGAAGCATGAAACATGAAGCATGAAACATGAGGGATGAGGCATGAGACCTCCCGCCTCTTGCCTCCTGCCCCTTACCCCTTGCCCCTTACCTCCTGCCCCTTGCCTCCTGCCTCCTGCCCCTTACCCCTTGCCCCTTGCCACTTGCCCCTTGCCTCCTGCTCCTTGCCTCTTGCATCTTGCCTCTTGCATCTTGCCTCTTGCCCCTCGCATGTCCAATCTCCGCACCCTTCCCTCCGTCGATAAACTGCTCCAAACCGCGCCAGCCGCGGAATTGATCGCGGCCTATGGCCGCCCACTCACGCTCGACGCCCTCCGCTCCACACTCGACGCGGCACGCTCCACTTTTCACGAAACTCAGCACCTCCCCAACGAAGCCGATATCCTCGCCCAATCGGGTAGCAGACTGGCCCGCTGGACGGCTCCTACCCTGCGGCCTGTGATCAACGCCTCGGGGGTGATCATCCACACCAACCTGGGGCGTGCGCCGTTGAGCAGTGCCGCCATGCAGTCCGCTGCCGAAGTCGCTTTAGGATATTCCAACCTGGAATACGACCTCGCCAAAGGCCGCCGCGGCTCCCGGCGTCTGCACGCCGAAGTCCTGCTCACCCGTCTGACCGGAGCCGAGGCCGCCCTGGTGGTCAACAACAACGCCGCCGCGGTGCTGCTGGCCCTCACCGCTCTGGCCCGCCGTCGCAGGGTGGTTATCGCCCGCTCGCAACTGGTGGAGATTGGCGGCGGCTTCCGCATCCCCGATGTGATGGCCCAATCGGGGGCCAAACTTGTCGAAATCGGTACCACCAACCGCATCCATCTGCGGGATTACGAGCAGGCCATCGCTGAACATCCGATCAAACTGGTGATGCGCGTCCACCGTTCCAATTTCGCCATCATCGGCTTCACCACCGAACCCACGCTGGACGAGATTGTGCGCGTCGCTCACGCCGCCGAACTCCCCGTGCTGGACGATCTCGGTTCCGGTTCATTGCTGGATACCGCCCAATACGGCCTCGGCCACGAACCCACTATACAGGAATCCTTGGCCGCGGGCGCCGACCTGGTGTGCTTCTCCGGCGATAAATTGCTGGGCGGTCCCCAGGCGGGAATCATCGTCGGGGCGGTGGATTTGATCGCCAAACTAAAAAAGCATCCCCTGGCGCGTGCCGTCCGCGCCGATAAGCTGGCTCTCTCGGCCCTCTCGGCGACGCTGCTCCATTATTTGAAAGACGAGGCCGAGCGCGAGATTCCTGTCTGGCGGATGATTTCCGCCTCCCTCGAAGCAATCCGGAAGCGTGCTGCGGGGTGGGCAGCCAACCTGGGGGCCGGGGAGGTGGTCCCAGGGGAATCCACCGTGGGCGGCGGCAGTCTCCCGGGGGAGTCCCTGCCCACATATCTCCTCGACCTCGACACCCCTAAACCAGCCCGCTTCCTGGCCCGTCTGCGGGAGGCCGATCCCCCGGTTATTGCCCGCATCCAGGACGGGAGCGTAGTTCTCGACCCCCGCACTGTACTCCCAGATCAGGACGAGATTTTGTTGGCACATTTGAAAAATATTCTGGTTCTCTGAGATATTGTGAGGCGCGGTACACGGATTACACGGATTATTTGGACACCGTGCCGGTACAGCGTAAATCCAAAGAAAAATCCGTGCAATCCGTGCAATCCGTGTACAAAAAGAGTTTGACCACACAAAACATCAAAGAACCAATATTCTGAAGGACGTTGAATGAACCTGCATAAAGATGTAATGAGAGTGCTGAAAGATACCAGCCGGACGTTTTATATTCCGGTGTCTCGCCTGCCGGCGCGCCTGCAAGAAACTGTGGCCGCGGCTTATTTGTGTTTGCGGGCTATTGATGAGATCGAAGATCACGAAACCCTGGATACCGCCAGCAAAGCAAGCCTGCTGCGCAAGGTGGGCCTGATTTTGCAATCGCAAACTATGGTGGACGAGCGCGTGACTATGGAATTCGAGGCCGCTTTTGTGCCGTTCAAGAACCTGCTGCCCGAAGTGACCCTGCGCATTGGCGAATGGTCGATTCACGCACCCACATCTATTGCCCCCCGAATTTGGGATGCCACCGCCGCTATGTCCGATCGCATGGCACATTGGGTGGAGCAGGAGTGGGATGTGCGTACAGAGGCCGACCTGGACGGTTATACTTTCAGTGTGGCGGGAGCTGTGGGGTTGCTGCTATGCGATATTTGGGCCTGGTTCGATGGAACGCAAATCGACCGTGTCTTGGCGATCCAATTTGGGCGCGGTTTGCAGGCCGTCAATATTCTGCGCAATCGGAACGAAGACATGTCGCACCAGGTGAATTTTTATCCGGAAGGCTGGACGCGCGAGCAAATGTTTGCCTACGCCCGCCGGAACCTGGCGATGGCGAGGACGGGGGTGGATGCCATGCCCCGCGACGCTTTCAAATACCTGGTAGAAATTCCGCTGCTGCTGGCCGAAGCCACCCTGGACGTGTTGGAGAGCGGCAAGGAAAAGCTCACCCGCCTGCAAGTGCTGAAAATTGTCCAGCAGACGCGGTAATGTCAAGTTATACAGAATCGGGCGAGAAAAGTTTGTAGTGGGACACGAGAGTGTCCTTGTGCCAGATACGATGCACTCTCGTGCATCACTACTAACCCCGGGTACGTCGCACCTGATCCCTGATCCCTAATCCCTAATCCCTGGAGCTAAACCATGAAATCCGACCTCAACCGACTTATGCAAGACAAGAATCTAAACGCTGTCCTGATCACCGGCCCAGCTCAGCACAACCCGGCCATGTACTATATGACGGGGGGCGGCCACCTCACCAGCGCCGACCTGATACGGGTGCGGGATGCTGACCCCGTGCTGTATTACAACCCCATGGAGCGCGAGGAGGCCGCAGCCACCGGCCTGAAGACCAAGAATTTGGATGAGTATAAATTCCAGGAGCTGGTCAAGCAAGCTGGGGGCGATACCATCGAAGCCCTGGCTCTGCGTTACCAGAAGATGCTCACGGAGCAGGGTCTCACCGCCGGCCGCATGGCTATCTATGGCAAAATAGATGTCGGTTTGGGGTACGCTGTCTTTGCTGCGCTTGGCAAGTTGATGCCCGATCTGGAAATACTCGGCGAGGCCTCGAACAATTCGACGCTGTTGGGTGCTATGTCCACCAAAGACGAAACTGAAATCGAGCATATCCGTAAGATGGGGCAGATCACGACCTCTGTGGTGGGGCAGGTGGCCGATTTTCTCACCTCCCGGCGCGTCGAAGATGGGGTGCTGGTCAACACTGACGGGCAGCCGGTCACCATAGGGGAAGTCAAGCGGCGCATCAATTTGTGGCTGGCCGAACGGGACGCCGAAAACCCCGAGGGCACAATCTTCGCCATCGGGCGGGATGCGGGCATTCCTCACAGCACCGGCACCTCCAGTGACTTTCTTCGCCTGGGGCAGACCATTGTCTTCGATATCTTCCCATGTGAAGCCGGGGGAGGCTATTTCTACGATTTCACCCGCACCTGGTGCCTGGGTTATGCCCCCGACGAAGCGCAGGCCCTCTACGAAGATGTGTACGCGGTTTACCAACGGATCGTAAGTGAACTCAAAGTCAACGAGACCTTCAAGAGTTACCAGGATCGCACCTGCGAACTCTTCGAAGCCCAGGGACATGCCACCATCAAAGATGACCCCACCTTGCAAGCCGGGTACGTCCACAGCCTGGGGCACGGCCTCGGATTGCACGTTCACGAGCGGCCCTGGTCAGGCAGTCTGGCCAGTGATGATGACATCCTGGCTCCCGGCTCAGTCATGACTATCGAGCCGGGGCTGTATTATCCCGAACGCGGCATGGGCTGCCGGTTGGAGAATACCCTTTGGGTGCGGCCCGATGGCAAGTTCGAAGTTTTGGCAGAATTCCCGCTGGATTTGGTGTTGCCGGTGAAGAACGGGTAACAGGTAACTAAGTATATAGAGTAAACAAGGTAAACAGGTAAACAGAGTAAACAAGTATGAGTACACCCTTGCCCCCC
>JBDRGC010000269.1:0-2980 GCA_043818215.1 Chloroflexota bacterium | reverse complement strand
CATCACCAGATGTACGTGATACGGTGCGATGGTGATCGGCCAGATCAGGCCATACTCATCGTTGTACTCCTCGGCCACGGAAGCCAGCAGACGCCCGCTGCCGATCCCGTAGGAACCCATGATGATCGGTTTCTCGGTGCCGTCTTTATCCTGGAAGGTGCAGCCCATCGAGTCGGAGTAACGCGTGCCCAGCTTGAAGATATTGCCGACCTCCACGCCGCGTACGATCCGCATGGCTCCGCCGCAGCGGGGGCAGCCATCCCCCTCGCGGGCCGCGGAGATGTCGGTCACAATATCGGCTTCGAAATCGCGCCCGTAGTTGACGTTGAGCAGGTGATAGCCTTGCTCGTTGGCGCCAGCTACCAGGTTGGCGGATTGGAGAATCAGGTCGTCCACCACGATGAGCAGGGCCATGGAGACCTCCGAGGTCTCTAAAGACCTCGGAGGTCTTGAGAGGCCGACGGGGGAGGCGTAACCTGCCACCGCGCCGATGAGTTCGATTTCATCCTCTCGGGCGGGACGCATCTCGCTGGCTCCCACGGCGTTGATCAGCTTGGTCTCGTTGAGTTCCATGTCGCCGCGCACGATGGCGAAGAGGAATTTCTCGGTGCTGGATTCACCTTCGGGAATGGTAGCCACCATGAATACCGCTTTGGCGGTTTTGGCTTGGGGGATGTCGAGGAAAGCGGCTAAATCCGCAATCGAGGAGGTCTCCGGGGTGGCGATTTTTTCGATGGGCAGGGGTTCTTCTGCGGGCAGGGCGGATTTTTGGAAGAGGGCAATCTGCCGGTTGGCGGAATATCCGCACTCGTCGCACAACAGCAGGGTGTCCTCGCCGATGGGGGTCAAGTACATGAATTCGTGGGCCAGTTTGCCGCCCATCATGCCAACGTCGGATTTGACTGAGATGACCGGGATGCCGCAGCGGTGGAAGATGTTGAAGTAGGACTGGTAGTGATTGCGGTATTGCAGGTCGAGGCCTTCCCAGTCGGCGTCCAGGGAGTAGCTGTCTTTCATGGTGAACTCGCGTACCCGGATAAGGCCGGCCCGCGGACGGGGGTCGTCGCGCCACTTGGTTTGGATGTGATAGATGAGTACCGGGAGTTGGCGGTAGGAGTGGATTTCGCGGCGTGTCAGGTCGGCAACCACTTCTTCGTGGGTCATGGCAAGCACCATGTCGCGCTCGTTTTTGTCTTTGAAGCGGCCCATCTCGGAGCCAATCTGGTACCAGCGTTCAGTCTCCTGCCAGACTTCGGCGGGGTGGACGACGGGCATACTCATTTCCTGCCCGCCAATGGCATTCATCTCATCGCGCAGGATGTTTTCGATTTTGGTGATGGAGCGTTTGCCCATTGGCATGAGGGTGAAGATGCCGGCGGCAAGTTGGCGGATGAATCCGGCCCGCAGCAGCAGGCGGTGGCTGGTTATCTCGGCTTCCGCCGGGGCTTCACGCAGGGTTTGGCTGAAGAGTTGTGACATTTTCATGGGGGTCTCCGGGGGGGATCAGGAATCAGGGATCAGGGGCTAGGGACTAGGGACTAGGGATTAGGAATGCGGTTTCCTAGTTTCCTAGTCCCTAGTTTCCTGGTCCCTAGCCCCTGATTTCCCACAAGGTTTGGTCAGCCCAGTTTACGGGTCATCACTGGTCATGATAAAGAGGGGCTTCATCGCAAAACGTTTGTAATGTGGGCGCAGCCGTTCTGTGTTGTAGTGTTTTTTTATATCGACGATCTTGCTGGTGCTGGTGACTACGTCGATGGGGACATTGTCGTAACGCCCGTTTTTCAACACCACCAGCCGTCCATGAATGCCGCTTAGGATCAAATCCAGGGCCAGGTTGCCATAGGCCATGGGGACTATCGAGTCGGTGGCGTCGGGGTCGCCGCAGCGCACCAGATATCCCAGTTTTTGCTGAATAGTACTGATGGTTTTGCCGTTGTTGAATTTTGGCGAACGCTCTTTTAGCTCCGATGCAACCAGGTCGCCGATGCCGCCCAGTTTTTTGTGTCCGTAAGCATCAGTGGATGCATCCTTGAATATCATTTCCCCGCCTTCGAACATGGCGCCTTCGGATACCAAAACGATCGAATACCGGCTGGGATTCTCGTTGCGGTCGTGGGACAAGAGTTCTGTCAATTGATTTATATCGAACTCGTGTTCCGGAATTACGCAGCGATTGGCGGCCCCTGCCATAGTGGGCAGCATGGCGGTAAATCCTGCATAGCGACCGAAAACCTCCAAAACCAGGAAGCGTTCGTGGGAGCCAGCCGAAGTCCGCAGGCTGTTGGTCATTTGAATTGTGCGGGTGACGCAGGTGCTGAACCCGATGCAATAATCGGTTCCCGGTACATCGTTGTCCATAGTTTTTGGCATCCCGACGACTTTGACTCCTTGCTGATACAGGGTGACAGCATAGCTGAGGGTGTCATCCCCACCGATGGGAATCAGGTAGTCTATGCCCAAGAAATCTAGATTCTGGATGACTTCTGGGGTCAGGTCGTTAATCTCATCGGTGTATTTGTCCTTGTATTGCTCCGGAACATCGACTTTAGATATGCTGCTGGGACGTGTTCGGGAAGTATGCAGGAAAGTTCCCCCTGTTCTTCCAGATTTATTAACAATATCTTCGCTCAGAATTTGAAAGTTTCTGGAGTTATCGGCATTTTTGTCGCGGACAAGTTCGGTAATGCCGCCCCATCCGCGTCGCAGCCCGATGACTTGATAGCCTTCTCTAATGGCCCGAATGGTGATCGCTCGAATAGCCGGATTAAGGCCAGGGACATCTCCCCCGCCGGTGAGAATTCCGATTACGCCTTTTTTTGTTTTTACGTGTGCCATATTGTTGCCTCCGTGGAAAAATTATTCGCGAATGATACCACAACTCAGCAGCGGATTATAACGGATTAGCGGATTTGCGCCCCCCTGTCCCTTTTCCCCTCTGCCCCCCTGCCCCCCTGCCCCCCTGCCCTCCTGCCCCCCT
>JBDRGC010000268.1:0-6074 GCA_043818215.1 Chloroflexota bacterium | reverse complement strand
CACCCGCCACCCGCCACCCGCCACCCGCCAGTCGCCACCCGCCATTCGCCATTCGCTAGTCGCCATCCGCCATTCGCCACCCGCCATCCGCCATTCGCCACCCGCCTCACGGGTTCTCCTCCGGTGTTTCGATCCCCAGATCCACAAAACCCGCTAGCACGTCGGCCAGAATCTCTTCGACCGCGCCCTGGCGGCCAGGACTGAGCAGCTTCGGGTTCACATCTGTGATGGCAAGTGGCACAGTGATGGATTGCCCGTCAAGCCCGGCTGCAAAATCGGGCCAGAAATCCTGGAAGGCCTGGAAGGGATCGAAACGCAGCGAGGCTACCCATTGGCCGCCAATATCATTGAGGGGAGATACGCCGCCGATTATGTTCACGCCCGACTGAGCCAGGTGCCGCAGCATGGCGTCATCCCCGGCGCCGGGCACAACGTACACGGTCTCCACAGAGCGGTGGATCATAAAGTCGGCTGCGGCCAGCCACTCAACGGTATCAGCGCCAGTATTCAACTCGAAATACAAAGGATATTCGAAGTAAGGGGGATAGGTGGGCAGGCATAACCCGCAGAAGAATTCCACACCGGTCACAAAAGCCTGACGGGCTTCCACAGCTGCACCTGAGTCGGCCACACCAATCACGCCGGTGCGCCAATCCGGGGTGATCACTGCGGACATGTAGCCAGCGATGAAGCCCTGGTGGTCGAGGCGGTCACCGTCGGAGCCGATCATGCTCAGATTTGGGGCTGGTTCCAGACCTTGAATGCCAACGGCCAGGAAGCGGGCCTCTGGTGCGGCTGCGACCAGCGTTCCCAAATCCGAGGCCGGCGGCAAGACAACGATCAGCTTGAACTCATCTCGATCCAGATCAGCTAAGGTGAGCGAAGGACGCACCTGAAAACGATATCCGAGCGCGGGAATCCACTCTGACAACAGGGTTCGCATCTCCTCCACCAGCTCAGAATCGGCCTCCGGGGGCGCCAGCAGCACCCCCACCGGGGGCAGCGGTGTGACCGTGGGGGTCAGGGTTTCTGTGGGGGTGGGAGTATTCGTGGGGACAGGTGTGTTCGTCTGCGTGGGAGCAAGTCCGGGAATGGTTCCATTGCAGCCTGTCAGGAAGACAGTCGATATGATCAATAAAACGATAATCCTATGTTTGGGTGTCAATCGCAGCACTGTAGTGTCTCCTCCGATGAAAGGGGTAGGCCATAATTGTTTTTTTTGCCCACCAAAGTGCGTCACTTGAATTATGCAGGGTGAAATGAAATGGTAAATGGTGAATGGTAAATGGTGAATGGTAAATTGCACAGTGCCTGCATAGGTATAAATTACGTTTTGTCGCTTTTATCGTCAAGAGCGGTCTCGATACTGGCATTGAAAATACGGCAGAGTTGGTCACATTCATCCATAATGCTACTCAACTGTTTTTCTGATAATAGCTTACTGCGATGAATGATTTTAAGGTTGATATTCGATTCATTCAATTCCTTATGCACAACACGCATTTTGTGAACAAAGTCCCGCTTACTTTCCGCAGCTCTGGCCTCACCATAGTTAAAAGCCGGTGACGTTCCGCTACGCACCAGTTGATTTCCCAGATGCCGGCTAACTGTGGTTTTGGGCATCGCGTTGCACAATTTCACAATACGTACTGCAAATTCAATCAACCTTTCTTCAAGATCATCGCCTATAGCCATCATTCACCTCGGTATAAAAATGAGTAAATGGTTAATGGTAAATTGTAAATGAGGCGAGGATCGCCGCAATCATTTACCATTTATAATTCACCATTTACCATTTACCATTAGGTTTTTGTGCGTAATTCAAATGACGCACAACTTTCCCTTTTGGTGGGCGAAAAATCATTTATTTAGGCTTATTTTACTACTAATCCACAAATTCCTGTATAATAAGACCTTCCAGGTTTCCGAAAACCTGGAAGGTCTGGCGAGTCAGCAAGTCGGCGGGTGCGGTCGGCGGTCGGCTATCGTCCGTCGGTCACAGCGGGAGGCTGCGATATGATAAAACTAGACATTCCTGGCCGCGGGGTTGTGCAACTGGCGCACCTGGTGTGCGATGTCAACGGCACGCTGGCCGTAGATGGGCATCTACACGAGGGGTTGGCGCAAATATTTGTCACTCTACGTGAGCGGCTGTCTTTGCATCTGCTGACGGCTGATACGCACGGGCGGCAATACATCATCGACCAACAACTCGATTTGGAAGCGGTGCGCGTAACCCGCGGAAACGAGGCCGCGCAAAAAGCTGAGTATGTGCGCAACCTGGGAGCCGAGCACGTGGCGGCCATCGGGCAGGGTGCCAATGATGCAGCCATGTTGCAAGCCGCGGCCATCGGCATTGGCATTCTTTCTGTCGAAGGTTTATCCGGCGGTGCTCTTCGCTCGGCCGACATTATTGTGCCCGATATCTACGCGGCCCTGGGGTTGCTGGAAAATCCGCTGAGAATTGTAGCGACCTTGCGTACATAAAAAAATCTGTAATCGTCAAGATTACCTTAAACAACATGTCATTGCGAATGGAACGCAGTGGAATGTGGCAATCTCCATCTCGCTAAGGAGGAGATTGCTTCGCCAGAAGAGCTGGCTCGCAATACCAACCGGTATACCCTTGCGGTATGACTTATGTTCAAGTTTTTGTTGACCAGTACATAAATAAAATGAATCTACCTCAAACCGAACAAACACCAGACGACCCCCAGAACATGCAACCCGCCCGCCGGCGACGGGCACGCCGCTTGTTGCTGCCCTTGAGCGCCTCCGAACGAGAGTCTTTTTTAGATAAGCTCTCTCAACGGCTTTCGCCATCGTTCGATTTCTTTTTGTTTTCACTTTTGGCGGGAGCAATTATAGGCGCGGGGCTGCTCATCGATTCTCCCGCATTTCTGGTTTTGGGCGCCCTGTTCGCCCCGACAATGGCCCCTCTGGTCGGGCTATCCCTGGGAACCGTAACCGGTTCAACGCGTTTCTTCGTCCGCAGTCTGATCGGCATTGTGATCGCCAGCATACTTGTGCTGCTCGTTGGGGCGCTGGCAGGCTATGCCGCCAATCTGTGGGGGATTTCGGAACTGATACAGGTTTATTTCCACGCTCAACTGATATGGCATAATTTACTCGTGCTGGCGGTGGGCGCTATCCTGACAAGTATCTCGTTGGTGCGCTCAAGACGTCGGGCGGCGGTAGCCAGTGTCGCCCTGGCTTATGAACTCTTCGTGCCGCTGACCGTGGCTGGCTTCGGGCTGGGAAGCGGACTCCCCCATTTGTGGCCGGACGGTCTGGTGGTTTTCGCCGTCCACCTGGCCTGGGCTGCCCTTCTGGGGGCTATAACGCTGGCGATTTTGGGATTCCGCCCGCTGACTTTGTTTGGATACACGATTGGAGGGGTGGTAGCCCTTGTGGGAGCAATTGTGCTGATCGGACTCAGTGGGGCGGGGGCCGCATTTTGGGGGCAGGTTGCCATCCCGACACCGAGTCCGACTGCCACACTCACTCCTACTGCAACGGCCTCCACCACTCCCACGCCGACATCAACGTTTACGCCTGTTCCACCCTCGGCAACCCTGCCACCCACGGTCACGCCATCTATCACGCCATCCCCCAGCTACACTCCGTCACCCAGCCCAACACCGGTCTACGCGTTGGTCAACACGTCAGAGGAATACAAAGGCGCCATACTGCGAGCCGGGCCAGGCTTCAGCGAGGAATTCGTCACCTCGGCGCTCAACGGCACGCTGATCCAAATTCTCAGTGACAAACCCGTGGTGGCGAATAAAGTTCTATGGCTGCATGTGAGGCTGCCAGATGGCAGAGAGGGCTGGATGCTGCAATCGGCGCTGTTGGCCGCCACCCCGGCGCCGAATTGGTGAGGCAGCGGATGGCGGGTGGCGAGTGGCGGGTGGCGGATGGCGAGTGGCGGGTGGCGGATGGCGGATAGCTAGTGGCGAATTCATTACCAGACATAATGAGGTGAAAAATGCAAGGGACTGTTACTTTCAATGAAGTATTAGATATGGCTAAGGAACGGTGATTAAATAACTTTCCCATTTTCAAATTAGAGAGTAGTGCAGGTTGAGTAGCCCCGAATGATTTTAGAGGGGCGTACACCTGCACCGAACGCAGGTACGGTGTCGAAACCAAACGGGCTTAATTCGCCAGAAACCGCTTGGTTTCGATACGCTACGGCACGAAAAAACTGTGCCTCCGCTACTCAACCGGCACTCGCGTTAGGATACAAACGCGCAAGTTATTTAATTCTCATCCCTAAACGACTTTCACCGCTTGATAAAGTTCGTCTGATTGAATGGGTGGTTCCAGATATCGAGCGGGAGTTACAGTCAGCGCAACCAGTTCCGCGCAAATCGTTACGCGGCATCTGGAGCGATTTAGACATCACTGACGAAGATATCGCTGAAGTTCGACGCGAAATGTGGGCTAATTTTCCACGGGAGGATATATGAGTCCACTGAAAAAAGGTTATTTCACCGCAGAGCACGCAGAGAGCGCTGAGATTTTTGAAAATTAATTTAAAGTTTCTGAACTTTGCTCAGATTCTGGCATGAATTTTTAAATTTGGTTTTTAGTTTTTCTCTGCGTTCTTCGCGTTCTTCGCGGTAAAAGAGTTTTTTCAGTGGAGTCATCGTATGACTACCTAGAAACACCCTGTATTGCTATCGTGTTTCTTACCGTATGAATAATTTTGAAGTATGAATAATTATGGAGTTGCTCTACTGAAAAAAGGCTATCCCACCGCAGAGTACACAGAGAGCGCAGAGATTTTTGAAAATTAATTTAAAGTTTCTGAACTTTGCTCAGATTCTGGCATGAATTCTTAAATTTGGTTTTTAGTTTTTCTCTGCGTTCTTCGCGTTCTCCGCGGTAAAAGAGTTTTTTCAGTGGACTCATGCTATACTGATGGAATAATTAGTCAACAAGCTTGGATTCGACTCTGCTCGAGAAAACCGGCGCTAATGCCTATAACGTTATCGCTAACGCGCCCGTGAGTGGGGTAGTGTTTTATGCCCCTACCGAGTCATCTGCTGGGGAATCGCCGGTTTTGTAGTGGGGACTGGGTGGTCTTGCTGGCCGCGCCCGGTGGCGCGGCCGGGTGGTGGCCCCGCCGCCGGGCGTAGATAGATATTAGTGATAGGAGGTCTCATCCGATGGAACAATCTGCTTACAAAGTCTATGGTTATCGCTGGGTTGTGCTGCTGGCTTACATGTTTGCCGTGGCCATCAACCAAATGCTCTGGATCACCTTTGCCCCGATCACGAGTACGGCCGCCGGGTATTACGGCGTCTCGGATCTCAGCATTGGGCTTTTATCCATGATCTTTATGATCGTCTATATTTTCGTCTCGATCCCGGCCTCGTGGGTCATCGACACCTACGGCATCCGCCTCGCGGTAGGGATTGGCGCCGCGCTGACCGGCATCTTCGGCCTGATGCGCGGATTTGTGGCTGCGGATTACACGCTGGTATTGGTGGCCCAGGTCGGAATTGCCATCGGTCAGCCCTTCATTCTCAACGCGGTGACCACTGTGGCCGGGCGCTGGTTCCCAGCTGGCGAGCGGGCTACCGCGGCGGGACTGGGATCGCTGGCCATCTATCTCGGCATCCTGGCCGGTATGGCCCTGACCCCGTATTTGATGCTCCAGTCGAGTATCGATAGCGTATTGATGATCTACGGTATCGTCTCGGTGGTCTCGGCGGTGGTCTTCTTCGCGGCCGCTAAAGAACGCCCGCCTACGGCGCCCTGCCCTCCCGGTCAGGAAGAGCGTTCGCTGGTTTTCGATGGACTCAAGCAAATGCTGCGCCAGCGTGACTTCATCCTGCTATTAGCGATCTTCTTCGTGGGGCTGGGCGTCTTCAACGGCGTGACGACCTGGATCGAGGAGATAGTGCGGCCACGGGGCTTCACGCAGACCCAGGCCGGCCTGGCCGGCGGGCTGATGGTGCTGGGGGGCATCGCCGGCGCGGTGGTGCTGCCGACCCTGTCGGATCGCTACCGCAGGCGGGTACCGTTCATCTTGATCGCGCTGTCCGGCGCGATACCCGGGCTG
>JBDRGC010000267.1:0-11820 GCA_043818215.1 Chloroflexota bacterium | reverse complement strand
CCCAAAGTTTTAGAATTATCGCATAAATTCCCTGTCATTGCGATTACAGGGCCCAGGCAATCGGGAAAGACGACTTTGATTAGAAATATCTTTCCTGATTATCGTTATTTTAATTTAGAAAATCCAATTGAGCGCAATTTTGCTCTTGAAGACCCTCAAGGCTTTTTGGCGCAAAGTAAAAAAATGATCATAGATGAAGTTCAACGAGTGCCTGAACTTTTTTCCTATATACAGGTGATGGTTGATGATGATCCAGAACTTGAGTTTGTCATTTCTGGTTCTCAAAATTTCTCATTGAATGAAAAAATCTCACAGACCTTAGCTGGTAGAGTGGCAAAATTTGTTTTATTGCCTTTTTCTTTACGAGAATTAATAAATACAATTTATTGGTTTGAGGAGTATAAAGAGTTTTTTGTTTCTGGTTTTTATCCGCGCATTTACGATCATCAACTGAATCCCGCTGATTGGTATCCCAACTATATTGAAACTTATGTAGAGCGTGATGTGACCTCTCTACTTAACATAGAAAACAAAGATAGGTTTGTTAATTTTCTAACCAGTTGTGCGGCAAATGTTGGGAATGTAATCAACTATACAAGTTTGGCAAATAGCGTTGGGATTTCCCCTAATACGGTCAAGTCTTGGTTATCTATTTTGCGCCAAAGTTATTTGGTTTTTACTCTTCAGCCATATTCCACAAATATAAAGAAGCGGTTGCGTAAATCGCCAAAATTATATTTTTATGATATTGGTGTTTTGGCTTATTTTTTAGGGATTAAAAATGTTGAGAATTATAAAGAGCATTATCTAAAAGGACAAATTTTTGAAAATTTCATTATCAGTGAAATCATCAAGGAAAACCTAAATCAATATACGCACAAAAGATTCTTTTATCTGCGCGATAAGGCAGGGCATGAGGTAGATTTAGTTTATGAGGAGGGGGGCAAATTAAATTTGGTAGAAATCAAATCGGGACAAACTTATCAGCGCGGGATGAGTAAAAATTTGCTCTACTATCAATCTCTGTTAAATGTAGAGACCAATAATTTTGTGCTTTATGATGGTCAACAAAAACAAAGCAGAAGTGATTTCACTTTATTGCCCTGGCATGAATGGTTTTTGGCATGAAAAAGAGTAGCGGCAGAAATTCATATCCCCTGGCAGGCTGTTGGGGAAATCAGAGTTCCCTTTAATGGACACAGATTTTCACAGATTAACACGGATTTTAGCACAAAACATCGAACCATCCCAAATAGCGATGATTTGGGCAAGACTGTACTTTAAGTACAGTCACAAACGGGGGAAAATATTATATAGTGGGGGGGAAAGCAAACCAGTAAACCAGTAAATCAGTAAACTAGTAAACTAGTAAACCAGTAGACCAGTAGACCAGTAAACAAGGTATACAAGGTACGCAACCCCCCCCTGTTTACCTGATACCTGTTTACCCTGTCTACCTCCACCCCCCCCCCATGAAAACCACCCTCCTCTACGGCACATCCATCTTCATCGAAGGTCTGGCCGGACTACTGCGGGAACTGCCGGAGATACAGTTCGAGACTTGCACCCGCCTGGCCGACCTGGGCGACCTGGCAGCCTTCGACACCGTATTGGTGGACCTCAACAACCCCAAAACCAGCGACGTGCTCAACCTGCTGCGCGCCCGCCCCGCCCTGACCCTCATCGGCGTCAACACCGCCAGCGGGACGGTGACGGTGCGCTCCGGGCAGGTTTATATGGCCGAGAAATTGGAAGATGTGGTCGTGTATTTGAAGGCCGCGGAGGTGGCGGCGGAAACAACTGAGGGTGCAATGACGATTCATGAGAGACACCTTGAAAAGTAAAGGAGTGTAGCACAGATGAAAAACCACATGAGAGCGAGTTTTGGCATAACAGCGCTGTTTATGGTGTCAATTTTCTGGAGCATAAGCGAAGCGGTGGCTCAAAAGGTTGCCGGTGGGTCCGAGCAGAACAGTCTGTCAACTGAGCAATACCCCCTGCGGGCCGCGATCAGTGTTGCCCCCAGCGGGATGCGCTGACTTCAATCCATTTGAAATATACCCGATCAAATTTGCCGATTTTGGCAAGACTGTACTTTAAGTACAGTCACAAATAAGGGGAAATGCTGTACTATATAAGTCTAACCCGCATAATAAATTTGAACACGCCGACCTATGAACCCCGCCGATAAACCCGCCAGTAAGCCCGCTCCGAAAGATGCTGCTGAGACTGCGCCGCCAATATCTTCGCGTCAATGGGAAGTTTTGCAGAAGGTGGCGGAGGTCTACAGCTACGCAGAAGCCGGTGAATTTTTGGACATCACCGAAAGCGGCATCAAATACCACATGAAGCGGATTTGCAAGGCATTGGGCGTGAAGAACCGCCGCGAAGCTGTGCGATATCGCCCATGCACGCATTCACTTTGACCTCCATAATTGACCGGAAAGGAAAGAAAATGACAAATGCCATTAGGTGATTCTGACTGATTTGTACCAGGGACGCATTATTAAGTGGACCAGTTCCAATTGCCCGAGGAGGAAAAAGTTATGTTTAATACGCTAAAACCCATTACTTTATATAAAAAGTCGTCTGCCCCCATCCGAACAATCGACTACGATGTGGCAGTTGGAATCTATCAGGATATGATAAATTCAATCATTGATTCGATCTACCAAGGGATGTACCCTCAATTTCTCAAAGACACGATAGACTTTGAAAAGCTGCGCCTCTCCGTGGCATGGGATGTCAAAAAGCCTCCCAAAATTATTTTCAAACCATCAGATGCTGCCCTTACTCAACTTATAAAACAATATCAGGATGCCTTTCCAGCGAGTTACACAGGTTCCACCGATATCAAAGCTGCTCTCGAATCGTCTCAAACGCTAACAATTGAAGCAATAGTGCCAGAGACCGAAGTAACTGTGAGAAGTTTAACTGACCACAATGTACACGTGTCAATGTCTGTTGCTATTGATGTCTATTGCCATGTTGAATTGAGCGATGATCAAAAACTCTCCATCATTCCATTCGACGCAAAGGTCTCAAATCTGGATGAACTTATCCAGAATATTCAGGATGCGAATCTCCCTGAAGCCGTGTATGGAAATACGTGTTACGAGTGGGAAGATCTCATTCTTTTCATCGTCAATAACGTAGTAGTACCGGTGGCACTCCAAAAGGCAAAAGAAATGATTCCAGTTATTAAAATCCCAAAACTGGAATACGGAGACGTGCATCTTGCCTATTTGAATATGGCTATCGAGAACTCTTGTATTATCGCAACTGCCAGCATTGAGAAGGACAGGGAAGTCGGTCTTGTTAAAGAAAGCCCTGACCTTGTTAATTGGCCCAAAGGCGGCTTCTTTGCCGAGGTGAGTCCCAATCTCCTTCAACTTGTTATTTCGACCGCACTTTCCCAGATATCACCGATCAGAAAGCAAGGTAAGGGCTGGTGGGGGATATTCGGATATGAATGGGATTGCACCATCAACATATCTAAACCCCAAGTCAGCTTTTCAGGAAGTGACATTGAGATTACATTTGACCTTTCAGGCCTCGCTTATGCATCTGTTCATGCTTGGGTGCTAAAAACTGGCATAGAATACAAACTAGCAGCAACATCCTCGCCATCTATTAAAGTGGATTTGACCATCAATGAACAAAATGAAATTCATGTACGCGTGAAAGAGATATCGACCTTTGGGATTACCTGTACACCTCTAGGTGATGTTGTGATCTGGATCACTTCCGCACTTCTTACCGGTATCTGCAATCGTATTGGTCTGATTGTTGTTCCCATAATTACTTCATTCCTGAAAAATCTTAATGTCTACGTATTCAATATTCCAACCATAACCATACAGGAATTTGGCAGTTTGTTTAAAATAACGGCAGATAATTTGAATATTCAGGAATTCAATGACAAGATGGCCGTGACAGGAGATATAGCTGTTTCTCCTGAAATCGCTTCTCCATTATATGGGGGTGGTGGTGGGGAACCTTTCGATGATTTTGAAGATAGGGGATTTATGACCCCGGTGGTAGGCATCAAGAAAATCGTAATCAATTCAGATAAATTAGAAGGAATATTATCTATTCAGGTCACTTATAAATTATCCGATGACGAAACCTACGAAGGAAAAAAGCATGGCAACAGGAATGGAACAAGAGATGAATTAGTACTTGACGATGATGAATTCATTACCGAAGTTATTGTAAGTTACACTCAACAGATTTATGAACTCAAGTTCAAAACCAATAAAGGACAAACTAAGACTTTTGGAGAAGGGGGAGGTTCAAAATCCTCAACTGTATCCGGTAGGATTGTCGGCTTTTTGGGACGTAGTGGCGATTTACAGGACGCCATTGGGGTGTATTACCTACCAAATTCCTCCAGCCTTTTTGTCAACAAACACGAATCTGCGTTAGCGTAGTAGCATCTGCATCTCACACCTGTGCCAGTACTGTAGGTACAGGTGTCTGGTTCCATTTTTACACAAGTGTAGAGAAACCCCATGCCCGTCATCGGCGTAAACACCGCCAGTGGGACGGTGACGGTGCGCTCCGGGCAGGTCTATGGCGGAGAAGTTGGAAGATGTGATCCTGCATCTGAAGGAACCTCGTTTACACAAGGAGGTGATGATGGCCGATATTTGATAACGTGACACCTGAAACCTGACACGTGATACGTAAAACCTGACACTCAACATATTACCCAAAGAGGAGAAAACCATGCAAAAGAAAACGATCCCCCTCAATATTCGATTGATCCAGAACATGATTCTAGGCATCTTGCTCGTGGTGAGTATGCTGGTTATAGCACCCGCATTACCCGCGCAAGCCGGATCATATGTAGTTTCTAACCTAAACGATAGCGACGCAGGGTCATTGCGCGAAGCGATTACCGCGGCCCTGGCATCGCCGGAAGACGACACCATCACCTTCAGTGTGAGCGGTACGATCAACCTGTTGACTGCGCTGCCCGACCTCGTAAGCGGCGGCGAGTTGACCATTGATGGCACGGGACAGACCATCACCATCAGCGGGCCGGGTACATGCCGGGTGTTCATGTCTCAAATCACACTCAACCTGATCAATTTGACAGTGACGAATGGCTATGTCAACAGTCAAGGCGCTGGTATTTTCAACAATGGGGGCACCCTCAATGTGACCAATTGCACCGTCTCCGGCAACAATGCCGGCAATGGTGGCGGCGGCATTTACAACTCAGGGGGGACTACGAATATTATCAACAGCACCATCACAGGGAACAGCGCGGGCGGATCGCCTATGGGTGGTGGCGTCGCTTCAATGTCCGGCAGTGTGACAATTGTGAATAGCACGCTCTCCAACAACACCGGGGACGGCGTCGGTGTAATGGAAGATCTCGATGTGACCCATAGCACCATCGTGAGCAATACCACCGGTGTCCAAAATTATGCTTTTAGCGGAAATACGGTTACGTTACGGAATACGATCGTCGCCAGCAATACCACCAATTGTAATGCAGGGATGGTCGGCATTACAGACGGTGGTTACAATCTGGTGTGGGGGGATACCACCTGCCCGGGTACCAATGCCGACCCCAAACTGCTGTCCCTGGCCGACAACGGCGGCCCCACCTGGACGCACGCCCTGGACAACGGCAGCGCGGCGCTGGAACAAATTCCATCGGGCACCAACGGTTGCGGTACCACCTACACCACCGACCAGCGCGGTGAGACGCGGCCATTCCCGGCGAACGGTAGTTGCGATATCGGTGCCTATGAGAAGATACCAACAACCGCCCTGGTCCTGACCAAATCGGTCAATCCATCTTCCGCCAAACCGGGCGAAGCCATTACCTACACCATCGCTTTCAGCAACACCAGCGCTATGACCGCCACCAACGTCATCATCACCGATACCGTGCCGGTCAGCGTCACCAATGCCGCCTACAGCAGCAGCGGCGTGGCGCTCACCCAGGTGCCCGGCTCCCACTACGTCTGGACCGCGCCGGACCTGGCGCAAGGCGATGGCGGCGTCATCACCATCACCGGCGTGCTGGGCAAGCCGCTGGCGGCGGGAACCATCCCCAACGTCGTCACCCTGGCGGTCTCCGGCACGGTGCAAACCGCCAACGCCGACCTGACCGTGCAGAACGTCGCGCCGATAGCGGACGCGGGCATCGACCAGAGCGTGGGAGTGAGTGAAACGGTCACGCTAAACGGGGGCGGCAGCGATGACAACGGCGACACGCTGACCTACGGCTGGGTACAGACCGGCGGCCCGGCAGTAACTTTGAGCAGTTCGACGACCATCTCGCCCACCTTCAGCGCACCCGCCACTTCCACAATTGTGACCTTCACCCTAACCGTAACGGACACCCACGGCTTGGCCTCCACGCCGGATGAGGTAGTCATCACCGTGAGCGAACAAGCCCTCGAAGCCGACCTGTCCATCACCAAGTCGGCGCACGCGATTGGTCATGATCTTACCTTCACGATCACCGTGCGCAATCTGGGGCCGGATGTGGCCAGCGGAGCGCTGGTGTCGGACACGATGGCGGCCAACTTTACCAACGTCACCTGGACCTGTGTCGCTTCAGGTGGAGCGGCCTGTGGCGCGGCCAGCGGCACGGGCGATATCCAGGATACGCTCTCCGCTTTCCCGGTCGGGGGCCTCGTTACCTACACCGTGCCGTGTACGCTGGCGTACTGGGGAACCTACGAGAACGCGGCAGAGATCATCGTCCCGGCCGGCGTCTCCGACCCGGACACGAGCAACAACCGCGCCGTCTACAAGCGGTACCAGATAATCTTCCCGATGATCTATAAAAACTGGACGCCTTAGACGCGCCGGTTCAACGGCAGACCCAGCGAATCAGCGAGTAGGCGGATCAGCGAATCAGTTAATCAAGAAAGAAAGTAACTACTCAGGCAAGTAATTAAAACGCCCCCCTGCCCCCAATCCTGGGTGAGCAATCCGGGTTCCCTTCGAAAAAACAGGAAGCGCAATGTGAGTTTCCCCCCAATTTTGGGGGCTATGGGGGCGGTCTGAGTAGTTACGAAGGGAATATACATAGATCATTAAAACGCCAAAAATAAGTAACTTCCGGCCAAAAAACGCAAATTGGCGGCCAAAAGTGCAGATTTGACCGAAAACTGATCACCGTGGCCCAAATTTGGACGGTTGAGAATTTTTTCGTGCAATCTGTCGATGTTCCGGGTTGCTATACCTATGGTGGCTGGAAGTTACTTTTTGACCCGAAAATGGTCGGTTTTAATGTTCCATGAATATACTAAATCCGAGGTGATCCACGAAGCGGAGTTGGAAACCAGGGCCGGGTCGCCGTTGAGCATTCCGGGGGATATGCTCGATTGGTTGCTGCTGGATGAGTAGGAAAAGGGGGGATGATGAAGTATGAAAAATCCCGCCGGAGTCTTCGCTCCGGCGGGATTTTTCTTTTGCGGTCAGTCACATCGCCAGTTGGATGCGCACTTGTCGATATTATGCCGGGATTTCTGGACAACACGGCGTGATGAGAGGCGTATCCCGGCAGGGCGGTTCAGTTCTAAAAGATTTCCGCTGGCAATACTACAACGAATTTGGGAAGTCATTTACAAGATACACACATAAAGACACATTGTAATCAGATTAGTATCACCCACCCCACGCATCCATTGCGAGGGAAAAGCTACGAAGTCATACCGGAGGTGGATAGCAAACATTCGGAGTTGGTGAAAATTCGGCTTTCATCTGGTGAACAACGGATTATTCCGTTAAGTTGGACTCCGTTAAGTTGGACTTGCCGAATTACAAGAGTTCAGATAAAATACAGGAGCAAATGCAACATCCTTGAAACAACAAAGGTCGCACCTTAAAACAAAAAAGTGCTTTCGCACTAAGAGTTTTCCTCAATTTGCTTGATATATGATCGGATAAAATCCTGTCCCCCTGATTTTACCATTCCCGTCGTCCCCGCCTGAGTAAAAATGACACCCTAGAAAACCTGGAGAATTTCTCCAGGTTTTCGCGTTAAACAGGAATTTGCTCACTGATGAAGGTATCGGCGGGCATTTTTTGTTTAATCCAAAGGATAGTGTAATGGCCAAAACTGCAAGAGATAGCAAAAATCGCAGTTCAGCAAAAATCGGTGGTGTTTAGATGGTAAGTGATAACCAAATCACAATATGCTCTAGCCGCCGTCCTCGGCGGCGGAGACGCCGCTGGGAGCATCTTGAAATAGCCCGTCACTTACTTTTTTACCACTACCGTTTACCGGAACGCCATGCTCCCAGTACCAGGGTATGATATGATTAACATGCCCGATTTCCCCCCAAAACTGCAACCGGAGCCTCCCGGATGTCCGCCATTACCCTCACCCCCGCCTCCATCAGTTTCCTGACCCAGTTCATCCTGGTGTTATCGATCAGCGTTTTTCTCGTTCGCCGCCTGGGAGACCATCGTACCCCCCAACTAAGCCTGCTGACCGGCTTCTTCGCCGCGGCGAGTGTTTTCATCGGGCTGATGTTCCTGGACGCGGCCCTCTCGCCCTACCACCGCCTGTTGGCCGTATATGCCGAAAACACCGTCCTGGCCCTGGCCCTGGTCTTCCTGATCCAATTTGCCTACCGCTTTCCCGAACGTAATCCACAGCGCAAATGGGAAGCTCGCGTGACCTTTGCCATCAGCCTAGTTTATTTTTTGTGGGAAGGGGGTTATATGGTCTACCGCTACGTTTCGTTATTCGTGCAGGAGACTGTCTATTTTCGTCCTTATTTCGCAGCCTACAGCATGGCTTTTGTCTTGTTATTAGCTCCCATCGCATTTTTACGCCAGAGCATCGCCGCCGATGCCCGGCCTGTCAGTTGGGTTCGCAAACTCTGGAAACCCGAGGGGAAGGGGGCGCGGGGCGCGCGGGGCTTTGTACTCGTCTTTGGTATCCTGTTTGTGTTGGGGGTCAGCAATGTTTTACTTATCTTCAGGCTGCCGTATACGATTTTCAACGCCGCCATGTCGATTGGGATTCTGGCAGCCTTGTGGTTGTTTGCCACCAACTATATTAACTTCGTCCCCGGCGGCGCCAGCGTACAGGTCAAGCTGTCGGTGCTCACCCTGACCTTCTTCCTGGCCCTGCTGGGCTCGGTGGGCTGGCTGATCGCCCCTCCTTATATTGCCACCTTTCAGCCCAACCTGGTCGATCACCAGACCCTGCGCTTTACGCCCGATCCCTCTGGCGGGTATCAGGTGGCCGAGATCCCGTTTTCCTTCGAAAGCGAGTTGGGCGAAAGGGTGCATGTCCGTTTCCAGCAAGATCAGCAAAATCATAAAATCGATTTCCGGTTTCCTTTTTATGGGCAATTTTATAATCAGGTCTATATAGCCAGTTCTGGGGCCATCGCCATGGGTCAGGCCTTTAGGCTGCCCGATATGCAAGCCAATGCTGCCAATCTCCCTATCATCTTCCCGCTGCTGATCGAACTGGATCCCAACCCGCCCACCGGCACAGGTGGTGGATTGTACGCCCGCGCCGAAGCCGACCGCCTGGTGGTCACCTGGGATCATCTGCCGGCTTTATATCAACCCGAGGCGTTTTTCACCTTTCAGGCCGTGCTGTACTCGGATGGGGTTTTCGATATCACAACCAACGGCCTGCCGCTGCCCTTTGTGTTCGACCCAGATTCCACCCCCTCGGCCAACCCCTGGGTACGCGGGGTGGTCTCCGGGCGGGGAGAAGCCCTGCACACCAGCCTGAACAAGCTTTCAGCGCCGCTCCAAAATGATCCGTCCCCCCTGATCGAGAACTACCAACTGGCCTTCCGGCGCTACCTGCACGCCTTTATGCTGCCGCTGGCCGGGATCGTGCTCGGCGGCAGTCTCTTACTGATGATTGTACTGCCCCTGTTGCTGCGAGTCTCGATTGTGAAACCCCTGGAGGCCTTGTCTGAGAGCGCGCGGCAGATGGAAGAGGGTGATCTGACGGTTGCGCTCCCCATCCAAAACGAGGATGAGATCGGCTATCTGACCGGGGCCTTCAATTCGATGGCCGCCCAGCTGGATGAAGTGGTGACCGGACTCGAAGAACGGGTTGCAGAGCGCACCGCTGACCTGCACGCCGAAATGCGCGCCCTTGAAGCGGCGCAGGCCGAAATCCTAAAACAAGGGCGCGAACTGGCCGCCCTGGACGAACGCTCCCGCCTGAGCCGGGAACTGCACGATGGGCTGGGGCAGGTCTTGGGATATATAAACGTCCAGGCTGCTGCCGTCCAGGCCATGTTGGAGAACGAGCAGATCACCGCCGCGCAGACCAATTTAGTCCAACTCACCCAGGCGGCCCAGGATGCCGCGGCCAATCTGCGGAACCACCTGCTGGGCCTGCGTCAAAGCGGGGCACCAGCCTCCACTGTCCCATCCGCAGGCCTGTTCGATGAACTGCCCGCCTACCTGACACAATTCCAGGAACGCCACGGGGTGGAAGTCCACTTCTGGCCGCCAGAAAATCTCAACGGGCCGATCCTGCCGCCCAACATGGAGGAGCAGGCCCTCCGTATCATCCAGGAGGCCCTCACCAATGTTGCCAAACATGCCCAGGCCACGCGGGTGGAACTCGATTTCCGGGTCACGGACGATCAGGTGCAGATCACGGTGATGGATGATGGGGTAGGGTTTGAGATTGATGATTTAAGATTGAAGATTGCCGAATCAGAACTTTCAATCCCTAATATTCAATCTTCAATATTAAAACATTTTGGTCTCGCTATCATGAGCGAGCGCGCCGAAGGGGGGGGGGGCAGCCTGGCTATTCATTCGACGCCCGGCAAAGGCACGCGGGTGATCGTGACCCTGCCGCGCTTCTTGCCCCGTGTCGAGGACGATGAGTTGGCTGAAATCCGGGAGTTGCGGATCGTGCTGGCCGATGACCACCCCCTGTTTTTGAGCGGCCTGCGCAACCTGCTGGCGGCCCGCGGCCTGACGGTGGTCGGCACCGCCCGGGATGGGAATCAGGCCATCGAGGTAGTGCGCGCCCTGCGCCCCGATGTGGCTCTCCTGGACTTGAATATGCCCGAATGCGACGGAATCGAAGCCACGAGGACCATCAAGGCTGAAATGGAGGAGGTCAAAGTCGTCATCCTGACCATCCCTGAATCCGAAGACCGGCTCTACGAGGCTCTGCGCAGCGGCGCTTCGGGCTATTTGTACAAAGACCTGGAAGCCAACCAACTTTGCCAGCTTCTAGTTGGCCTGCAACATGGTGAAGCAGCCTTCAGCCCTGGTATCGCCAAACGGATGATGGACGAGTTCGCGGCCCCCACCCATTCGACACGCTCAGGGCAGGCCCCTACCCTCCCCCGTGACACAGAGGAGGGAGTATTAACACCGCGGCAGTGGGAAGTCTTGGAGAAAGTCGCCGAGGGCTACACCTATAAAGAAACCGGTGAAGCCTTGCATATCTCTGAGCGAACAGTCAAATATCATATAGGCCAGATCCTCGGGGCCTTGAATTTGAAGTGCAAACGGGAGGCTGTGCGTTATCTCAAGGCACGGCAAAAGAATAGTGGGGATGGTTCATAAGGGGGTAAAAAATGCTAAGGAGCGTTAAATTCTCCACCAAATGTCAAACTGCGCCAAATCAGCAACAATATTGCGGATTTGGCGCTGTTGTGATATGATGCTTTTATGATACCTCGCGCAATTACCCCCAAAGTTTTAGAATTATCGCATAAATTCCCTGTCATTGCGATTACAGGGCCCAGGCAATCGGGAAAGACGACTTTGATTAGAAATATCTTTCCTGATTATCGTTATTTTAATTTAGAAAATCCAATTGAGCGCAATTTT
>JBDRGC010000266.1:0-6937 GCA_043818215.1 Chloroflexota bacterium | reverse complement strand
CCGCGAAACCCTGCTGGCTTTGGCGGATACACTCACCAAAGCGGAGAAAAACCCGCCCAACCGCCGTAAGATGAAAGCAGCCACCCTGTTCTATGGCGACGAGGTTGCTTCTGCCCTGACCGAGGAAGATGAGAGCGACTTTCTCACCGACCTGGTGCGCTCTGTTCTGAAAGGCGAGCGGATCGAGAAGATAGACAGCATCTTCGCGGTGGAAAACACTACCACGGCCTCGCCGATGGGTTCGATCACGGCGATCAGTCCGATGGTCGCCCCTGTGATGACGCTGGACGAGTGGATGGCATCCCAGGGTATCTCCAGTGGCAGGATCAGGGTGCGGCGACGGCAGCGTAAGCTGGTGGCTGCGGAAGATCAGATGACGTTGTTTTAGGGCCAAGCCGAATCCAAACCGGGTCTCGAATGATTGAGACCCGGTTTGAAGGGGGGAGATCAAAGTTATTTTTTGCGTTAAGGAGTGGTTGACTTCTGAATTCTTGTTTGCCAAGTTCGATAATACTCACACTAAAATGACCCTCCCGCAAGGGTTTTTAATAAACTTTTCCCAGGCCCGGTTATCGAGAAGGTGTGCAACTTCCTGGTTTTATAGCTTCCAATCCACTCATCCTGATATGTACGTGTCACAATACCGAAGCTTTCCAGGATGTTGATTACCATGCGTTGGATAGACCAGTGCAGCGAATCCCGCGCAAAGGTCGAATCTGGAGCGGCCCATTTCAATCCGCTGGCCCCGATCAACTGGTCAGCAAAATGCTCGTAGGGAATAGGCCCTTCATCGGGCAAATCAAACAAATGACCCAGTGTGGCGAACCCGAAATGATAGGGTAGATGATCGCCGATCCCACCAACCGGGTAGGCAATCAACCAATTGGTGTGGAACCACCAGCTTTCCAGCATAAACCAGACCTGCACAGCGGGTTCAGCGCTCAAGAATTGCTCTCCCTTTGAGGTGAGGCGCAACTTCCTCCTTGGTCCACCACCCAGCAACCCGCCGGTTTCTGTTATCGCATGGATGAAGTAAACTGGCCAGACATCATACTCGCTGCGAATTTTATGGACCCGATCACCGATTTTCTTCTCCAAGACAGGGGGGTGGACAAAACCTGCCGTCACTTCCCGGATGGCCTTCAGGGGCAGATTGCCGGTAGATTGAGTTCCGGTAATGCGATGGTCGCGCAGGTAGTTAAGCAGGGTCACGATATCCCGGCGCAGTGGCAGCTCTGCAAATTGAGCACGCTCGATTTCCGTCAAGCCTGCGAGCCAATTGGAGACGGTTTGGTAAAGCTTGAACTCTGGCCCGGCTTCGGTGGAATAATACCGGTTATACACTCGAACCATTTCGGAGAGATCGAAGTGTTTCAACACTTCATCGACCCGATCCCGGTCGAACGCCTCCGGCTCGAAATTGCCCCCTGCCCAGGCGAGATACGATTCGTGCTCCGGATGATCAGTATCCCGGATCGCATCAAGGAATTCCGCGTAACCACCCGTACTGCCGACATCTTCCGGCGGGCAGGCACGCTCCCCTTGCAAGCAGATGGGATAGAGTTGTCCACCTTCGCCATCCAGGATGTTTTCCACCAGCACGGTGTGATGCCAGCTATCGCCAAAATCGTATAGGTAGGTAAACTGAACACCCGCATCTGTGATGACTTGCTTGAGCAGGTAGTCTTTCTCGTCTCGAATTTGCCGTATGTCCAGTTCATAGTCTGGCGGATCCCCATAATGGCTGCCTTCGATGAAGAACTCGTGTAAGTGGGAGTTTGTCCATCCCAAGGCGAGTTGGAGGATAAAATGCAGTTTAAAGAGCGAGACACTGCCCGGCACCTGGATACGCCGCCAGATGGGAGGCTGAACTCCATTGAGGCTGATTTTGAGTTGGTAGATTCGCGATTCTTCCATAATGTCTCAATCCTTTTTATTCAATGATTTGCAGCCACCAGGGTTTCTTTCACTTCTGCAACTGAGACAAGTTCGCGCCGGTTTCTCTGGCTGTCGACTGCGAGTAAGCCGTAAACCTATTAACCGGGGAAAGCACGTATTGAACCTGCCAGCCTCAAGCGACCTGTGGCATCCAACCAATTTCCAATAATACCAAGTTATCATTATTGTAATATACCGTCAATGCCTGGCGGTGATGGGGAATAATCATCGTTGATCGCGATCTCATCACCGGTAAAACTATCTCGCCGATAGCACTCTTTCACCTTGCTATTCTCGTTTGGAAGACTTACAAAGCAAAAATCAGGAAACTTCGGAAGCGGTTCAAGAGCTATACTCGCAACGGGCATAGAGTAACATTTTTTTGTACACGGATTCACACGGATTTTACGGATACGGCGAAATAATAAAGGGAAAAATCCGTGGTATCCGTGGTATCCGTGAAATCCGTGTGCTATTTTTAGATGTCGAATTGTTCTTTTCTAGCCGTGTTCAGTATATCTTCCCAGAAAAATATACACCCTGGCCATTCAAGCCTGGGCGTGTATGTTTGTTTCTTTGGGGGTTTCAATCGAATAACTGACCTGGGGTACTGGTTCCTGCGCGTCTGGTCATAGTTTCCAGGTCGTTGGTCTTCTTTTTCCCATTTTCAGGGTCCACTTTAACTCACCACATTTATCCGTAATATCTGTTTGCTGTACCCACCCATAAATTGGAGGAATTAAAGCTCACGCGTCTGGAATCGGGAAAATCCTCCACTCTAAGAATCCGCAAAAGAGTGGTTTTTCTACATCCGTCCAACCCGTTCGCCAGGTTTGAGGCTGAAGGATATGTCGGCCAGGATTTGGTCAATGCCGTAGGATTTGTCGATTTGGTGGGCGGTAAGCATGTGTGCTTTTAGGAAAAAAAAGCCGAGGGCAACGCCCTCGACAAGTAAATTCAGTCACGCAGCGCTAAACGCGCCTCAACAAGGTTGGTATCCGGTAAATCTTCAAGTATCTACAGGGTTATGTGCATTCCGTATGCCCCTTAAGAGAACTAAGGCGAAATTATATCGCAGGCGTAGGCAGAGGCAGCGAAATGGATGAAATTCGAGAGGGTTCATGAAAGCAGTCAGCCGTCTGAGATCCGTGGTCAGCTAGACATCAAAGTAGAGGCTCATCTCATAGGGGTGCGGGCGGTTGCGCACCGGGTAATACTCCACTTCCCGCTTGTGTTCGATCCAATTTTCGATAAGTTCATCGCTAAACACATCGCCTGCCAGCAAAAACTCGTGGTCTTCTATCAAGGCTTGCAAAGCGACATCCAGTGAAGTTGGCAAAGGCTTGATGGCGGCGCGCTGCTCGTCCGTCCACGAGAAGACATCCGCGTCAATCGGGCCGAATCCTAACTCGGTGGGATCCATCTTGCGTTGAATGCCGTCGATGCCGGCCATCAATTGAGCCGCCAGCGCCAGGTAGGGATTGCTGGTGGCGTCGGGCGGGCGGAATTCGAAGCGAGCTGTCTCTGGCTGGCTGGCATATTTAGGAATGCGAATGGCCGCACTGCGGTTTCCCAGCGAGTAGAAAGCGTTCACCGGCGCTTCGTAGCCAGGCACCAAACGCCGGTAGGAATTCGTGCTGGGGTTGGTCAAGGCCAGGACTGCCGCACCGTGGTGCAACAACCCGCCAATGTAATAGCGCGCTGTCTGGCTGAGATGACCGTACCCATCTGCATCGTAGAAAAGATTCTTGTCCTGACCGAAGATATGCTGGTGGAAGTGCATCCCACTTCCCGCCTCGCCGTAGATTGGCTTGGGCATAAAAGTGACTGCTTTTTCGTGCTGTGCAGCGACCATTTTGGTGGTGTATTTTACCAGCAGGATCGCATCCCCGGCGGGAACCAATCCCATCATCGGGATTTCGATCTCCAGCTGGCCTGGGCCGCCCACCTCGTGGTGATGATATTTGACCGGGACTCCCATTGCCTCCAGATGAAGGGTGATCTCGTTGCGCAGATTATAGAAACGGTCTTTCGGCGGGGCGGCATGATAACCACCATGCACGGGAATATATGACCCGCTGGTGCCTGCCGCGCTATTCCACTCGGCTGACTTGGAATTGAAGCGGTATCCGGCCCGATGCATCTCGTTTTCGTAGGAGACGCTGTCGAAAACGTAGAATTCGAATTCTGGCCCCCAGCGGCTTTGGGTTGCGATTCCGGTGCTTTGCAGGTACGACTCTGCCTGCTGGGCCAGGTTGCGGGGATCGTTGGCGAAAATTTCGTGGGTGTCAGCATTCAGGGTGGTGCAGATAAAACTAAGAGTAGGCACATCCCAGAAGGGGTCCTGAAACCCGGTGGTGAGATCTGGCGACATCACCATATCCCCGGCTTTGACATTCTTCAGTCCAACGGACGAGCCGTCGAACCCGATGCCGCGGGCCATCAAATCTGGCGTGAATTGACTTGCTGGGATTGTAAGGTGATGCCAACGTCCCCACAGATCACAATACTTCAAGTCAACTGTTCGAATGCCGTGTTCATCGACATATTGACGGGCTTGCTCGAAAATTTTAAACATATCACTCCAAGACTGCACTGAAAAAAATGAAACGCAATCCCCAATTAGGGGGTGTCCGCCAGTGTGTACCCAATGTGATTAAGTTATGCCATCGGCGGATTATCGCGCAGCATCCCTTGCGGGACGAATCCGCCTGGAGCATGTTAGAAAACCATGTTTTGCTCCTGTCGGATCCGTCCCCCAAGGGGATGCTGCGCGATGATCCGACAGACACCAACCCTTAACTTAATGACATTTAGGAATGAGAATTAAATAACTTGCGCGTTTGTATCCTAACGCGAGCGCCGGTTGAGTAGCGGAGGCACATGCTTTTCGTGCCGTAGCGTATCGAAACCCAGCGGATTACGGTCACTTAGCCCATTTTCAAGCCCCGCTTGGTTTCGACACCGTACCTGCGTTCGGTGCAGGTGTACGGCTCTCCGTACCTCCGAGCCTACTCAACCGGCGCTACGCCCAAATTCGGAAATGTGTAAGTTATTTAATTCCCGTTCCTTAGTGTGTACCCGATACAACATTCAACGCTAGACCTCTGCAATTGGTATGGTGAAGTAGAAAGTGGTTCCTTGTCGGTATTCACTCTCGAACCAAATTTTTCCCGCCTGCATTTCTACAAGGTAACGCGTAATGTTCAGACCCAGACCAGTACCGGGGGCTTCGCGGGTTTTGGGGTCGTCTGAGCGGAAAAATTGAGTAAAGATTTTTTCCTGATCTTCGGGTGTCATCCCAATGCCATTATCTTCGACAGCCACACGCATCACCTCTGGAACGCCATCTGGATCCCAACGATTGGTAGTATGCTCTGCCTTGATGGCGATAGTTCCCCCTCGAGGAGTGTACTTATAAGCATTGCTTAGTAAATTGGTTAGTACCTGCAGTATGCGGGTACGGTCACCCCAAACCGGCGGAAGTGCATCTGGAATGTGTAACTCCAGGGTCTGCTCTTTCTCTTCGAAACCTTGTTTCTGAGAACGAGATACTTCGTCTACTACATCTGAAATATCTACCGCCTCGAACTCTAAACGCAACCCCCCCGCCTCGATTCGGGAGATATCCGCAAGATCGGAAACCAAAGTTGCCATACGATTCACATTAGCCCGGACCGTACCCAAGAAATTTACTTGAGCTTCGTTGACGGGGCCAACCACTCCCCCTAACAATAAGTCGGTATAGCCGCGGATAGAGGTCATTGGTGTTTTGAGTTCGTGAGAAACTATGGAAACGAACTCGCTTTTGGCGGTATCAGCCGCCTTCACCTGGGCAAAAAGTTGCGCGTTGGAAATAGCGATTGCAGCATGGTCGCTCAAACGAGAGAGGAATTCCTGAATGTCATCAGCCCACGGTTCATCGCGGCGGCTTTCCAGCATCAGAATGCCAATCACCTGGGCCTCCCGACGAATGGGGATGACGATTTGTCTCTGGGCGTCATCTAGCAGGCAAGAACCATTCTCTCCGATTTCTATGTTCAGTGATGATCTACTGAACTGTTGAGTCTTCTCGTCTTCGATGGCCCGTTTGAGGCCAGGCAACTTGATAGGTAAGGGGGATTCCCGGTAAGGGTCTAATTCTGCAATATACCCCTGATGGGCCATGATGTGCATCCCATCCTCATCAACGGCACCCACCAACCCCGCATCTGCCCCCGAGCGCCGCATGGCCCAATCCAAAGTAATGTGCATAGCCCGGTTTATATCCAGGCTGGCGTTCAATTCGCGGTCAATGCGCTGCATCACCGACAGCTCATCTACACGGTCGGCCAATTTTTGATCGGTGAGCGTATACAACCGGGCATTTTCGAGGGCAATGGCGGCCTGACTGGTGAATGCGGTCAACAGGTCCTGGTCATCCTCGGTAAAAGGCAAACCATCGCGGCGGTTGATAGCCTCGATCACTCCAACGACGCGATCCTTGACAAACATGGGAATCAACAATAAATCCCGTGTCTCGAATCCTGTTTGTTGGTCCGGCTTTTTGGCCCATTCTGTTGTATGGCGGACTTTATTGACAATCGCCGGAGATCCAGTTTCTACCGCTCTTCCGACATGTCCAGTACCAGGGGGCAAACGATTTCCCACAAGTTCTTCTGCCACCGGCCCTTTGACAACCTCGAAAACCAACTCCCCTGTATCCTCATCAACGAGGAATAATGTTCCAGCTTCACAGTTGATGATCTCCACCGCACTATCAAGAATCTGATCTAACAGGGTAGAGAGATCGAGAGTAGAGGTCAGGTTCTGTCCAACCTCGTTCAATAGCTTGAGCTGACGGGCACTGCGCTCAGATTCTTCCAACAACCGGGCTTTTACGATTGCGCTCGCGGCCTGGTCTGCGACAGCTTGCAGAAGTTCAACTTGCTCGCTATAGTACACCGTGGAAGGATTGCGGCTCCCCATACTCATTGCGCCAATGGTGGCAGCACCAGCA
>JBDRGC010000265.1:0-2319 GCA_043818215.1 Chloroflexota bacterium | reverse complement strand
TTAAGGTTACAGAAGACTAGTCCTATCCAAGTATCAAAACGAGAACAGAGTTAAATGTGATTTTATCGGTAATGAGAAACCTTTACGATATTTAAATTGAATGGAAGAGGAACTCTCTTAGAAGTACCCTTAAAGCTTGTTATTGTTGAGGCTCTCATGAAGGGGAAAGAGGAGGCAAACAATGGGCTATTTTGAAGGATGGGATAACGTATGGGGCGATAATGGGCAAATACTAGGGTGGCTATGTCCGAGATGCGAAAAATTTGTACCAATGTATCAGGAGCATAGTTGCGAGGTCGTAGAGTCAAAACAGACAATACAAATATCTGAAGCGCGACAAGAAGAATAGAACTCAGATATGAGAGCCCCATAATGATATCGAGATGAATTACTATACGATTTTTAAGGCGGGCTCTGCGTCACTGATTTAGTTGCTCTATCCTTCGAAAGAAATAGTGAGAACCATAGGCAATAAATTCAGAAAGGAGATACAAAGCATGTGTGGAATAGCGGGCTGTTTTGGGACAGAAGATACAAGGACGGTTAGTCGCATGTTGGATGCGTTGCCCCACCGAGGGCCAAATGACCGTGGAATCCACTCTTTCAACCATACCGTTTTTGGGCACACCAGGCTTTCCATTGTTGATGTGGCGAAAGGGCACCAGCCGATTCTGGCTAACGATGGCAAGTCGGGAATCATCTGCAATGGCGAGATATATAACTTCAAAATACTCAGGGAAAAACTCGTTAATAAATACCGGTTCAAGACCAATTCCGATACCGAGGTAATCCTGCACCTGTATCAGGAAAAGGGGCCGGAGTGCGTTAAGGATCTGGACGGGATGTTCGCCTTTGCCATCTACCATGGCGATGATTTCATGCTGGCGCGCGACCCCATCGGCATCAAGCCGCTCTATTACGGCTATGTCGACGGCAAGCTCTACTTTTCCTCCGAGTTGGGGGCCATGTCCCTGGCCGGCGTGGATGAGGTGCACGAGTTCCCGGCGGGATACTATTTTACCCCCAAAGAAGGTTTTGTCCAGTACTACCAGGTTCCGGAGATTCAGGATCATCTGCTGACCGACGTCGAAGAAACATGTAAGCTTATCAGAGAAACGTTCATCAGGTCGGTAAAAAAGAGGCTGCTGGCGGATAAAGAAATCCACGTAGGCTCCTTCTGCAGTGGCGGCATCGATAGCAGCCTGGTAGCGGCCATCGCCGCCGATGAGATTCCTAATCTCCATACCTTCGTGGTGGGCATGAGGGATGCCAACGGTGTAGAAAGCGATGACCTCAAGGCCTCCCGCGTTGCTGCCAAACACATAGGCTCGACGCATCACGAATGGATTTTCACCGAGGACGATTATTACGATGCGCTGCCTACCGTCATCAACAAGCTGGAAAGCTACGATCCCTCCCTCGTGCGCTGCGCCGTGCCCTGCTACTTAACCTGCAAAGCCGCTGCCGAGTATGTGACGGTAGTGCTCACCGGAGAAGGCGCCGACGAGTTGTTCGCCGGCTATCACTACATGAAGCATTCTCCCATGGATGTGCTCAACAAAGAAGGCCAACGCTGTATCGGTAACCTGCACAACATCAACCTGCAGCGCGCCGACCGTATGGGGATGTTATTCAGCTTGGAGCTGAGGGTGCCTTTCCTTGATGTGGAGATGGTTGCCCTTTCCATGAAGATTCCACCTGAGCTTAAGATACGCGAGTCCGAGAAGGTAGGCGCCAACATAGAGAAATGGATATTGAGGATGGCTTTTCAGGATACGAATTACCTGCCCGATGATATCCTGTGGCGTTATAAAGTGCAGTACACCCAGGGGGCCGGCTGCGAGAGCCTCGGCGAAAGACTGGCGGAGAGCGAGGTCAGCGAGGACGAATACCAGCGCATCAAGGCGGAGAACCCCAAGGCGACGATTAACAGCCGTGAGGCGGCATACTACTTCAAGATATTCCGCCAGTTCCATCCCCAGGACTCGATACTCGGCTCTATCGGCATCTGGACTGGTTTTGATTTCGCCGAGGAGAGGGAACAGGTCCGTGGAACCATGGATGGCGACCTGAAACATGTTCACGCGGAGAAACCCACCGAGGCGAAGTAAGAAATGAGGTGGACGATACTGGGCTCCGGGGGCTGCATGGTTATCCCCAAGCCGTTATGCCGGTGCCGTGTCTGTCGGGAAGCTAGAGACAAGGGCATTCCATATGCCAGAACCGGCCCGGCTGCTTTCTTTCACGATATTAATCTGCTGATAGACACTCCATCCGAGATTATCAGCCAGCTCAATCGTGCCTCCATTAAACGTATTG
>JBDRGC010000264.1:0-8300 GCA_043818215.1 Chloroflexota bacterium | reverse complement strand
GTCTATCGTTGCTGATCTTTACGGGCATTGTCTCTAATATTCCCCAAAATGTCGCTCAATTGTTGAGTAATGAGCAAACTCGTTGGGTGATGTTGGGCTTTATGATAGTGCTCACTACAATGATCATCTTTGTGATCGTCTACGTGCAGCAAGGACAACGCAACATTCCGGTGATGTACCCAGGACGACGGGTGGGCAGCCGTATGTCCATGCCTGTCAAAGGCACTCTGCCATTGCGTGTGAACATGGCCGGCATGATCCCGATCATTTTCGCTCAGTCATTGCTCACATTCCCGGCCATTATTGCCAGCTTCTTCACTACTGCAACAACAGAGTGGGTTGCCAATCTGGCTATGAACGTCCAAGCCATTTTTGGCGGTAACAGCGACTGGTATTGGTTTTTCTACTTTGTGATGGTCGTGGGCTTCGCATTCTTCTATACAGATGTTTTATTTGCGCAGCAAAACTATGGCGAGAACCTCAAACGTGCTGGTGCTCAGATCCCAGGCGTCAGCCGGGGTGCTCCCACGCAACGCTACCTGACTCGGGTTTTGCGCCGAATCACCTTCCCGGGGGCTTTCTTCCTCGGTGTGGTGGCCATCATGCCCTTCCTGGTAGGGCTAATCATACCATCAGCATTAGGAGGGCAGAATACCGGTGTCTTGTTGGTGTCCTCATCTGGTTTGCTCATTGTAGTTGGCGTTGTGCGTGATACTTTCTTCAACATCAATGCGGAACTCAAATTGCACGGTTACGATGATACGTTGTTGGTGCGCTGAGAACAAGTAAATAGTATGTCTACATTCATCGTTTTGCTTGGCCCCCCCGGCGCCGGAAAAGGCACTCAAGCGAAAGCCATCTCCGAGAAATTGAGATTACATCATATCTCATCGGGCGATATCTTTCGTGAGAACCTGAAAGGCCAAACTGAACTGGGTGAAAAGGCTAGAGGTTATATCAACCGTGGCGAGTTGGTGCCCGATGATCTGACCATTGCAATGATCCGAGAACGCTTATCCCGCTCAGATTGTGAAGCCGGCGCCTTGTTGGATGGCTTCCCGCGCACCCCGGCCCAGGCGGAAGCCCTTGATACCATCCTGATTGCCCTTGATGGACATGTGATCGCCGTCCCGTATATCAAGGTAGCCTCAGAAATACTCATCGAACGCCTGACGGGACGCTGGACCTGCCGTGCCCACGGGCATGTTTTCCATCAAAAATTCAATCCACCCCGGGTAACCGGACGGTGTGACTTCGATGGTTCGGAACTTTACCAACGGGATGATGACAAAATCGAAACCGTGACCAACCGGATCCGTGTCTATATCGAGCAGACCCAGCCCCTGATCGATCATTATCAACAAAATGGCATGCTGCTAGAGATCAATGGCGCCCAGCCCATTGGAACTGTATCTGTTGATTTGCTGGCTGCTCTCTCGAAGTATAGGAACCTGTGATGGCCCGGGAACATAACGTCGTAATCAAAACCCCAGCAGAGATCGAGATCATGCGGACTGCGGGGCATATCAATGTGCTGGCATTGGATACCGTCCGCCAGATGGTCAGGCCCGGCATTTCCACCGCAGAGCTGGATGCAGCAGCCGAGGCAGTGATTCGAGATCACGGCGGCATCCCAACTTTTAAGGGGTTCCCGGGGCCTTATCCTTTTCCGGCTACGTTGACCATAAGCATCAACGAAGAGATGGTACACGGCATTCCCGGCAAACGAGTGTTGAAGTCTGGTGATATTGTCTCGGTGGATTGCGGAACCACTTACAAAGGGTTTGTCGCCGATTCGGCATTTTCCGTTGGAGTTGGCAAAATCTCCAAAGATGCTCAACGCCTCTTGGATGTCACAAAGCAAGCATTGTTCGAGGGCATCAAGCAGATGCGGGTTGGCAATCGAGTAGGCGACATTTCATCTGCCATCCAACGGTATGTGGAAAAACATGGCTATCATGTTCCCCGTGAGTACAGCGGGCATGGTGTCGGACGCCAGATGCATGAAGCCCCGCAGGTACCCAACTATGGCAGGGCGGGGCGTGGTCTGTCCCTCCGTGCGGGAATGACATTGGCCATCGAGCCAATGCTGTTAGTTGGCACATATCGAACCCGCGTTCTAGCAGATCGATGGACAGTAGTTTCAGCAGATGGTTCTTTGACAGCTCACCATGAACATTCGATAGTTGTCACTGAAAACGGGCCGAGTATCCTGACAGTATTGTAGTTGTATCATCTCAGCACTTGGAAGGCAGGCCTTCCAGGTGTGTCGCAGGCACGTTGTGAATTCGCCGCCCACTTTTCTTGAGATGATGCTGGACGGAAGTAAGAAGGATAGGTATAATTCGTACCTTTGGTTGGCCCAAGTCATCGGCCCGTTATAGCCGGGAGGTATCATCGCAACAAATCGGGAAAAATGGAGGGGGATGAGAAATGCGCCGCTGGCGCATTTCTCATCCCCCCGCCTCCTTTTTTTGAGAAGATACGCCAGGAGAGTGAAATTGTGAAAGTATCAGCATCGATTAAAAAGCGCTGCTCGAAATGCAAGATTGTAAAGCGCAAAGGCAAATTGTACGTAATTTGTGAAAATCCAAGACACAAACAACGACAGGGATAAATAAATATGGCACGTATCGAAGGCATTGACCTCCCGCGTAATAAGCGGATTGAAATTGGTTTGACTTATATATTTGGCATTGGCCGTACACGATCTCGCGACACCCTTGCTGCCGTCGGTATCCACCCGGACACTAAGGTGCAAGACCTGACCGATGCGCAGATCACAGGATTGCGTGATCACATCCAGAATTACAAGCTCGAAGGTGATTTGCGCCGTGAAACTCAAATGCACATCAAGCGGCTGATAGAAATTGGCTGTTACCGTGGTTTGCGTCACCGGCGTCACCTGCCCGTCCGCGGTCAACGAACGAAAACCAACGCTCGCACCAGCAAAGGCCCTAAGAAGACAGTGGCCGGGCGTGGTCGCCGCCGCGGGGCAAAGAAGAAATAATGTTAGTCTATTAGTCCTATAGTCTAGTAGTCGCATAATCTCACTTGGCCGCGACTACAAGACTACATGACTACAGGACTACCAGACTACAGGACTAATCTATGGCTCAAAAAACAGCAAGTTCATCGCGTCGCAAGGTAGGTGTACGCAAAACCAAGCGTACCTTGTCTTCTGGACAGGTGCATATTTATGCTACCTTCAATAACACCATTGTTACCATAACAGATCACCACGGTAACACGATTTGTTGGGGTAGCGGCGGGGTTGTAGGCTTCAAGGGGTCTCGCAAAAGTACTCCGTTTGCTGCTCGTTTAGCTGCTGAACATGCCCTCAAAAAAGCAATGGGCATGGGCATGCATGAAGCGGAGATATATGTGAAAGGACCTGGGCCTGGCCGTGAGGCGGCTATCCGGGCAGTGCAAGGGCTGGGTTTGAAAGTTAAATCCATTAGTGATAAGACCCCAGTGCCTCACAACGGTTGTCGGCCACCAAAGAAACGCCGCGTGTAAACTCGAAAAATAGGTGCCATCTCAATAAATAGAAGAAAGTGGGGATGCTGCGTAATGCGCCTGCAGCGCATTACGCAGCATCCCCACCCCTCCTTTTTGAGAAGACACAAAAATAGGAATATAAGAGGAAAGATTTTATGGGCAAGTATCGTGGGCCAGTTTGTAAATTATGCCGGCGAGAAGGTGAAAAGCTGTTTCTAAAAGGAGCGCGTTGCTTTTCAGGAAAATGTTCTTTTGAACGGCGCGATTATCCCCCTGGACAACATGGCCGCAGCGCACAGTTCCGCCGCCAGCGCGAATCAGACTATGGCCGTCAGTTACGGGCCAAGCAGAAGGCTCGCCGTGTTTATGGTGTGATGGAACGACAATTCCGCCGCTACTATAGAATATCTCTCCAACGTCGTGGACTGACCGGTCTAAATGTGCTCCAAATTTTGGAGACCCGGCTCGATAATGTAATTTATCGTATGGGTTATGCTGACAGTCGGGCGCAAGCTCGCCTGTTGATTACACATGGACATTTCGACGTCAATGGACGCCGCACTGATGTGCCATCTATGTTGTTGACTTCTAATGACGAGGTCTCTGTCCGTACTCGCTCTCTCCAATGCACATACTTCAAAGGATTGCGCGCTTTGGCCGAAGATAAAACTGCGCCGGATTGGGTTATCCGAGATGTGAAGAACCTGTCTGGCAAGGTACTCCGTCTCCCTGAACGACTTGAGATTGATGGCAACCTGAACGAACAGCTTATCGTTGAGTATTACTCGCGACGATAATGCTATAAATTGCCTGTTGGCACCTTATAGCTTATCGTACCTGCAAGTATTGGTGGTGATAAGGAAGTAAGTGATACCACTGCGGGTTCGCTGATGTTTATCGCTTACTTTTTAACCATTACCCAAGTATTTTGTGAAAGGGTGAACCGTGCTGGGTTTTACTAATATGGTTACGCCGAAAATCGAGCGTGAAGCAGAATCTCGAAATTACGGTAAGTTTGTTATAGGTCCGTTGGAACGTGGATATGGTGTCACCTTGGGTAATACTCTGCGACGGGTATTGCTGTCTTCACTCGAGGGTGCCTCGGTTACTTCGATGCGCATAACAGGTGTCCAACATGAATTTGGTGAGATACCCGGTGTGCGTGAAGATGTTATCCGAGTTATGTTGAATATCAGGCAACTGCGGATGAAGCTCTACGACGTAGATGTCGCCCGGATTCAAATCGAAGTGAGTGGCCCAGGTGTAGTTACTGCTGCCGACATTATCCTTCCCTCTGATGTAGAGGTTGTTAACCCTGAACTGTACCTCTTTACGGTTGATGGCAGGGATATTCCCCTGGAAATCGAAATGACCGTGGAGCGTGGGCGCGGATATTCCCCGGCAGATGAACGTACTGGGCAATTGCCCATCGGAGAACTTCCGGTAGATGCAATTTACAACCCCGTAAAGCGTGTCAATTGGGATGTACACTCTACCCGTGTGGGCCAGAGTACAAACTACGACAAACTTGTAATGGAAATTTGGACGGACGGCACCATCGGTCCCGAAGAAGCTCTCAGCACCAGCGCCCAATTGGTCACCAACCATTTGCGGCATCTAACTGGTGTCAGTGAAGAATCGCTGACCACAATCGTCGAAGAGGAAGTAGAGACCGACCGCCTGACCAGCGAGATTGTCGAAACCCCCATCGAGAGTCTGGATCTCTCTGTACGTGTGTTCAATTCACTAAAGCGCACGAGAATCACTACGATTGGTGAAGTCATCGAATTAATGGAAAAGGGCGAGGAAGCCGTATTATCCATCCGCAATTTCGGCGAAAAGAGCCTCCAAGAGCTGCGCCAAAAGATGATTGACAAAGGCTATCTCGAGAGTGATACTGAGGAAGAAATCGAATTATTATCTCAATAACTAGGGAAAATCAGCGGGTTCAAAATGCGCTACGGGTGTATTTCTTTACCCACCCCTACCTCCTTCCCTGGCACGAAGCGTCCCAGAGACCCTGAAGATACAAACTGGGTAGTGGTAAAAAAGTAAGTGACGGGCTATTTCAAAGATGCTCCCTGCGTCGTCCCCGCCGCGGACGACGGCTAGAGCATTTTGTGACTTGGTCATCACTTGCCATCTAACCACCACCACAAACTGAAGTGGAGTAAAGCAAAGATGCGACATAAAATAGCTGGAAAGAGGCTAAGCCGAAGCAAAGATCAACGCTCTGCCTTGCGTCGAATCTTGATAAAGCAGTTGTTCGAGCACGAACGAATTCGCACTACCCGTGCAAAAGCTGACGCTATTCGCGGCCAGGCCGAAAAACTAATCACTCTCGCCAAACGTGGTAATAAGGCAGAAGGCGCAGAGGTAGTGCATGTTCGCCGCCTGGCAGTTGCTCGTTTAGGCGACAAAGAAATTGTCACTAAACTGTTCGAAGATATCGCACCTCGGTTCGAAGATCGCCCCGGCGGCTACACCCGCATAATCAAATTAGGACCGCGCTTCGGCGATTCTGCCGAAATGGTATTGCTTGAATTAGTAGAAGAATAGTATTCAGTAACCAGAATTCAGTCATCAGTCGACTGAATTCTGAATTCTGAATTCTGAATTCTGAATACTGAACAGTGGCACATTACCAGGTTATTCTCGCCTACGACGGCACACAATTCCACGGGTCTCAACGGCAGGCCGAGGCCCGAACAGTGCAGAGTGTGGTCGAAACGGCTTTACGCAAGCTGAACTGGCCGGGTAAATCGGTTCGGTTTGCCGGGCGGACGGATGCCGGAGTTCATGCTTCTGGGCAGGTGATCGCTTTCGATTTAGAGTGGAATCATCCCTCGGAGAATTTGTTGCGAGCCATGAACGCACTGCTCCCTGCTGATGCCGCCGTTCAGTCCATTAAACTCAGTTCCCCGGATTTTCACCCGCGCTACGATGCTCTCTCCCGAACTTACCGCTACCAGATTCTTTGCCAGCCCGTGCGTGACCCCCTGCGGGAACGGTACGCCTGGCGGGTTTGGCCGGCCCCAGGGTTCGACCGCTTACAATCCGCGGCTTATGCGTTCTTGGGAATACATGACTTCGCCGCTTATGGCCGCCCGACAAGCTCCGGCGGTAGCACGATTCGCGCATTGACGCAGGCCAGTTGGCAGCGGTGTGGAGACGCCCTGACATTCGAAGTCACCGCCAATGCCTTCTTGTATCACATGGTACGCCGTCTGGTATCTGTGCAGATTGCGGTGGGGCAGGGAAAGCTCGCAAGCAATGAAATCCATCGGCACTTGCAGGCCCCGCAAGAGCCACCGATCCAGGGATTGGCGCCCCCTCAGGGGTTGACTCTTGTATGGGTTGACTATCCACCTGAAAACGGCGTGAATGAAATTTTGGTTAACAGGTATCAGGTAAACAAGTAAACAAAGGTCCCATCTGTATACCCTGTATACCTTGTGTACCTTGTATCCCTCAACGGAGTAAAAGACGGTGCAAAAAACTTATTATCCGAAAGCTAAAGAAATCCAGCGTGACTGGGTCTTGGTAGACGCCAACGATCAAACCCTTGGGCGTTTGGCAACCCAAATTGCCATAGTTTTATTGGGCAAACACAAACCTGAATTCACCCCTGGCGTGGAATTGGGCGATCATGTGATTGTTGTCAATGCCGAACGCATCACAGTGACCGGCAACAAAATGGAAGACAAGATGTATTATCGTCATTCTGGTTACCCCGGCGGACTTAAGTCCATCAATTTGCGCGATCAGTTGACTAAACACCCTGAGCGTGTAATCCAAAAAGCGGTGTGGGGCATGTTGCCGCATAATCGCATGGGGCGTCAACTGATGCGAAAACTGCGGATTTATGCCGGGCCAGATCATCCCCATTCTGCCCAAGAACCGAAGACGTTGCAAGAAGTTCTACCCTAAAGCAAGGAGGCATCATCTCAATAGCGAGTGAGTCTGGGGTTCGAGTCGCGCTGCAAGCGTGTTCTGTACCCGCAGCCCTTCCTCTTGAGAAGCTGCGTAAGGAGTAATTATGGCTATTAAATATTTCGAAGGAATTGGCCGCCGCAAATCGAGCACCGCCCGAGTGCGTATTATGAGTGGTTCTGGTGAGTTTATAGTTAATGATAAACCTCTGGCAGAATACTTCACCCGCGTGGGCGACGCTACCAATATCGTGGAGCCATTAGAGAGGGTTAATCAGCGCGCCACCCTCGACGTGAGCGCACTCGTCAAAGGTGGCGGTGTTACCGGTCAAACTGGCGCGGTTCGCTTGGGTGTCGCACGAGCGTTGTTGAAGATGAACCCCGATCTGAAACCCGCGCTGCGCAAAGCCGGTTTATTGACCCGCGAGGCACGCGAGAAAGAACGCAAGAAACCAGGTCTCAAGCGCGCCCGCAAGGCCCCGACCTATACAAAACGTTAATATTTTCGTGATCCCAAAGGGACAATGTGCGTGATGCGTGAAACGTGAATCGTGAAAATGGTTCGCGTTTCACGCATCACGTTTCGCTTTAACCCCTACACCCTCCCCTCCAATCCCCAATCCCCCCTCTCCAATCTCCAATCCCCAATCCCCAATCCCCAATCTCCAATCCCCAATCCCCAATCTCCAATCCCCAATCTCCAATCCCCAATCCCCAATCTCCAATCCCCAATCCCCAATCTCCAATCTCCAATCCCCAATCCCCAATCCCCAATCTCCAATCCCCAATCTCCAATCCCCAATCCCCAATCTCCAATCTCCAATCCCAAAGGACTCATATATGACACGCTATAAAATCATCGTCAAC
>JBDRGC010000263.1:0-2459 GCA_043818215.1 Chloroflexota bacterium | reverse complement strand
GAAAAATCCGATTTAAATCACAACCCTATCAGTTTTTTCAAAACTCTAAAATGAGGAACAGGGTAAGTTAACCTCCATTTTTAAACAGCCTCTAAAAGTGAATAACCAATAACCAAGGCATGTCCTGAACTTGATTCAGGATACAATTACCAAATAAACTTCAATGACCAAATCCCAAATTTGAATATTGTTATTTGATTTTTTATTGATTATTGCCTCTTGTATCTTGTACCTTGAACTACTTTCCTCTCCCTCTCCACTCCGTCACCGGCTTACCATTCTTTTTCTTAACCACGAGCAGCTTGTCCAGCATCGGGTTGGTAAATGGATAATCGGCACGAATGTGCATGCCCCTCGTTTCTTTCCTTTCCATAGCGGCAATGAATATCAACTCCGCCAAATCCAGTAAATTCAATGTCTCCAAACCCCGCATCAACTCGTGCGGATTCCTGGCTATCATAGTATTATGCGCCTTATCTTTTATACGACGCAGGTGTGCCAGACCCGCCACCAGCAGGTTCTCTGTCCGGAGAAGACCGGCATAATCACGCATCGTCTGCTGGAGGGCAATATTCACTTCCTGCCAGCCAGGTCCTTCTTCCCGACTCCGTATCCCTTCTAGAAATTTCTCCTTGTCCCCAATTACCTTTGAAGTTTTTGAAATGCTGGAGGGTTTCGCTTTTTTAATATAGTCGGCGGAATTTTCTCCCGCAATCCAGCCGAAAACAGCCGCGCCTGAAATGCCGCCGCCAATCTCATCGCCGGCGGCGTACAATCCCTTGACCGATGTCTCTGTTTTGACGTTGGTATTGACCATCCCCGTGCAATCCGGCCCGAATTCAAAGAATTCCACCGGGTTTTTCCTGGGGTCAATACCTTCTTCCTTCATATGGTCGATGACTGACGCATTCCCTTCATGCACCAGCCAGTACATCATATATTCATAGTCTTCAGGTGAGATTCCCCGGCAGTCCATGTAAAATGGCCCCTTGCCTGTCCTCTCAAGCTCGGCTAAAGTATCCCGGCCCGTTTCCAATGTCACATCACTGAAACGGTGGTCAGGTTTAGTGAGATAGGGACCCACCGGTCTGCCGTCTGTATACCGCACGACTCCTACCCAGGTCGCCTTTCCGCTCCGGGAAAAGTACTTGGGACCCGGGGAATGCCCCAGTGTCTCCATATTGGCGAGTTCGGCGCCCAAACGATAAGCCATCGCTCTGCCATCTCCAGAATTGGTAAGAGGGCGGTTCAAGTTTGCCATCCAGCCGGGAGTAGGACCGGGGTAAAGCCTCTTCAATATTCCCGTCCCCAGGATAACGGCTTTAGCACGGAATTCCACTAACCTGTCATCCCTGGTATCGACTCCCAGGGCGCCGGTAACTCCATTACTGTCGCCAAGCAGGTCGAAAACCATCACCCGGTTAATAATTTTCACAGCCCGCTTCAAAGCCTGTTTGGTCAGGATTGGTTTTTGCATCAGGCCTGCGTACTTTAAATGCACCCCATAAACGCTATCAGGCAGTCTGTGCCCGGAAAATTCCCATTTCCCCTTATATTTCATGGGGATACCCCAGCTATTCCAGAGTTCTACCAGTTCAAAGCTCCTGGTGAATAAGACCCTCGCCCGTGGGTCATCTTTGGAACGTCTCGAAGCGCCCAAGGCGGTATCAACATCGCCGTGCACTTCGGGGATATAGCATTGAAAGTGGTCGTTACCGACCCCTGCGGCGCCGCTGCGCAGCGTGTTTGACTTATCAGCCACCACCACTCTGGCTCCTAGCTCACTGGCGCGTATCGCCGCCATCAAACCGACGATGCCACCCCCAATACACAGTACGTCGGCTTCTACCGTTTCTATTCTCACGTTAATCCCCTTCTGGCTAGCCTATCCGATTGATAAATTTTCATCCATTGTAAATTTAGTGGCATTTCTTTGTCAATTAGTACTTAACCTGCTCGATTTCTTTAGCTATTGACAAATGCGTTTGAATGCATTATTATCATCTGAAATCACACCTGATTTTCCACTAAATACATTAATTAACTTAGTAATTAACTAGATTTATTAATGTTACACGGGAGAGGAAAGATGGAAAAAAGGATTACCTGGTTCGTACTCAGTTGTCTGCTGGTGGCAGGATTAATCCTGTCTGCCTGCGCACCGAAAACCACGCCAGTCACGACACCGACTACCAGTCCCACCACCACGCCTGTAACCATACCAACCACCACAGCGCCACCCGTAGCAACAGTTTCACCACCGACTACGCCAACCGCTGTCAAGGAACAGCCGATATACGGCGGCACTATCAATGTGCTTTTTAATTTCGCGATTGGAAGCTGGGACCCGGCTGATGGGAATGTTTACACGAAGTTTCCGCACACTTTCATCTACGATAAGCTGATGCTCGGGGATTGGGCGAGGGGCCCAGGTGGCACTAACGAGTGGCCATTTGAGG
>JBDRGC010000262.1:0-11399 GCA_043818215.1 Chloroflexota bacterium | reverse complement strand
ACGAGTCGCATTCCGAGCAGCTCGCGCGCCACATCTAAAGTGGGGCGTGCGAAGAAAGAACGCGGCAGGTAGGCGGAATGTGTCATGGTAGAAACGTTTCAAGTACACAGGGTATGCAGGGTAAACAGGGTATCAGGGTGTGCAGGAAGGGTATAATGTCTACTTTCATAAATGATTTTCCGCCCACCAAAAGGGAAAATTGTACATCATTTGAATTACGCCCAAACAAAACCAAATTGTAAATGGTAAATGGTGAATTATAAATGGTAAATAATTGCGGCGATGTATCCACCTCATGTCAACCTCATTTACAATTTACCATTAACCATTTACTATTTCATTTCACATTGCATAATTCAAATGACGCACTTTAAGAGGCAAAAACATTTATGACCTTGTCTACTTTGTATACCCTGATACCGTATCTACCCTGTTTACCGTGTTTACTCTGTTTACTCTCGTTTTGCCTGTATACCTTGTTTACCCTGTCTACCGTGTCTACTCTCTATACCTGCCCCCCCTATCGAAAGCGCTTATCCCGCTCTAGCGTCAAGCGCAAGCCTTCCTCCAGCGTGACTCGCGGCTGGTATCCGAGTTTCTCGCGCGCCAACCTCAAGTCTGCGCACATGCGCGCCACACCCGGATCGGAGCGGGGGTTGTAGATCACTTCAGCATTGCTGCCTGTAAGTTGCCGAATCAACCTAACCACTTCACGGATACTGGTCTCTATGCCGCTTCCGATGTTGATGACCAAATTATTGATCGTAGGGGCGGTGGCGGCCGCGATCATGGTTTGTACCACATCATTCACAAAGACATAATCTCGAGTCTGTTCTCCGTCACTGTGGACTACGATAGTTCCGCCGCGGGTAGCCTGACGCAGGAAATTGGGGATCACAGGGGGATGAGAAGCGGGGAGACGCTGATCGGGGCCGTATGCATTGAAAACCCGCAGGCTGACGGTGTCCATGCCCCACAACCCGCCAATACTGCGGACGTAATATTCCGAAGCCAATTTGGAAACTGCATAAGGAGAGCCGGGGTTGGGAATGGCGTCTTCTCGAAGAGGCTGCTCGCTCTGATTGCCGTATACGGCGCCCGACGATATGAACACAACCCGTCCCACGCCTACGTCCCGCATAGCCTCCATCAGGCTGACCGTCCCCCCCACATTTACGGCGTTGTACTCGCGGGGGTACAGCAAGGATTCGGGTACCGCGACGCGGGCCGCAAGGTGGTAGACGCAATCGACATCCTGCAAAAGAGTCCACAGTTTTGGGCGGTCATTCACATCTCCACGGGTGAAGTGGACCTCAGGATGCAAAACCTGTGGATCCCCTGTAGACAGGTCGTCAAGCCCGCGCACCAGGTGTCCCTCGCGAGCCAATTCGTTTGCCAATGCCGAGCCAAGAAACCCAGCCGCCCCTGTGACGAGAAAATTCATGTTGTCCGTGTCCTTGTTAGTTGAAGTATGCGGCGATTATAGCACGGGTACTGACCATCTGACAGATTTGACTAAGTACCGTGATTAAATAACTTGCCCATTTCCAAATTTAAGTGTAGTGCCGGTTGAGCGGTGTCTTGAGCTGGTCGAAGGGTAGGATCGCAGGTACGGAGAGCCTTATCGAAACCAAACGGGGCTTGCATATAGGCTAATTTGCTGTAATCCGCTGGGTTTCGATATGCTCCGGCACAAAAAGCGTGTGCCTGCGCTACTCAACCTGCGCTCACGTTAGGATACACACGCGCAAGTTATTTAATTGCCATTACCAACAACTCTTGCGTGCGTACTTTCATTGCTCGTTGCACATCATTTGACGCGCTGTCGTAACTATTGTACACTTTGAATAAAGGTAACTACTCACCTTGCAACTGCGCGCCCCCCTACCCCCCAATCTGGGGGGAACATCCACTTGTATCCCGGCATTGGGGCCAGGAAACCCTGAAGACAGCACCTTTCTGCCCCACTCCTGCCTTCTTCCACGACACGAAGTGTCCCAGAGTCCCGGTAATATATTGGCAAGACCTCAAATAGGGGATACACTTCCACTGGCGAATCTTGTGGTGAGTGCAACCGAACCATGGGAACACTCCCCGCTTTTTGGAGAAGATACCCTCACCGGAACCAACTCGCAATGTGTGGCGTCTGTTAGTACAGGCCACAAAATCCGTGGCACACATCACCTAATGGAGGATTTCCGTCATGACACAAAATCGAAGAAGTTTTTGGCACCAATATTTGCTCCCAGCACTCGCTGTCGGCGTTTTGCTGGCAGCCGCACTGGCTTGCTCGTTCACCAAAAATCTGGGTAACGGCGAGCCATCAGATCATACCATTCCGCTGGATCAAGGTAGCACAGATCAGATTGACACCTCCGTTGTCTCTGGCGGGGAATCGTTTGCGTCTGGTAGCGGTGCGGGCCAATTGGTCATCCTGTTGAGCGAGGGTCAGGCCCAGCCCCAGGCGGTTGAACCCTTACCTGTGGCTACCGGCGAGCCGCTCACTGACGCTGAAATCGAGCGCGTTTTGGCGCGGCTGCCAGCTTTGACCGCCGAGCCGGAGGACGTTGTCGATTTCAATCTCCCCGGCGAACTCCTGCCCCCGCCGCGCACTGGCGAGACCATCGAAGAAACCTTCCCACCGCCAGAGGTGATCGCGCCCGCGGAAGTCGAAGCTGGCCCGCTGGAAGTGCTGCGTTACTCTCCCGAGGGAGAGATTCCCATCGCACCATTCGTGAACGTCACTTTCAACCAGCCTATGGTTCCCTTGACCACCATCGCAGACCTGGCCGCCGAGGATGTGCCCGTGATGATCGAGCCGCCCCTGCCCGGTACCTGGCGCTGGCTGGGAACCAAGACACTTAATTTCCAGTACGACTCCGACCAGATCGACCGCCTGCCCATGGCAACGGAATATCTGGTCACTGTGCCGGCTGGAACCCAATCCGCCACCGGCGGCGTGCTGGCGGAGGCCGTCCAGTTCTCCTTCAGCACCCCCCCGCCGATCATCAAGAATTATTATCCCTCTTCTTACGAACCGCAGCCATTAGAGCCTGTGTTCTTCGTCGCCTTCGACCAACGCATCAACCCGGCCGCGGTGCTGGAGACCATCCAAGTGACCGCTGGGGGGCAGCAGGTCAGCTTGCGGCTGGCAACCGCAGAGGAAGTCGAGGCGGACAAAACCGTGAGCGGCATGGCCGCAAACGCCGGTGAAAGCCGCTGGCTGGCCTTCCGGGCCGAAGAACCACTGCCGGCTGATTCAGACATCAACATTGCCGTCGGGCCGGGCACGCCCTCGGCGGAGGGGCCGCTGGTCACCACCGAGGCGCAGAGCTACAATTTTCAGACCTACGCGCCGCTGCGCATTGTGCAGCACGGCTGTTCCTGGTGGGATGACGAGTGCCGCCCTCTGATGCCTTTCTACATCGAATTCAACAATCCCATCGACGTTGAAGCCTACGCTGAGAGCATGATTAGCATCGAACCGGAACTGCCCGGCGCGTCGGTGAATGTCGTTGGGAGCATCATCAATATCCGTGGGGCCTCAGAGGGGCAGACCACTTACCGGGTCACAGTGGACGGGGATATACAGGATGTGTTCGGTCAAACCCTGGGAAAGGACGAATTACTCAAATTCAAGATCGGATCAGCCGAGCCTTTTTTGGCCGGGCCGGACGAGAATTTCGTCACCCTGGATCCCGCCGCCAGTGAGCCGGTTTTATCCCTCTACACGATCAACTACGTCAAACTGGATGTGAAAATCTACGCCGTCGAGCCAAACGACTGGGCGGCCTTTATGAAATATCTGGATGAGTATCAATGGACGGACGTGCCCGCACAGCCGCCGGGACGGTTGGTGGTGGATGAAACTCAACCGGTGGAGGCTGCCACTGATGTCCTCACCGAAGTGAATATCGACTTGAGCGCAGTGATGGACGGCGACTTCGGTCACTTCATCGTTATCGTCAAGCCGCACCGCGGCCTGTTCGAGGAAGACAATTATTGGGAGACAGTGCAGGTTTGGGTGCAGGTAACTCAGATCGGGCTGGATGCCTTCGTCGATCACAGCGAAATGGTGGTCTGGGCCAGCGCGCTGCAAGATGGCGCCCCATTGGTCGGAGTGACCATCACCGCTGATGCCGCCGAGGTGGATGCCGTCACCGCTGAAGATGGCCTCGCCCGCTTCGACATCCCCGCCTCGGGCGCAGCGTATCTGGTCGCCCGCCAGGGTGAAGATGAGGCCATGCTGCCCAGTTCTACTTACTACTGGGGAGATGAGGGCTGGTATCGAAGAACCCTCTCCGACGAGCTGCGCTGGTACGTGTTCGACGACCGCCAGATGTACCGCCCTGGCGAGGAAGTTCACTTCAAGGGTTGGCTGAGGCGCGTGGGCGGAGGGCAGAGCGGCGACGTGGGGCTGGTTGGCAGCGCAGTGACAGCGGTGAGCTACCAGATCATCGGGCCGCAGGGCAACGATTTGGGGACCGGCAGCATCGAGGTCAACGCCCTGGGCGGCTTCGACTTTGCCTTCGCCCTGCCCGAAAACGTCAACCTGGGCTATGCCCAACTCATCCTGGATGCACAGGGCAGCCTGGGGCTGATCTCCGGCGACCGCTATTATCACAATTTCCAGATTCAAGAATTCCGGCGGCCAGAGTTCGAAGTCACAGCCCGCAACGAAACCACCGGCCCATACTTTGTCGGCGACCACGCTATCGTAGCCGTGGAAGCCAAATATTACGCCGGCGGCCCGCTTCCCAACGCCGAAACCACCTGGCAGGTCACATCATCCCCCACCAACTACCAACCCCCCAATTGGAGTGACTTTACCTTTGGAACCTGGACTCCCTGGTGGTGGTGGGACTACGAATCGGGGGCCGGGGATGTTGGGTCTGAAACCTTCACCGGTCTGACCGATGCCACCGGCAATCACTATCTGCGTCTGGACTTCGGAGACGATGGCTCGCTGAGGCCTGTCAGCGTGCTGGCCGAAGCCTCCGTGATGGATGTCAACCGGCAAGCCTGGGCGGGAGCCACCAGTTTGATGGTACACCCGGCCAGCCTCTACGTGGGGCTGCGGAGTGAGCGTTATTTTGTCGAGCGGGGCACGCCGCTGGAGATCGAGTTGATTGTCACCGACCTGGACGGCAATCCCGTCCCCGACCGGCCTATCCACGTCACCGCTGCCCGGATGGAATGGAAATACCAGAGCGGCCGTTGGGGCCAGGAAGAAGCCGATATTCAGGAATGCACCGTGGGTTCGGCTGCCGAGCCGGTCACCTGCACCTTCGAGACCCCCATCGGCGGACGCTACCAAATCACGGCACTCATCAGCGATGAGATGGGACGCCAGAACCAGAGCCAGTTCACCCGCTGGGTGAGCGGTGGTCAACAGCCCCCCTCGCGGGAAGTCGAGCAGGAAACCGTCACCCTCATCCCGGACAAGGAAACTTACCAGCCGGGAGATGTGGCCGAAATCCTGGTGCAGACTCCCTTCGTTCCCGCCGAGGGCTTACTGACCGTCAGCCGCAGCGGAATCCTGTACACCGAGCGGTTCGTCATCACGGATGGCAGCCTCACCCTGCAAGTGCCCATAAAAGAGGAGTACATCCCCAACCTGCAAGTCCAGGTCGATGTGGTCGGTTCTGCGCCCCGCACGGATGACGCCGGCGAGGCCGTCGCCGATGTGCCACCGCGGCCAGCCTACGCCAGCGGCCAGCTCAACCTGAGCATCCCCCCGCTGCAACGCACCCTCGCCCTGCAAGTGACGCCTGCCGAGACGGAGTTGGAACCCGGCGGCGAAACAAGTATTGCCCTCGTCTTGAAGGATGCTAACGGCCTGCCCGTAGCTGATGCCGAGTTGGCCGTAGTCGTGGTCGATGAAGCTATCTTAGCCCTGACCAACTACCAACTTGCTGACCCCGTTTCCGTTTTCTATTCAGATCGACCGGCTGATCTCAGCAGCACTTACGGCCGCGCCAGCATCATTCTGGTCAATCCGTTGGCCCTGGCTGAAGCTACCCAGGTTGTTGAAACCGTTGAAGTCGAAAAGATGGGAGAAATGGAAGAGGGGATAACGATGGAAATGCCCGCGGCTGCACCGATGGAAGAAATGGCGCTGGATGCAAGCGGAGCAGGAGCCGCGCTTGAGCCTGAAGCCATTATGGTGCGTAGCGACTTCAATCCGCTGGCGACCTTTGCCCCCACAGTGCGTACCGATGCCAACGGTGAAGCCATCGTGGAGGTGTCGCTGCCTGACAACCTGACCCGCTACCGGGTGATGGTCGTGGCAGTGGACGCGGGCGGGGGCAAGTTCGGTTCAGCCGAAGCTAATCTGACCGCCCGCCTGCCGCTGATGGTACGCCCCTCCGCACCCCGCTTCCTCAACTTTGGCGACCAGTTCGAGCTACCGGTGGTGCTGCAAAATCAGACCGATGGCGATTTGACGGTAGACGTGGTCGTCGAAGCCACCAATATCGAGCTGACCGATGGCGCGGGGCTGCGCGTCACCGTCCCAGCCAACGATCGCATCGAAGTGCGTTTCCCGGCGTCAACGGAGATGGCGGGCTTAGCCCGTTTCCAAATCGCGGCGGTGTCGGGCGATTACGCCGACGCGGCCACGGTAGAATTGCCAGTCTACACCCCGGCAACCACCGAGGCCTTCGCCACTTACGGCGTGGTCGACGAAGGGGCAGTAGCCCAACCGGTGGCTGCTCCCAACAATGTCTTCCCGCAGTTCGGCGGCCTGGAAATCAGCACTTCTTCCACCGCGCTGCAAGCCCTCACCGACGCGGTGCTTTATCTGACCGCGTACCGCTTCGAGTGTACCGAGCAGTTGAGTTCGCGCATCCTGGGCATCGCTGCCTTGCGTGATGTGCTGACGGCCTTCGAAGCTGATGGCCTGCCCTCCCCCGAGGCAATGGAGGCCGCGGTTCAGCGCGATATCGAGCGCTTACGAGGAATGCAAAACTGGGATGGCGGCTGGCCCTACTGGCGGCGCGGTCAGGATTCGATCCCCTTCAACACCATCCACGTGGCGCACGCCTTGCAGCGAGCCAAACTCAAGGGCTTCGACGTGCCCGAAGACATGCAACAGCAGGCACTCTATTACCTGCAAGATATCGAGAGCCATTACCCCTACTGGTACAGCCTGCGCACCCGCCAGACACTCAGCGCTTACGCCCTCTACGTGCGTAACCTGATGGGCGACCGCGACACGGCTAAAGCCAGAACCCTGCTCAATGATGCCGGGCTGGAAGAACTCTCTCTGGATGCCATCGGCTGGATTTGGCAGGTGTTGGTGGACGATCCCGGCTCCGGCACCGAGTTGGAGGCCATCCGCACTTACATTAATAACCGGGCGGTGGAAACACCCGGGGCGGCCAACTTTACTATCAACTACGATGATCAAACTTACCTGCTGCTGAGTTCGAACCGGCGCACGGATGCCATTTTGCTGGATGTGTTGATCGCCGACGACCCCCAGGGCGACCTGATCCCCAAGCTGGTCAATGGGCTGTTGGCGCACCGCACCAAAGGTCACTGGGGCAATACGCAGGAGAATGTCTTCGTTTTGCTGGCCCTCGACCGCTACTTCAACACTTTCGAAGCACAGACCCCCGACTTCGTGGCCCGCATCTGGCTGGGTGATACCTACGCCGGTGCGCATGAATACGAGGGCTACACCACCGAGCGGCACGAGACTGAAATTCCGATGGCTTACTTGGTCGATGAATCACTGGGCGGCGGCGTGACCCAAGACCTGATCTTGAGCAAAGACGGCCCGGGGCGGCTGTACTACCGCCTGGGGTTGAGCTATGCCCCCACTGACCTGAATCTGGAGCCGTTGGATATGGGTTTTGTCGTCCAGCGGGTTTACGAAGCGGTGGATGACCCCGGGGATGTGACCCGGGACGAGGAAGGTGTCTGGCATATCAAAGCCGGGGCACGCGTGCAGGTGCGCCTGACGATGGTGGCCGATAATCGCCGCTATCACGTCGCCCTGGTCGATCCGCTGCCCGCCGGGCTGGAAATCGTCAACCCGTCGCTGGCTGTCTCCGGCAGCACCCCGCAGGACCCCAACAGTGCAGACTACCGTTACGGTTGGTGGTGGTGGTACCCCTGGTACGAGCACCAGAATATGCGCGACGAACGCGCCGAAGCCTTTACCTCGCTGCTGTGGGAGGGAGTGTACGAATATACTTACATCGCCCGTGCCACCACACCGGGTACCTTCATCGTGCCCCCTGCCAAAGCGGAAGAGATGTACTCGCCGGAGGTATTCGGTCGCAGCGGCAGCGATTGGGTGATCGTGGAGTAGCCAATCCCGTTTGAGCGTCATTGCCACGTGGAGCAGGTTTGTAGTGGCGACTTTTGCGAAGGAACGGTATCAGGCGTCATGCACAACCCTGTGATGCGCAAATCAAAACACCCCCCAGATGGGGGGTGTTTAGTGCAATACCCGTGAATGAATTTTCCCATCTGGCGCAAGACTACAACGAATTTCGAAAAAAACGAATTGAGTGCATAAGCCGCCCCAGTTTCCATTGCTACTCGTCTGGGCGCATTCCCGTTTTCACGCGCGATACACAGTAGCAGCGTTCTGCGGCTATTCCCGTCCGATATAATGCTGTTGGATACGCGCTTATACCACTTTGTAGCCGAGATTTCACAATCTCGTGGCTGCGGGATTGCGAAATCCCGGCTACAGGAAGGCAATCAGCCGGCCGTAAATTCGGGAACGCGCCCTGCTCGTCTTCTCCAGTGGGCAGCAAGGAGAATTCGTTCCATTCCCCAATTCGTTGTAGTGTTTTCCAGCACCCAATCATATCAAAATCGTTTCATTCACGGGTATTGAGGTTTAGTAGGCGGAACAGGACTCGAACCTGCGACCTCCTCTGTGTAAAGGAGATTGATTGATTATCTACTATATCCACTGTGTCTACTACCCCTATATAGCGGCTTTTTTTCTACATCACCCCCATATATGGGGGTGATTTTTTATATAGTATCTACAAATTCCATACCGTAGTACAGCATTTGCACCGAAACTGCACCAGACATGAAGAAGGAAGGGTGACTAAGTCTCTGATTATTATGAAAATTCCCTGATAGAGAATAATGTGGCACGATCAAGAAGACAGGATTCAAAGCCCGCCGCCCCGCAGCCATGAATGAATTCACGGCCTGCAACGTAAAACCTGCTTGAAGCAGGTTTCCTGTACTAGACGCCGGATTCATTCGGTGTTTTGGCTTTGATCGCGCGTTGAGTTCATAGCCGGGTGCCGAGCGCAGTAAACTTCGTCAACCGCACCGCGGCCGATCAACGCTTCGATGCGGTATTTGTTCAGGAATATGTCACCAGTTTAGTAAGACACAATCAATCCCCATCCCTCAGGTATTATGCGCGGCCAACTTTTCCAAATCGGCACGAGTGGAAATATAAATATTATGCTGTGCAGCAAAGGAGCGCGCATCTGGGGTAAACCCACTCCGGCTGATAAACCACGGTTTGGCGTTCAGGGTTTGCGCCTTATGCAACAGGGCCGCCAATTCCTTCCCGCCGGCCACTTTTCCTCGCCACTTTACCTCTACAACCCAGCTCTCGTGATTTTCAGCCAGCGCGTCCACTTCGATCTGGCCGTCAGGTGAGCGGTAAGGAGCAACCCGGGTGAAAGCTGGCATCTGCACGATACCACTCGCGCCCAGAAGCACGCCATTAACCTGCCGCCCTGCCAATTGACGCAGCACCTCCCGCACCTGACTCTCCTTGGCCCGGCCAAGCTCGGTAGCCAGGCGGCTGTGCCGGGCTTCCAGGTCAACGATCAAGGGAGCCAATGCGCTCCGGGTCGCAAAAGGATCCACTTCGATGCCCCGGACGGTATTGGCTGCCCAATAGCGCAGCACCGCATCCCGGTAGTAGTAAGCCCCCTCACTCTCGGCGACAATATCCACTTCTTGTAGTGCTCGCAGGTATCCCCGCGTGGTTGGCGCTGTCTTGTGGATGCGGCGGGCCAATTCGCTCAACGTCAATCCCTCCTCCTCGGCCAGAACCTGCAGAATGGCTTTGAGGATGCCGTACCCCCGGGCATGCTGTAAGGATACGTCATAGAGGTAACGGCAGTAGTTGTAAATCTGCCCCCTGCGGCTCAGGGTCTCCAACATGAAAGCTTGCAGCACATCCTCCGCTTCAATCTCGGAGACGGGACGATCCAATTCGGCCAGACGCGCAACTATGGCGTGAATGTAGAAAGGGTGGCCCCCACTCAGTTGATGCAATCGCCGTCCGCTCCCAGGAGCGGGTGTGCCTCCCAGAATGCGTTCCATCAATTCGAGGGTGGCATCTGAAGGAAAGCGAGAGATTTCCAAAAGTTCGAATTGTAAGAAAAGCGGTGAGCTGCCATCTTGGATCAACTCCTGCATGGCACTGATCGCAGACGCGGCGATAACGTAACCCAATCGTCCATGTCGCTGCATGGCTGCCCTGAAGATGTGCTTGGGGCGTCTTACAGTGGGATAGTTGCCCAAAACGGCGAGTTCTGTGAATTCATCCAGCAAGAGCAGCAACCGGCAGTCTAATTCGGCAGCCAGTTTTTCGGGAAAATCCAGCGCCAGCGTGACTTGAGTAGCGGGATCATCACGAGCGGACTCAAGCGCAGCCAGGGTTTGGGCGACTGCGCGCAGGCCAGCCGCCGGCCCACCCAACAGGGCGGTAGGGGTGAGAAAATCTTCGATCTGCCCCTCTCCCTGGGTGAGCGCCCAGAAACAAACTAAACCGATGTACCGCCGGCTGAACAGTTCGGGCGAGGTCACCAATTCCTCGAAATCTACATACACTGGACGGACAGGCCCGAGGGGAGATGTCTCGATCAGACGAGTGAGGTGCTCCAGGAGCAGGAGCGTTTTGCCAATCCGCCGCAGGCCGAAGAGTGCCAAGTGGCGTGGACGGCCCTGGGCCAGGCTGGTGGCGGCATGTTGCAGCAGATCTAGTTCTCGCTCCCGGTCGGTGAAGAGAGCGCGGAGGTGAGGGGGGTAGAAGATGGTCAACACTGCTCCTTTGTTTTAGTGCTTATGGGCTATAGTGCAATTGGGCTAAATATACTTCCTGGCGTGCAGGCTGTCAAGGGGGGGGTGCCGACCGCTGATCGCTGACCGCCGACCGCCGACCCGTGGCCTCACGCCCTCTGGCCCCCAATCCTGGGGGGGAGATGTCGGTGCCAGCCCGCCACCATCCCTTCGGCAAGTGGTCGATTTCAAGCGGCAAACTCTGAAATACAGCCAAATCGAGACCCGCCATCCAGGTCAATGTAAGGGTGTCACTCCCCTCCGTGACAAAGACTTCCACGGTTCGAGAGCCGCGGACACGGGTGCTGCGTACAAAATCCAGCTTTGCCACATCG
>JBDRGC010000261.1:0-5159 GCA_043818215.1 Chloroflexota bacterium | reverse complement strand
AGCCCCCATCGTCTAGTGGACCAGGACGCAGCCCTTTCAAGGCTAAAACCGGAGTTCGAATCTCCGTGGGGGCACTAAGGATGTCGCCTTTTCAGGCGGCTCTTTTCGTTAAAACCGGAGCCCCCATTGAGGGGATGCTATTCGAATCTCCGTGGGGGCACTTCTTTTTTTTCAGCCCTTTTGCTCTGTTACAAGCATTAAAATAATCAACTTTTTTGTGTCTTTGCGAGCCGCCAGAGGCGGCGAAGCAGTCCCCACCGGCGGCATATCTCACCCGCAGCGGCGGGATGGCAAGCCGCCTGCGCCATAACTCAACACGGCTGGCTCGCGGCGAATCCCCTCATGAGCTATTGCTAACCTGCCACACTGCTTTGCTCAACCGATGCCCAAAACTCTTCTTCCGATAAGCCTTTACCCGCTCTGATGCTTTGCCTTGACTTCTCCAGGATAGCCTGGAAACGCGTTGACCGTGCCAACAGAATGTTTTCCAGATCATCATCATCCAGGGGTGCGATCAGTACTGCCACTGCCTTTCCGTTTCGTGTGATGACGACTGGCCCATCTGCCTTGCATTGGTCTACATACGAACTAAAGCGTGTTTTCACGTCTGCCAAAGATGCGATTCTCATCGTGTAAACTCCTCGTCACCGATAAACAGCCGATTGCCTTCTTTTATCCCGATTGCCAATACCGAAACCTGTCGTTGTTCTATGTCCACTTCGTAGAATACTCGGAAACGGTTATTTGGCCCAAAGCGTAGTTCCCAGGCCGCTTCATAGGGGGCTGGTTGCTCTAACGGCTTTCGATTTTTGGTCTGCACATCTGGGGCATAGCCAAGTTGCTCTTTAATCGTTTGCCGAATCGAGCCATGATACTTGCGCTCTATCGAATTGAGATGCTCTCGTATTTCTGGCGCAAAGATCAGGGTGAAAGGTTGCTTCGGTGACATTGACTAAAATTATAGTCGTTTATCTGGTCGTGTCAATATAATCCGCTCAACGAAAAAGCCCACCCGCAGCGGCGTGATGGGCAAACTTGTGCCAAAATAGCGTGCCAGTCTCATTGCAGTATCTACGGTGATCGAGCGTTGGCCGTTGACGATCTGGCTGATACGGATGGGCGATACACCAATATCTTGCGCCAAACGATACTGGCTCAATCCCAGCGGTTTCATGAAGTCTTCCAGGAGAACTTTACCAGGATGGATGGGGGATCGGATTTCTTCCATGTTCCTCCGCTCACGGCGCGAGCACCTCGATCTCTCTCCAACTGACCCAAGAAGGGCTGCGCCGCGTCACCACCCGCACATAGCGGACGCCTTCGAGGGGAGTCTCAGAGCTGAACTCGAGCACCTGATTGTCGGCAGTGGGACCTTCAAAGGTGTGGAGAAGGTAGAGCTCCTCGATCGCTGGACCTACCCAGAGTTGATGGAGAGTCTCTCCTGGCGGCGATTGCGACGCGACGAGGCGGATCAGGCGGATCGCGGATGGCTCCCCCAAGTCAATCTCGATCCACTGGGTCGGCCCGGCGCCCGCGCCCCACCAATCCGATGTCATCCCATCGACAGCGTTGGATGGCGGTTTATCTGGGAGAGAGCGCGAAGCTCGCACCGCCCTTCCCAGCGCCAGGTTGTGCTCGAAAAAGGGCAAGGCGCCGGACTGGCAGGGGTCGGGACGGTTGACCGGCGCCAGTGCCTGATTGATTTGGCTCTCATCGACGAGCGCGTTGTAGAAGTCCGTCTGTTCGTCGCTGTCCCAGGTCCAGAGCAGCCAGCCGTTGAATCCGTATTGACACGAATCGACCTGCCAGTCGTGAAGTGCCTGGGCCGCCACAGCAGCAGACGAGTAAGATGACCGCGCGGCGCCAAACTCGCCCATGATGATCGGCTTTTTCTCCATGCCGGCCATCTTAAAATTGTCCACATACTCCTGAAGGGTCAAGTCCGAGCCTGGATAGAGATGCAAATCGATGAAATCAGCCGTTGATTCCCAGATGGCAGGGCGTGTTTCAATCACCCGCGGATCGCCGATGCGGGATGGATGGGGCGCCTGAGGCCAGAAGAAGCCGACCGAGACGAGAGCCGTCGGGTCCACTTCCAGGATGGAAGCCCGGACCGTGTCAATCCAGTTAACCAGATTCTCGCCCATCATGCGCTGCTTGTCCGCGTCGGAGGCCATGTTGTAGGTCTTGCCGTTCGCTGCGCTGACCACTCTGGAGGTCAAGCTCAACGGAGGAAGGTTGGCTTCGAAGAAGAGTTCGTTGCGAAGTTCATAGGCGAATATGGCGTCCAGCGGAGCACCCTGATCAATGAGTGCCTTGATGAAGTCGCTCCAGAACCGCGTGCTGGACAGGATGCCTCCTCGTCTAAGATACGAGGCATTGTAGCCGCCAAAGTCCTCACTCCAGGTGCCTCCTACAGACGGCTCACTGTCCGTGGTCACCAGGACGAAGATCCCGTTGGCTTTTGCCCTCTGCAGGAAATCGGCAACGTTGGCAATGTACGCCGCGGACAGCCCGCCGGCTGGATCGCTCAGGCTGCCCTGCCTGCAGCAGTTATTCAGGAATACCCTGACGACGTTGTACCCGTTCGAACGCATCCTTTGTAGGGTCTCATCTATCCGCGTGGGGTCATAGAGACCGGGATTGAAGGTGGAGTGGTATAAGATCGTTTCCCCCGAAGGAGAGTGCTGTTTAGCCAGGCGGATGTAGTTGTTGCCCCGCGGGATGAACTTCTCTCCAGTTACGCGGTCGTAGAACTCGCCGATACCATCTATCATGCGTACCCCGATTCGATGCTTGGGAGGGGGCTGTGGAGATGGAGTGATCGTGTAGGTGACAGGGGTTTTTGTAGGAATAGGAGTCGTCGGTGTTGCGCCTGGAGCACAGGCGGAAATAAAGGCAATGAGAAGGATGACTGAAAAAAACACGCGGCGGAGATTGGTGGACATAAGTACCTCCTTGCCGATATGGCCTCATCACACTGTGGTCAGCCTGGGTGAGAACATGTGTGGATTGAAGTCGGGCGCAACATCGTCATATTGAGTCGTGTTGGGGGGAAGCGTGGCAATAACTACCCCATCTCGATACGATAGCCCTGTTCGTTGCTCACATCCTGTCAACTTATTAAAGTTAGGAGTTACGCAGTTGAAGGAGAGCATGCTAAACTTGGGGTATGAACCCACCGAAATGTGACGAAATGGATTACATCAACTTTCTGGTAGCGGCGCAACAAGTGTTTAGCAATGTAGAAGCTTCGCGGACCCACCCGGCTGAAGAACAAGCGCCAGCGCACGACGCCTACACGCGACTGCTGCAGCGATAATCGACTGATGATATACTGAAAAGACCAAGCAAGCTGGCATCCGACCAGAAAATTAGCAAGAAGCGACCCAAGAGGTGCAGTGTGAACACAACGTCACTTGGCTACGCCAAGGGGGTACGCGGCGCCATGAGCAAAGTTTGGCTCTGGTTCTAGCCGCGTCAGGGGTTAAAACGCCAAGCCGGTTATTATCTCGTTAGTTGCTTGGTTGAGTTGATATTGGTGTTTGGGTAAAACGTTCAGCTTTTTTTCGAAAGATAGAGTTTCAGCGTTCGAACATTTCCATTATCTAACACTTTTCAGGGCCATCGAAAGAGTCTTGTGGTTTCAGGTTGTTCGGTTTCGCGATGCGATTTCTCATCAAGTAGTGGGGCATCGGTTTGATGTTGTCATGCGATAAGGTGTTGTTTAGTTTTCGTGATCAAAAGGCTGCAAAATGCTGAGTTCCTGGTTTGGGCAAGTTCACAAGTCAAGCAGCATGGCTGTGCGGGGAACTCGCGGCCCGAAAAGCAGTAGAAAACTGTCACCGGGTTAGGGTGAAACCAAAGATTTTTTCTTGGCTGTCAAAGTGTTCGCGTGGCAAGGAATGTGGCCGCAATCCGCGCTGGCGTTCGTTTGAAGAAATCGGTTTGAAAAAGTGATGATAAAATCAGCAAAACGGGTAAGAAAAAAAGACGTAGAAAACAAAGGCTATAGCCGGGTGGCGCAACTAACCCCGGCTCAAGCTGACGTGGCTAGGCCACGAGGGTACGCGGCGCGATTTGCTGATGTTGGTTATGGTAGAGCAGCAGTCGGGGCCAAAACGCCACGCAGCTTAGCCCACCGTTAGTTGCCAGTGTCAATTCCCATGAAATTTACGATGCTGACGGGAGATATTTGACAAGTTTTGAGCACAGAGATTTATCGGTTATACTGGGGGAGAGAAAGTTTTTTGAGTAAGTTATGTGAGGTAGAGATATGGAAATTCCCATGACTGCAATAGAAATGACAGGCACAGTTGATGAGCATAGTCAACTGAAACTGGATGGTTCACTTCCGTTTTCTGGCCCTAAGCGCGTAAGGGTTATTGTTTTATCATCGCTGGATGACGAAATAGATGAGATTTCGTGGTTGCAGGCGGCATCGCTCAACCCTGCATTCGCGTTCCTGGCAGACCCAGAAGAAGATATTTATTCCATAGCTGATGGGAAACCATTCAATGGCGAAATATAAAGTCGTACTCGTCCCATTCCCATTTGATGATTTATCCAGTAGCAAGGTTCGCCCAGCGGTGTGCCTAACTGAGCCAATCGGTCAATATAGGCATGTGGTTTTGGCATTCATCACGAGCAAGATTCCAGAAGAGCTATTGGATAGCGATATTCTGATAGCCACTGATGATGAAGGTTTTGAAGCTTCAGGGTTGCGAGTTTCATCAACCGTGCGGCTTCATCGTATGATGACCGCGACTGTCAACATAATTCAACGAGAACTGGGGCAATTATCTGAGGAAAAACAGGAAATTATTAGAAGTCGGTTGAAAGTACTGTTCAGTCTGGCGGAATAGGGGTAAACACAGTGTTAAGGGGGGAATGGCAACTAACCCCAAGTGCAAGTGACTCGGCTTCGCCTCAGGGGAAGCGGCGCGATTTTCGGCGATTGGCTCTGAGCAACGAATGTTTCGGGACGAAAACGCCGAGCACTTGACTTACCCGTTAGTGTGCGACACGAAGACGTGCAAGTAGCTGTTTTGACTGCACATTAAAAACAGTGTAGGACAAAACCCGGTGTTCTACCACCGGTACTCTACCGAAGCGTGCGTCATCAGGGAAACCGTCCAAGCACAATCAGGGCGCTGATG
>JBDRGC010000260.1:0-10343 GCA_043818215.1 Chloroflexota bacterium | reverse complement strand
GGATAAGATGACACATTCCGCTCTTCTCTGGTTTCTTTCACCCCTTCGATCCAACCTGAGGATACTGAAACAAGTCATCAGCGGGGGAGCCTATTAGCACAACGTGCAGCTATTACAGGTAGACAATGTAAATATGTGGCGAGTTGTTCATCCCCATCCACTTGCAACCCTAAAGGACTACCAGTCATCAAATGATTGGTAGTCCTTTTTCAATTTGGGGACATCAAAGTGTTACGGAGAGGGAGCCTGACCGGCGATCACCAGTTTAGCCAGATACTTGCCATCGCCCAGATCATCACCCCCCACCAGGGCAACCATTCCAACTTCCAGGTCTTCCAAGCTGTGGACACTGCCACCCGGGCTGCGGAAATTCGTCTCTTCAGAGACCAGGAAGGTGACCTCGTCCCCCTCGTGAGGCTGGATAGTGAAGGAGTCAGCTCCGATGGCGGTCACATGACCACCTGCCTTCACAGCGAAGTCAGGGAGGTCATCTGGCGATCCGGCAGCCACTCGGATAGCCAGCAATGTTCCATCGCCCTGGGGTTGTGCGAACACAATCGCGATCATGTCAGGCTGCAAGTCGGCCAGGCCTTCGATTTCACCATTGCGGCTGTGGAACCTGGTAGCATCGTCCACAACGAAGGTCAAGTCTTCACCCTGGCGGGTATTCAACGCCAAGGTACTGGCTGCGACATCCACCCCGGTGACTGTGCCGGCATGACGCACTCGCCGGGGCTGTTCAGCTGTAATTAGTACACTGGCCAGGAGGGTGCCATCATCCTGTTCCTTTGCCGCTACGGCAGCCACCCATCCCACCAGCAAATCTTCCAGGCTGGTTGCCTGACCGATGAAGCGGGTATGCTCGACCACGGTGAAAGTTTTATCTTCACCCGCGGGTGTGTGCAATGTAAAGGTGCTGGCGGCGAGATCAACAGCGGTGACATCGCCCCGAGCACGGACGTTAAACCACTGAGAGGGGTCGAAATCTTCAGGCAGCAGAGCCACAATTCGAGCGGTGAGTACGCCATCGGTATCTGGGCGGGCAATAACGAGAACCTTATCCCCAATTTTCATGTCACCAAAACCAGGCTCTTCGATCTCTGAACTGCGGAAGTGAGTGTTTTCAGCCACCTGGTAGGTGAAGGCGCCACCGCGCCAGGTTTGGACAGTGAAGTTATCCGCTGTAATCTCGGTAACTTCACCGTAGGAGATACGTCCCCCAAAGGCACTGGGGGCATTGGGATCATCGTCTGCGGCTAGAGCAACGCCGCTCACCAGCAGGGATACAAGTAAAGCCACGATCAGGGGAATTGCGATTTTCTTAGTCATTTTGTTACCTCCAAATTTGTGTCGCCCAAAGGCGATATTGGTTGATTGATATGTGCCTAGATTAATCTATGGAGGTCAACAGAAAGATAAGAGCTTGTAAAATCTTTGTAAAACCCAGATTGGCAGGGTGGCGGGTGTCGGGGTGGGGGAGGCGGGGAGGCGGGGTGGCGGGTGGCGGGTAGCGGGTGGCGAGTAGAGAGTGCCTCCTGCCTCCTGCCTCCTGCCTCTTGCCTCCTGCCTCCTGCCTCTTGCCCCTTACCTCTTGCCTTCTGCCTCTTGCCTTCTGCCTCTTGCCTCCTGCCTCCTGCCTCCTGCCTCTTGCCCCTTGCCTCTTGCCTCTTGCCTCCCTGCCCGCTCCCTCACCACCAACGGCAAATAAACAAATCTTGACCCCCAAATGCGAACACGCACTTCATCTGCGTAAACGTCGTTAGGGTGCCGCCAGATGTTAATCGTGCTATTGGTCAGGTTTTCCCAGTTGGCGCCGGAAAACTGGTTGCTGCTCGCCAACCAGGAGATTGCTTCGGCGGTAAAGCTGCCTCGCACAGGGGGATTTGGAAATCCCGGCTACGTGGCACTATTTTCCGAAACGCCCTCATACCGGGAATTGCTGCCCTTTCCACAAGTTTCATCGCAACTCTGACAATATTCATACAAATATGGGATACTTGGACGTTGACAACCACCGACCGAGTTGCTAGAATCACCTGGAAATTGTGGTCAGTATAATTTCCCATTCACAGATTGTGACAACACAAAATCGAATACACCCATGAATACACCATCAACCACTCAACACAAACCAGCCGCAGCTATGGTCGTTGGCGGCGGCATTGGGGGAATGCGCTCCGCACTCGACCTTGCTGATGCGGGTCTCAAAGTTTACCTGATCGAACAGACTCCCTGCCTGGGAGGACGCGTGGCCCAACTGGGATACATGTTCCCAGAGCACGACTGCGTCCTCTGCCGGGGAACCGCGGACCACGGTTACGGATGCACCCGCCCATCTATTTCCCCAGCTTACATCCAGCAGAACCAGCACCCCAATATCGAAATCCTGACCAACACCCATGTTGTTGATATCGAAGGCCAGGCCGGTGACTTTACGGTGTCACTCCGGCAGGAACCCCGCTATGTGGATCCATTACGCTGCATTAACTGCGATAAATGCGCCGAAGTCTGCCCCGTGGAATTGCCAGATAGCTACCAACAGGGCCTAAGTACGCACAAAGCGGCCTACAAGGTAGCCGCGCGCGCCGCGCCAGACGCTTATGTCATCGACCGCGGGCCGTATTGCGATGAGTGCGGCAAATGTGTCGAGGTCTGCCCCAGCCATGCTATTGATTTGGACGAGCAACCCCGCCTGCTCTCTGTCGATGTCGGGGCTATCGTTCTGGCTTTAGGCTTCCAGATATTCGATCCAAGTGAACTCGAAGAGTTGGGCTATGGACGTTATCCCAATGTGTTACAAGCCATGGAATATGAGCGGTTGGCAAGCCGTTCCGGGCCAACCGAGGGCGCTGTCGAGCGTCCATCCAACCATCAGCGTCCGAAATCCATCGCCTGGCTGCAATGTATTGGCTCGCGCGATCAGGCCAACGCTTACTGCTCATCGATTTGCTGCATGTACGCCACCAAAGAAGCCATACTCGCCAAGCAGCGGTTGGGGGAAAACGTGGACTGCACCGTTTTCATCATGGACGAGCGCGCCTTCAACAAAGAATACACTTCCTACTTCGACAGCGCCAAACACAAACATAATATCGAGTACATCCGCTGCCGGGTGTCACAAATTCGCGAAGATCCGGCCACAAACGATCTCATCTTGCAGTATTCCAGCCCCGGTGGAAAACTCCAGGAGCAGCGCTTCGAGATGGTAGTGCTGGCGACGGGCCTCCAACCCCCGCAATCGGCCCATCACTTCACCCAGATGCTTGACCTGGACCTCAACGAATACGGCTTCTGCCAGACAGATAAATTCACACCCCTGCAAACCACCCACTCCGGGGTTTTCGTTGCCGGAGCTTTCTCCTCCCCCCAAAGAAATCGTCGAAACGGTTATCGATGCCAGCGGTGCGGCTGCTGAAGTTATGCGGCTGCTCAATGACCGGCTGAACACTCACCCCTACACACACGAGTGGCCCTTCCTTTCCAGTGGTGACCTGCCCGCCGAGCGAGACGTGAGCGGTGAAGCGCCAAAAATAGGCGTTTTCGCCTGCACTTGCGGAGGCACCATCAGCGAGACGATCGATGTCTCCCAACTTGCCGAGCAGGCCTCCCACTGGCCGGGAGTGTTTTCCTCGGAGGTAATGGAGTTTGCCTGCTTCCCTGAGGGCGTAGACTATATCCGGGAACAGATTCAGGCCCGTGGTCTGAACCGGGTGGTCATCGCCGGATGCAGCAACCGCACCCACGATTCCCTCTTCCAGCGCACCGTCCGACAGGCCGGGTTGAATCCTTATCTCGCAGAGCTGGTCAACCTGCGGGAACAATGCACCCAAGTCCATCGCTGGCAGGCAGAGCGCGCCAGCCAGAAAGCGCAGGAGTTGGTACGCATCGCCGTCGGACGGGTGTCATTGGCGCAGCCCGTCTACAAACAGCAACATCAATGCTTCCCCAGCGCGCTGGTCATCGGCGGCGGGCTTACGGGCATGACCGCGGCCCTGGCTATAGCCGACAGTGGATACGAGGTAGCCATTGTCGAACGCACCGCACTGCTGGGCGGCAACCTGCAAGATATGTACTACGTGGCCGAGGGCTTCAACCCCCGCATCCTGGGGCGCGACCTGATCAACCGGGTGCGCGCACACCTGCACGTCACCGCCTACACCAATACGGAAATAGTCAACCACCAGGGTCATATCGGCTCCTACCAAACAGAACTGGAAACCCGGCTGCCGGGCCGGGATGCAGAACGTTTCACCATCGAACACGGCGTAATAATCGTGGCGACTGGCGCGTACGAGGCCCACAAACACCACTGGCTGGAAATTCCCCAGGTCATTACACAGCGCGAGCTGGAAGATCAAGTCATCCATCAGCCCGAAAAGATCGCCGCATTCGAAGACGTGGTTATGATCCAGTGCGTGCAAGCTGAGGGCGTCCCATTTTATTGCTCCAGAGTGTGCTGCACCAACACGCTGAAAAACGCTATCCGCATCAAGCTGTTCAACCCCAGTTGCCGGGTGACTGTGCTCTACAAGAACGTGGTCACTTACGGCTTCCGGGAAAAGCATTTCACCGAAGCTCGCCGGCTGGGGGTGATTTTCTTGCGCTATACGGATGATGAACCACCTGAGATCATCCCCGCAGGGGACCGCGTGATGGTGAGGGTGCGCGACCTCACGTTGAACCGCTGGCTGGAATTGCCGGCGGATGCCGTTCCCCTGAGCATGTCCATTCTTCCCTCCGATGGTACCGCCGAACTCGCCAAAATGCTGCGAGTCCCACTTTCCAGTGAGGGCTTCTTCGATGAGGCCCAATTGAAACTGCGCCCGATGGATTTTATGCGGGAGGGCATCTTCCTGGCGGGAATGGCCCACTATCCCAAATTCATCGAAGAAAGCATCAGTCACGCTCTGGCTGCTGCGGGCCGAGCCCTGACGATCCTCTCTCAACGCGATGCGCTTTTTACTGGCGGCATCGTTGCCGTAGTAGATCCAGATAAATGTGTGGGCTGCTTGACCTGTACCCGCACCTGCCCCTTCCAAATTCCACAAGTCATCCAAGATGATGACCGGGTCGGCGTCGGCGGTCTCGGCGGAGCAGCCTATATCGACCCGGCCCAATGCCAAGGCTGTGGAACCTGCACCGGCGAGTGCCCGGCCAATGCTATCCAGTTGGTGAACTATACCGACGATCAGATGATGCTGCGGGATATTGGGGGGTTGGGGGCGTGGTTGCCAAGTAGAGAGTTGAGAGTGGAGGTTGGAGTTTAGGGATTGGAGATTGGGGATTAGAGATTTGAGATTGCCATTCGTGTCATTATTTAGCTTTCAGGTATCAATCTCCAATCTCCAATCCCCAATCTCTATTTACCAATCTCCAAAGGATTACAATGACAGATAATTTCGAACCCCAAATCACGGCCTTCTACTGCATCTACTGCGGTTATATGGCTGCGGATACCGCGGGAGCATTGAAAATTCAATACCCGGCCAACGTCAAGTTTGTGCGCATGCCCTGCACAGGTAAAACTGACCCTCGCTACCTGTTGGAGGCCTTCGAGCAGGGGGCTGACGGCGTGTACATTGTTGCCTGCCCGATTGGCAACTGCCATCACGTGCGCGGCAACGAACGCGGCCTGGCCCGCGTCCAGCATACCAAGAAAATCCTGGACGAAATCGGTCTGGGCAGTGAGCGGCTGGATATGTTCTTCATGTCTGGCAGCGAGGGGCACCACTTTTCAAGGGCTGCCCAGGAGATGACAGAGCGCATACGAAAACTCGGGCCGAACCCGCTAAAAAGCGATAATGGAAGATTGAATATTGAGATTGAAGCGGCAGTAACTGAAGGCAAGATTGATTTTCGAGGCAGGAAGCGGTAGATCGGTAGATTGGTAAATTGGTAAATCGGTAGATCAGTAAATCAGTAGATCAGTAAATCAGTAGATCAGTAGATCAGGGGCGACTGATCCCTGGTATCCTGGTTTCCTGGTATCCTGGTTTCCTGGTTTCCTGATTTCCTGGTTTCCTGGTTTCCTGATTTCCTGGTTTCCTGGTATCCTGGTTTCCTGGTTTCCTGGTATCCTGGTTTCCTGACCCACTGCTTTCCAAACAAAACTATGACCTCAACCAACAACACATCCATAAATGCCCCCGTCGGCGCTGTAATGGTCGTGGGCGGTGGCATTGCGGGGATACAGGCCTCCCTCGATTTGGCCGAGCAGGGCTTCAAGGTTTACATGGTCGAGAAAGAATCCGCCATCGGGGGAAGAATGGCGCAACTCGATAAGACCTACCCCACCAACGACTGCGCCATGTGTACGATCTCGCCCAAGCTGGTTGAGGTCGGGCGGCACCCCAGTATCGAGATTCTCACCAACACCGAAGTGCTCGATGTGACCGGTCAGGCCGGCGATTTCAGCGTGCATATCCACAGTCAGGCCCGCTACGTCGATCTTGAAAGGTGTGTGGCCTGCAATGATTGTGTGGATGTGTGCCCGGTTGTCACCCACGATACTTTCAACGAAGGCCTGGTTTCCCGGCGAGCGATTTTCAAGATGTATCCCCAGGCTGTGCCCAATGCCTACGCCATAGAAAAAGATGGCATCGCCCCCTGCCGAGATGCCTGTCCCGCCGGGCAGCGCGCCCAGGGATATATTGCCCTGGTCCGCGAGGGACGTTGGGACGATGCCATGCGGGTCATCAAAATGGACAATCCCTTCCCCGGTATCTGCGGGCGGATTTGCAACCACCGCTGCGAGACAGCCTGCAACCGGGGTCTGGTGGATGACCCCATCAATATCCGCGCCTTGAAACGCTTCGTCACCGACAAAGTTTACGAAAACCCACGCCAACCGCTCGAACCCGCAGAGATCAAGCACCCCGACCAACGCGTGGCCATCATCGGCGCCGGGCCTTGCGGGCTGACTGCCGCCCAAGACATCATTCAGGCCGGCTATCCGGTCACTATCTTCGAATCCATGCCGGTTGCCGGGGGAATGCTGCGGCTGGGCGTGCCCGAATACCGCCTGCCGAACGAGATCATCGAGCGCGAAGTACAAGATATTATTGACCTGGGGGTAGACCTGCGTCTCGATCACCGTGTAGACGATCTGAACGAACTTTTCGAGCAGGGCTTCAATGCGGCGCTTATCGCGGTCGGCGCGCACGAGGGCATTCGCCTACCCATTCCCGGCGCGAACCTGGACGGCGTGATCATCAACACCCATTTCCTGCGAGATATACGTCTGGGTAAATTCGAAGGTGGTAAATTGGGGAATGGTAAATTGGGGAATGGTAAATTGGGGGATGGTGAATTGGGGAATGGTAAATTGGGAACCAACCTACCAACCTGCCAACCTGCCAATCTATCAACCCACCAATCTACCAATTTACCAACTACCAATCTACCAACCTACCAACCTACCAATCTACCAACCTACCAATCTACCAACCTGGGCAAAAACGTCCTCGTTCTGGGCGGCGGCAATGTGGCTATCGACTGCGCCCGTTCCGCCATCCGGCTGGGGTGCGAAGTCCACCTGGCCTGCCTGGAAAGCCGCGCCGAGATGCCGGCCCACGCCTGGGAGGTGAACGCAGCAGAGGAGGAGGGTGTCCATCTCTACCCCAGCCGCTCCTTCGAGCAAATCTTCGGGGACGCTGATGGGCACGTGATGGGGATGGAGTTCATGCAGGTGGATTCCTTTCACTTCGATGAGGGCGGACACCTGCACGTCGAGAAAAACCCCGCTTCCCTGCACACCATCCCCTGCGACACAATTATTTTCTCTGTGGGGCAGCGAGCCGGTCTGGCCTTCATCCCCGATGACGCCGGCGTGGGGCTGACTGACCGTAACACTATCGCTATCAACCCCAACACCTTCGCCACCAGCCGCCCCGGGGTCTTCGCGGCGGGGGACAGCGTCTCGGGGACGGCCTTCGTCATCGAAGCGGTGGCTAACGGACACAAGGCTGCGGAATCGATCACCCGCTACCTGCAAGGCAAACCCCTGGAACCGCCTCCCACCCCTCAACTCCCGGTGGTTAACTTCACCCAGCAGGAAATCGATGCCCGCTTGAGCAGCGGTGAAATCCACCGGCAGCCACGCATTCCTCTACCACAACGCCCGGTCGAACAGCGCCTCGACAATTTTGTAGAGGTCGAAGGCGGCTATGACGAGGAATCCGCCCAGTCTGAGGCCTCCCGCTGTCTGGCCTGCGGGGTTTGCTCGGAGTGCATGTCGTGCGTGTTTGCCTGCGGGCGGGATGCCATCATCCACGATGCCATCGGAAAAACAAAAAAGATAAGTGTTGGCGCCCTGATTTTGGCCCCCGGCTACCAAACCTACAACGCCCACCTCTCCGAAGAATACGGGTTAGGGCGCTATCCCAATGTGATCACTTCCATTCAATACGAGCGGCTGTTGAGCGCCAGCGGCCCGACCAATGGTCACGTCAAGCGCCCCGGAGATGGAGCCAGCCCCAAACGGATAGCATTCCTGCAATGCGTGGGCAGCCGAGACCAGAACCACGATTACTGCTCATCGGTGTGCTGCATGTACGCCGCCAAAGAAGCTGTCATGACAATCGAGCACGCAAGAGCCGAGGCTCTGGTCAGCGGCGGCGACGGTGATGTGTTCTGCCAGGTTTTCTTCATGGATATGCGCGCATACAGCAAAGGCTACGAGGAATACTATCGCCGGGCCGAGAAGCAATATGGCATCAAGTACACCCGCTGCCGGATCAGCGAGGTGAAGCAAGAGCCGGGGACGGGGAATTTGGTGGTGCGGTATGCCAGTGACCAGGGATCAGGGACTAGGGATCAGGAATCAGGGGCTAGGGATCAGGGACTAGTCCCTAGTCACCAGTCACTAGTGCCTAATCCCCAGTCACTTGTAGAAGACGAATTCGATTTAGTGGTGCTTTCCGTGGGGATGGAAATTTCCGAATCGGTCAAAAGCCTGGGACGCCGTTTGGGGGTGGAACTTGACTCCTATGGCTTCTGCCAAACCACATTGTTCGACCCCCTCCAAACCAGCCGGGCAGGCATTTACGCTGCCGGGCCTTTCCGCGAACCCAAGGATATTTCCGAATCGGTTGTCGAAGCTAGTGGTGCAGCCGCAAGCGCGGCCCAAATTCTGGCGCCATCCCGGTTTACCCTGACCACGAAAAAGGAATACCCGCCCGAACGCGATATCACCGGCGAGGAGGAACGTATTGGGGCTTTTATCTGCCACTGCGGGACCAATATCGGCGGCTACCTCGATGTGCCCCAGGTGGCCGAGTACGCCAAATCTCTGCCTTGCGTGGTTCACGCCGAAGACAATTTATACACCTGCTCGCAAGATACAATTGAGCATATCATCGAGCAGGTCAAGGAACTAAACCTGAACCGGGTGGTGGTAGCCTCGTGTTCACCCATCACGCACGAACCCTTATTCCAGGATGCTATCCACCAGGCGGGGCTAAACCCCAACCTGTTCGAGATGGCAAATATCCGCAATCAATGTTCGTGGGTACATTCGAACGACTGGGACGGGGCCACCGACAAAGCCAAATCATTGGTGCGGATGGCGGTGGGAAAGGCAGCTCAACTCAGCTCATTGGAGACTTATGAAGTCCCGGTCAACAACGCGGCCCTGATCGTCGGGGGCGGAGCTGCCGGGATGACAGCCGCTCTCACTCTGGCGGAACAGGGCTTCCCGGTTCACCTGGTGGAGCGGGAGGGCGAGTTGGGGGGGAATTTGAGGCATTTGCGGTTTTTGGTGGATGCGGCATTGGGAACTGGTAAATTGGGGAATGGTAAATTGGGGAATGGTAAATTGGGGATTGGTAAATTGGGAACAAACCTACCAACATACCAACCTACCAATCTACCAACTACCAATCTACCAACTACCAATCTACCAACCTACCAATCTACTAACCTACTTTTGGCTAACCCCCAAGAATATCTTGCCGAGACGGTTGGCAATGTGCAGCAACACCCGCTAATAACAGTTCATCTGAACACCGAACTGGAGAACACCGACGGGTTCAAAGGTAATTTCATATCCAAATTGAGCCGCAATGGGGAGACTTTCGATGTGCAGCATGGTGTCGTTATCATCGCTACAGGCGGGGTCGAGTATAAGGGGGGCGAGTATGGGTATGGGCAAGACCCGCACATTGTGACGCAGTTGGAATTCGAGGGGTTGTTGGCGGACAAATTGGGGAATGGTATATTGGTAAATGGTAAATTGGGAAATGGTAAATTGGGAAATTGGGAACAACCCACTAACCAACCTACCAGTTTACCAACTACCAATCTACCAACCTACCAACTTACCAATCTACCAAATTCCGTAGTTA
>JBDRGC010000259.1:0-2891 GCA_043818215.1 Chloroflexota bacterium | reverse complement strand
CACGCTCACCAACAACAACGCGGTGACGTTTGTCAGTGGCGGTCCTGCCGGGAGTTATGCCGATTTTGTGGCGGCGAGCAGTATGAGCCTGAGCCTGGCGGATCATGCGGACTTCGGGGGCATGGCGGCGCTGTCCGTCGGGCTGTGGTTCTATCGGGACATAGATAGTGGATCGTCTGAGGGACTGATCTCCAAATACGATAATGCAGGAGGCGATGGGTCTTTCCGCCTGTGGATCAACGGAGCAACTGATGCTGTCTCAGTTGAACTCAGCGCGGACTCCGACGTAGTGAGCTATACACCCGCGATCACCCTTGCGACGTGGTACTATGTCGTCTTGACGTACGACGGGGCAACGCAGCGCGTATATTTCAACGGCGAACTCGTTGACTCAGACGCGAATACTGGCGCGGTTGATACCTCGAATGAAATCCTGACCATCGGAGCCTTAACAACTGCGGACACTCCGCTGGCTTTCTTAGACGGTCGCATTGCAGGGGCATTTGTGACGGCGACGGCCATGACCCAAGCCCAGGTGCGCTACGAATATCAGCGTGGGCTCCGACGGCTCAACTCCACTATTGACGCGAACGACACCATCCCGGCGACGGATGTGGACGGGGTGAGGGTAGATCCGAACGGCAAGTACTTTGGGGTGATTGCCGGGGACAAGTTCACCATTTTCGATGACTTCGTGGTGCCGGTAGCGCAGGACACCGCACCGGCAGGAACGCTCAATGATGCAGGACTTTACAGTCGTCAGGGCGCGGACACACCGTATTGGTTCCTTGGAACTAGTACGCGGGTGGAAATCGTCGCGCCGGACGTGCGCTTGCAGGATAGGAGATAGACAATGGACTTCGAGACGGAACAGATGATACGGTACTACGCGCCGTTCAGCGCGGTAGTGGACATCGACGGTACATTCAACCCTAAGACCGGCAGGTTCTGGCAGGTACAAGATGCGATAAACGCGGGGCACAATGAGATATTTATTCGCAGTGGCACCTATGCCGCCTTTAGCCTCACGTCCGGTAGAATCTATCACATTCGTGGGTGCGGGGCAGACACTATAATCGACGGCGGAATCGCGTCCCATGCAATTGCGGTACCAACTAACTTGTCGCTTGTCGAAAATCTCGCTGCCAAGACCACCTCTGGTGGAGGCCAAGCGTACGATTGTATCTATGACAGTGGGGGGATCAATACGTATCGACGTATTCGCGTCAACTCATCTGATCGTCACGCTTTCAATATGGCCGGTTCTCTGTCGTTGATTGATGACTGTAAGCTATACGGGGGCACTGGAATTGACCAAGCAGCGATATACGCAACTGCACAAGTATCTGTCAGCAATGTGTATATAGGATCCTGCGGCGCAAATGGCATCGATCTGCAAGGAACCGCTGACAATTCGGTCATCACTGGAACTTTCGTCAATTCAATCACAGGGACCGGGATACTAATTGATGCGGATGCGGAAAATTGTGTGGTGGTAGGGAATCGCGTAACAGGTTGCAGTGTGGCAAACATTACGGACAATTCCGGTACGTCAACTGTTACGGGAAACGATGATACATAAAGGACGTATGATGTTTATCGCAGCAGACCAAGTCAAGACTGGAGCATAATATGCTATACACGGATGGTCAGATACAAGCAACCCGCACGGACGCTCTGGCGTTTCTGGCGGATCTGGACGCGGTGGACAACCTCGTGGCGCGAGAGACGGCGCGGCAGGAAGTACAGGACCACATCGACGGAACGCCGGTGCTGGCGGCGGCGGAGATCGCAGCGGAACTGGATCCGTTTGATTCTTCCTACGTCGTGCTGGCCTTTCCGCAGGACGTGGGAAAGCCCTATTTCTGGGCTGGCGTGACGCGGCAGATCATCGACTCCTACGGCGGCATTGCGGTTGAGGGAGACCCCTACCGCGTACGGGTCCGCAAGGATCGGGCCATCGCACATCTGACCTACCTGGCGGCGCTGCTGTGACCTGCGAATGGTTGGTCGTCGCGCTGGTCGTGTTGCACGAGATTGGCAAGGCCGGTACACACGCGCTCCGGGATAAGGACTGGGCCAGGACGGAGCTGATTCCCGGTCTGGCGCTTTCCGAGAGGTGGTTTCGTGGCTGATTTCGAGACGGCGTTCAAGCGCACGGACAAGGCTGAGGGTGGCTATGCCGACGATCCGGATGACTCTGGCGGCGAGACATTTCGAGGGATTGCCCGCAATTTTCATCCTGGCTGGTCTGGATGGGCCAGAATAGACGAGATCAAAAGAACGTTGGTGCGTGTCCGGTGGAACGCGGAGATGCGCCTGGCGACGGCGGACCAGGTAGAAGCCTTCTATCGCACGTTTTATTGGCACCCGATTCAGGGCGACGCGCTGCCGGACCAGGACGTGGCGAATATCCTGTATGATGCGGCAGTAAACCAGGGAACGCACCCGGCGGCGTGCTTCCTGCAAGAGGCCCTGAATCTGCTGAACCGCAACGGCAGCGACTACCTCGACCTGGTGGTGGACGGCAAGATCGGCCCCCGGACGCTGGCGGCGCTACAAGTCCACCTGCGGGGGGAGAAAAGCCCGGCGCTGTTGCTGAAGGTGGTAGGTTTTCTGCGCATGGAACAGTGGGTCAACCTGATGCGCCGCAAGCCGTCTCAAGAGAAGTTCGCGAGGAGCTGGCTGGCACGAATATAGGAGGCTGACATGGAATGGATACATGGGATCACGGCTATCGGTGGCGCTGCCGTTACGGCGGTGCTGTTCCTGAAGCACCTGAGGACGCTCTACAAGGAAGCGATGGACGTCTACAAGTCGTCCACCGTTCTGCACGCCTTCTATGAGCGCGCCAGATCGGATGGGAAGTGGAGCGAACAGGAGTTTCACCA
>JBDRGC010000258.1:0-4673 GCA_043818215.1 Chloroflexota bacterium | reverse complement strand
TGCTTACCCTTCTGTCATTGCGAACCGACGCTTTTCGGTGAAGCAATCTCCTTCTCGGCAAGGATGAGATTGCTTCAGCGGTAAAGCTGCTTCGCAATGACAGGCTGAGTCAAAATCTTTTTCTGAAAGTCTATAGCAACTGAAGAATTCCGGCTTAGAGGAACAGCTCGCTCCTGTTACGGCAGCTTTTCCGTTTTCGGGAGTTTAGCACCCACCAGGCGCGAGGGGGTAAGGTAGCTCTGGTTAGTCACACACAGGTGCGCTACTATCAGTTCCACGATCACCAGACATATACCCTTGTCTGGTCAGAGGGATAATCAAAGGAAGCCAGAATGACCAAACACATCTTTATTATGCCATCGCCCTGCTCGTCCTTACCCTGGCCAACCCCACCTTTGCTGCCCTCATAGGCAGGTTGTTCCCGTAACCATGATCTGCGCTGCTACCTGGTTTTCCCTCGTCGCCTTCCAGCAGTGTGCCCTTCGGCAGGCTCAGGACAAGCCCTTCGGCAAGCTCAGGACGAGCATAGCCTCCCCTTCCCTTCCCCCTCTATAATAAATCCGTGCATAATACCTGCACTCCCGGCCCCCCTAACCCCCCAACATTGGGAGGTTAGGGGGGGGACAGTGGATTAGCATTCAGTAAGCAGTGTTCAGTGTTCAGTATTCAGTGTGTTCCATTTCATTTGGAGTACCAGACCTTCCAGGTTTCTACCGGCCTTTTCAAGCCGTAAGCACCTGCCAGAAACCTTGAGACTTTTTTTCCAGGCACCTCGTGAAAACCTGGAAGGTCTTTCTATCTTTTTAGAATTAACATGAATCATTATGAAAAGCAAATTATGCAGCACCTCGTAGTGACCGGCAGCCATCTGTGCGAAAGGCTGGTACACCATAGGCACCATGTGCTCGCCATTGATAACCTTTCGACCGGTCGATTAGAAAATATCAACCATCTGCGCCCCCTCCCCAATTTCCAATTCGTGCGCGAGACGATCACCAACCTGCAAGTGCTCGACCGCCTGACCAGTGATGTGAATCTCGCGATCGAAGGAGTGACAACTTGACGCCAGAAGAAATTCGAAACATCATTGCTCACGGCGAAGGACAACGGTTGGAGTTGAAACGCTCGATGGCCGAGTTGGAGACCGGAGCACGAGCGGTCGCCGCCATGGCCAACACAGATGGCGGCCATGTGCTATTCGGTGTCCGGGACGATGGCACAATTATAGGTGAAGAATTTGGCGCCCAGACCAAGGAGCGGGTCGTCCAGGCCATCACCAGTAATACTGATCCCATGCTCTATCCGTCCGTGGAGTACGTGCAGTTGGACGGACAGACCGTTATCCTCATAACTGTGCCCAGAAGTGAAGATAGGCCCCACCTGGTGCGAGGCCGGGCGTACAAGCGGGTGGGCGCCGCTGACGTGCAGATGAGCCGGGCGGAATACGAGCGGCTGCTGTTGGCCCGTCGTAAACCGCCTTTCGACCAGCAGTTGGTAGAGGGGGCGACCTACGCCAATCTGGGTGAGGCCCAGGTGCAAGACTTCCTGCGTCGGCGGCAAGAGGCCAATCCCGAGGTGACCCCACCTGGCGCCCCGCTGCCACAGGTGGTGGTCGAGATGCTGGAAGGGGCACGAGAACGAAATGGGGAGCTGGTGCCCACCTACACCGGCCTGCTCTTCTTTGGGCGAGACCCGCAGCGCTTCCTGCCCCGCGCTGAGGTGAAGCTGGCACGTTTCCAGGGCACTACAACGCTGGCTTTCATTGACCGCTCGATCGTTCACGGCACGTTGCCCGAGATGCTGGATGGTGCGGAGCGTTTCATCCGACGGAATACGCGCACGGCGATGAAGGTCGTGGAGTTCGAGAGTGTGCAGGTGAGCGAGTATCCTTACGATGCGATCCGTGAGGCCCTGGTGAATGCCATGGCGCACAGGGACTACCACCATAGCAGCGGCATCCAGGTCAATATCTTCGACGACCGGCTGGAAGTGCTGAGTCCAGGAGAGGCGCTGATCCCCCTCAGTGAATTGGAGGGCTCACACGTGACCCGCAACGAAACCCTGTGCCGCCGCTTCCGAGATATTGGGGAGATGGAGCAATTTGGGACGGGGATCACAAAAATGAAGCGACTTATGCGGGAACACGGTTTAGGTGAGCCAGCTTTCAAGGAGCGAGGTAGCTTCTTCAAGGTGACCTTCTGGGGGCCGGGAGATCACATTCTGGAACTTATCCCTCGCGCCGGAGTAACGAACTTGCGAGAGTTGGGGCTGAACGAGCGGCAGATCGAGGCTTTGCGATTGATGGTGAACGAAGGACAGGAATTGAGCAGTAAGGAATATCGGCGAATGTTTGGTGTGGCTACCAGAACAGCGTCGCGAGATTTGATGGGATTAGTAAAGACGGGTATGGTACAGCAGTTGGGACAAGGGCGAGGCATTCGATACAAAGCTATTTGATGGCGCGATTTGCTAGAAATTGGCGCGATTCATGGCGCGATTTTCGGAGTATGAGCGGTTGCTACGTAACCAACCAGGAGCCGAATACGATGGTCAGGTGGTCGAGTAAAAAGCCGGCCACAAATTGCACGAATTGTCACGAAAAAAACAAAAATTAGTGGGATTCGTGTAATTCGTGGCGGAAAAAAATCAGCGCAAATCAGCGCAAATCAGCGCCCACCAGCGTTCCATTCAGCGTCCCATTCATCCCACACACATAAACCCACTATCATGCCAACCGCATCAATTTTAGTCACCGGCGGGGCCGGCTTCACCGGCTCGCACGTCGCCAAAGAATTACACCAGCGCGGCTACCAGGTGATCGTGCTGGATGACCTTAAAAGTCCATAAACAAGCGTAGGGAAAACATGCAACCGGGGAAAGAATCGCTTGCATCTGCCTGGCTGTGGCATGGTTACCTTGACGAGTCCGGTGACGTCGCCCCTTATTCTGGCAGTCGCTATCTAGTCGTAACCGTACCGGCCTAGGGTTCCAACGTCATCTGCATTCCCCAATATTAAACTCACGGTTGCCTGTACAGTTGACGGGAAGTGAGCGGCGTACAACTGAAGCCGCTCCGCATTAAGAGGAGAAAGTTCCAGCTCATCCAAAGCCAGGCTGGATAACCCCCGGCTTATCATGTACAACTGGTCGAGGAGTGCCTTCTCCGCCTCGGCCACATAAAGCCCCGCCTGCATGGTGTAGCCGAAGAAAAGCTCCCTCTTGAGTTGGCGGAATTCGACGATTGTGTCCCCCAGGGTCAGACGCCGGCTGCGCCGGGGAGTGGCGAAGGTCAGCACATAAGGCACCTGGCTCAGAATGCCATAGCGGGACAGCGCCGATTCGAAGGAGAGATAAGAAGGATAAACCAGTTGATTGGCAATGTGCGGCAGGTTTGAAGCCTGCAGAGCTACCTGGTACACGCCGCGCCTCAGGCGTACGAGCACGCCATACTTTACCAGGCGATTCAAGGTGACATACAGCGCCGGGCGTCTTTGTCCCAACACCTTTTCCAGATCGGCCGGGCTGAAATAGGGTTTATCCAGACTCAGCAGTCTTTGAATCAGACTCATGTCTTTGGGCTTAATGCGCTCCATTGCTCGATCACCTGCCAGTGGTCTCTGGGGAGAACCTTGCGTAACTCGCGCCGGATGGCCTGCCGGTCAAAACCGCTCAGATCTGGCGTGAAAGATTGCCGGAGTTTTTGAGCGATGAACCACAGGTCGTACAGGTCGCGGGGCTGGCGGCGGTCTGCCAATGCAGATTCTTTATCCCTCCGCAGCCTCTCCAATGTAGCCACCTGGGCCAGGGCTGACAGCGGTGTTACAGGACTGGTCAAAAGACGAATAACGAAATCTTGTTCTCGCACCCAGGTTTCCTCTCGCCTGGAAATCTCCAACTTGATCGAGAAGGCATAAGGCAGGTAAGGCTCACGCACCTTGTAGAGGGCAAAAAGCGTGAAGTGTTTGGCCAGCTCTTCGCGCAATGTCACCTGGGGAATCTCCCTGGCAACCGCCTCGGCCAGAGAGACAAATGCTTCTTCGGAGAAGGAAGCGATAAGTGAGAAGTCGAGATCGTCTGAAAACCGGGGTGAGTTGTACGCCAGGCGCAACGCCGTACCGCCTTTGAACACCAGTGCGCTGCCCAGGGGGCTCTCTGTCAGGCTTCGCAGGATAAGCAACTCATACTCCTCTCGCACCACCTGCTCAGGAGCGATTTTCAATTGTCGGGAGAGATTCTCGGCGAGAAGTTGTTCCATATCGTTCTATGTTTCTTAACGAAATTGTTATGTTTTGAAGAATGATACCGCACGTATTCCACACTGTCAACGCTGTGCGAGCGATTCGGGGCAGAAAAGCAAAACCAAAAATCCGTGAGAACTTGTACTCGCACTTTGACGGGCTGAGTGTAAACCCTGTCGAAGTATCCATAAAACCTGTGCTGAGCAGTTCGGCTTCGCTCACTGTGAACTCCGCCGAAGCATCAGCGTCCTATTGATTCACCAAAAAATCAGCGTCCATAAGCGTCCCATCCATCGCCTCATAAAAATAGAACGCAGATGCCGCAGATTAACGCAGATAAAAATACATAAAAAATCAGCGTCCATCAGCGCCATCAGCGTCCCATTGATTTACAAAAAATTCGTGTAAATTCGTGCAATTCGTGGCAAAAAAACA
>JBDRGC010000257.1:0-14980 GCA_043818215.1 Chloroflexota bacterium | reverse complement strand
AGGCAGGAGGCAGGAGGCAAGAGGCAGGAGGCAAGAGGGAAGAGGCAAGGCGAAAGTTTGCAGGTGGCTGTCTTCGGAACATTTCGATTTCAGCGATTAACCAGCCTTCAGCAAGCGCTTTTGCGTGTAGAATCAAATCTAAAAGCCAGGATTGAAGGTTGATGATTCAAGCAGCCTTCATCCTGCATCTTGCATCCTGCATCTTGTATCCTGCACCTTGCATCCTGCACCTTGCATCCTTCATCTTGTATCCTGCATCTTGTATCCTGCATCTCCAAACCCATCTTCGAGGATTTGTCCTGGGAAAAACATGACGACCGAGTGGCTGGATTGGTGGGACCCAACGGCTGCGGGAAATCGACCCTTTTGAAATTGATCCATGGGGATTTGAGTACCGAATCCGGACTTTTAAACCGCCAGCCCACCCATCGGGGCACTTGCGCTGCATGTGGCTACACCTGCCCTCCCGAAGGACATCGGGACGATGCCCTGTGCCAGGATGGTATGGCGGGCGGTGCTGGCGAACAATAAGACCGGCGTCCGTATCAACTGGATGAGTAGAGGAAAGTTGGCTGGCCGTTTTCTGGCAACACCGTTTCGGAAACGCGACTTGTTCGGATGAAGACGGGGAGAGAAGTAGGCTTTTCGGAAGGCGTAACCTCCCTCCTCTATGTATGTTGCGTGTTCCTGGGCAAAAATAGGAAAAATCGTATCCTCTCCATATTTCAGGGTAACACGAACCCGGTTCCTTGTCAGACCGAGAAAATCGGGCGCATTACCCATCAGGAACCGGGTTCGTCCCTGATTTTTGAAGAGGATACGAAAAATCGATGATCTCATCTCCATTATGTTCAAAAAATCCCCCTTGCAATATACTCCGTTTTCTGGCATAATATAGATGCCCTGCCGCAGGGTGCCCCCCTCACTTTGCGGTGGGGTTTTCCTTTTTAACGTGTACTGCCGTTTGCGGCGAATTCCAAATACTCGTTAAGCAGATTTGTCGATAACCGCACATAAGTTAGGGTTGCCGTATATCAAAGGACAATCCTGCACCGACTTGACCGGCAGTATTCCAGGCGGAGCACCGTACCCGGCGTTACTGAACAGCCACCAACGCAGAGTCTGTTCTTCAACCCCCAGGGGCTGGAGAACGGTATGGGCTGCCCGCAGGTATAGCTCAGTGTAGCGGTCTTTGTCCACACTCTCAGCTTTGGGCGGAATGGGCAAGTCCCAGGCGTATACCCCTGGCTTTCCCCGCGTATACAGAAAACGCACATATTGCCCCATTTTGATTTCCTTCCCCTCAGCTTGCAATTGACCCACAGCCCGCGCCGCCGGAGATGGGACCCGATAGTTTTCCAATTCCCGGCTCAATTTCTGTGTAACCACAAGCTGCTCCAATGGCACCCGCCCAGCGCGTAAATCCGCCAGACGATCCTGCAACATCGCTACCGTTTCTGGCAATACCTGATGAAGCTGCTCTGCACTGGGGGCCGTGGCTAGAATTCTCAATACATCCAATTGAATCTGCTTGATGAAAGGCGGTGTATCCCGGCGACGGGTTTCGATCCCCCGCAATTTCAGACTCCCATCCTGAAACACTCCAAAAAAGCGATTAGCCACCGGGACGCGGGGGTTGGTCCGGGAGGGCAGAAAAGCGATCCAACGGTAGACCCCATTCAGCGCGATCGGCAGGCCAGTGCGTGTAAGAATCTCATCCAACAGGGGTTGGAAGTCACCCACTTTGTTAGTCCCTTCCTTTTGCACCCACAACCCATCCACATACATATGCAGCACGGTATAGCCCAAATCTTCCGCCGCTTCCTTGGCACGCAGCAGGGTCTCACGTCCGTAAGCGGTGACAGCCTCGTGAGCTTCGATACGCCCAAAGCGGGCATTCTTGTACCCCAGGTAGCCGAAGCAGGTCACCAACAGCCACTTGTGAGCCGCCGCTCGGGCTTTGGCAGACGCGTAGCGAGGGTCTCGGTGGTCGAGTTCCAAGAGCTGCCCCTTGAGCGCAATGCGTTTTTCCAACAACGGAGCCAGAGTTTTGGGGATGAGACCGGTGTGGGTCTGATCGACAAACAGCCCCAGGTCGGGAATCAACTGGGAATTGGAAGTGTGTTCCCCTACCGTTTCCGGGGAGATGTTGAAATGTGCCATGATGCTCGGATACATGGATGTGAAATCGATCTCGGCCACATCAGCGTGTAATCCGACAATGGGCTGGTAAACCAATCCCCCCTTGTCGGTGTGTAATAGAGTGAGCGCCGATTTGGGTTTTTCGGGATTCCCCTTGTGCCAGGGAACCAACACTCCTTCTTTCAGGGCGGTGCGCATCTGCATGGCTGAAATGCCTGTCCCCGGAGAGACACGCGCGGCGGTCTGCACCGGCAGCCCGGTTACTCTGGCCATCTCCAAGACTCCCTCCAGGGCGTACTCGTGGAACATGACCGCGTTGTAGATATCGATATGCCAACGTCCAAAGAGAGTTTGCTTGGGGCCGCGGTAGATAACCTGGCCATAGGAGAAATAAGTCCGTTCGGGACGACGGGCCACCCCGAAGCCGGGTTCCCGATTGAGAGGCAGAGGAATATCCCGTTCCTGAGCAATCGCCAACAAGCGGGGCAGCAGCCAGCTATCCCCCCAGGCAGTCAGCAGCACATCGGGGTCGTGGCGGCGCAACAGCGCACCCAGGCCGACCAGGAGGGGGCGCACCGAGTCGAGGGGAAATCGATACTCATGATTCTCGAATCGCACTAACAGGTGGGTGGGTTCGCGATGGGATGGATTGCAATTGGGCCTGAGTTGGAGTATCCGCAATGGGGGAGGAGTTGCCTCTAAATCCCAGGGAGTGTCCAGCACTTCGATGGATTGAATCCCCCCGTCCTCATTGGCAGCAATCCGGCATCGGGCCAGGGGGAAGATCCCAAAGACAGCCGCGTAGCGCAGCGCCAAGGGGATATCAGCATCGTAATAGGTCAGGTCAGGGAAGCGTTGGGCCACCTGGCGGAAAAGCACCTGTTGGTCGATAGAGTCTTGCACTTGCACAGCCAGCACGGTGAGGGGTGAGGCCTGAAATAACTCTCGCCGCTGAGTGCGGGTGAGTTCCACCGGGACGGGTTGTGATTTCAGGTGTTTCCACAAAGCCCTTAGTTGAACCGGTGAGCCAGCCGCGTAAAAAGTGACCGGAAATATACTCGTAAAGCGATAGCGGATTCCATCTTCCCCCAAGAGCCACAACACTACCCCCTCGCCGGAGCGAGCGTACAAGTCCAGCAGCCAGCCTGTCCTCACTCATCCATCTCCTTTTTGCAGCTCTTCGAATTGGCAGCGAAGGCGGATTATTTCTTTGTGTTCTTCCAGGAGCATTGATAGTAGGAAGGTCTCAAAGGGCAAGGCGTGGGAGGCATAGGAAGATGCAGACAGATGCTTCTGAGCACTGGCGAACAGGTCATCAAGAACCAATTGATCTTCACGACGCAGCGCGCGGCGAAAGCGGGCGAAGGCAGCCCGCTCTGCGATGAAAGCCTGGGTGATGGATGCAATGGTACGGCCCATAGTTGATTCCTAAAACAATCTTGGCTGTACAGGGGCGGACTCGGCTTCGAAACGCCAAACCCGGTCTACGTTGGCTTCCAGATGAGTGCTAAACTCATCATCAGATTGTGGAAGCGGTGCGCTGATGATCACCGCAGATTGTTGTGCCAGGATTCGAATACGCTTCAGTGCAAGGCCTAATAAGCGGCGACGCTCAGGGAAGGGAACACTCTCATCACAGAAGGTAGCCAACAGGTCGAGGATCACCGTTGGCGTAGACAAGGGTGCGGTCTCTTCGAGCATGGCAGCCATTTGGTAGCAGGTAAAAGCTCTGGAAATCTGTACCCGCTTCAAAGGGATGTAGAAATTCCTCCCTCGCCGGCGCAGCTCACGGCTCAGGCCGCAGGCATCGAAGCGGTTGCCGCCATCCAGCACCTGCACAGGCCCAGCCAGGGCCAGCCGGGCGATTAGGTGAGTCATCAACTCCCGGCGCAGAGACCGAGGGGCCATGACGGCATGTAATTGATTCCGGGAGAAGTTGGTTGGGATTGTCGGCAGCATTGGACGGGGGTAGGCTATAGTAGCACGCGTGTTCTATTATACTCAAGTTCCTCCCTGCGTGCAAGTGGGCAAAAAGGCCCACTCAAATGAATACCGGCGGCGGGATTGACCAACGCGATAGTGGTCTAGCAAACAGTGATCCCGCAGGCGATGTCTTGCATGATACAATCAAATATCGGAAGGAGGCTGCCATGTCACGTTATCCATTGAATTTACCTGGTCAGTTGAAAAAAGAAGCCGAGCATTGGGTCAGCGAACAGGGCGTATCGCTCAACCAATTTATCATGTGGTCCGTTGCTGATAAAGTCGGGTCGCTGCGTCAAATGCTGGATGATCCCAAATTCCCCCAAATTGCCTATCGGCGTGGAACAGCGGGAATGCCAACGCCGTTTTTGCGCGGAACCGGGATTCGAGTGCAAACCATCGTGGGAGCTATGCGTTACTGGGACATGTCCCCTGAAGTGATCGCTTCTGATTACTATCTCACCAAGACCCAGGTTCAGGAAGCCCTGGATTTCTACGAAGCGCACCGTGTCGAGATTGACGCAGCCATAGCCGCCGAAGAAAGCCTAGAACCCACCCATGCCTGAGCCGTACTTGCACCTGGCTCCGATACTTCCAGTAAAGCGCTATACAAGGCCTTGTTGGAGCGGGGGCATGATATAACTCGCACCCCCAATGATTGGATGCGCCGCAACGCCAGCGATGAGCGGCAACTCTTGGGGGTCACAGCGCAGGGGCGGTGTATCTCTACATTCAACATCCGCGATTTTGTCGCCCTGTCGAAGCAGTACACGCATCATGGGGGTGTCATCTTAGCGGCTCAATCCAGTTGGAGCTTTTCGGAGTTGATCGAGGCATTGAGTCGTTTGCTCATCGAGACTGGTGCCGAAGATTGGATTGGGCAAGTACGCTGGTTGAACGATTGGCGGTAGATGATTTTTCCGTTCTATAGACTTTCAGAAAAAGATTTTGACTCAGCCTGTCATTCCCAAAGGGACAAGTGTGCGAAGCAGCTTTACCGCTGAAGCAATCTCATCCTTGGCGAGAAGGAGATTGCTTCACCGAAAAGCGTCGGTTCGCAATGACATCTGGGTAAGCGGAGTCAAAAACATTATCTTAACATCTATATACGGCAGCGCACCCTAAAGCTCCCAGGCAAACCAGGGCAGCGACTTCCTTTTGCTGGGGCGTGATATCTTCCTATCAATCCCATCGGCCTGCAAGCGTTCCAAGGCATCCGACAGCAACCCTGAAGCGCGTATACTTGGACCTGAGAAAGGAAATTGCTATGCCTCGAGATGATCGCCCAACGGTCTGGTCTTCGAACGATGGAGACATGCGTAAAGATGTACGCTATCGCAAACCTGCTGCCACAAAATCATTGCCGCCCCAGCAGCAGATGGTTTATCTACACCGCGAATCCAAAGGCCGTGGCGGGAAAACGGTCACACTGGTCAAAAAACTGGTGCTTTCGGAAAAGGATCTAAAAGCGCTGGTTAAAAAACTCAAGCGCGTTTGCGGTAGTGGCGGGACCATCAAAGACGGTGTGATCGAGATTCAGGGCGAACACCGCGAGAGAATCGCGGGAGTATTGCGCAAACAGGGATACAAGGTCAAGCAGTCTGGAGGATAACGTCGGGTTATCCGCGTTTAACTCAATTGGAAATAGGGACAGGGCCGCGGATATACGCCGCTCTGTTTTTTTATCGACAACTCCCAATGCCACTAACTCCCAAATATCATCAGAGACGTTGTATAATATCCCTGAAACGCTTGCAACAATCGACAGCAAAGACCACGCCGGGGAATCCCCATGACCGACCATCATCATCTCCTACTCCTAGTAAGACAGCGACTTCGCCCACAAACTTGTCGGCGACCTGGAAGCCGCGGGTTTCAAAACCTGGATTGATCGCTAAAACCCAAATCTCCCAAGACGAAATCCTACAGGATGATATCAACGGCATCCTCTTGAAAGCCTATGACACTTTCCTCGACACCGTTGATCTCCGAAAAATGATATAATCGTATTACGAAATTTGGTTCGATAGGAGAATCGTATGGATGCCGTAACAGTGTCAACAAAATATCAGGTTGTGATCCCCCAAAGAGTGCGACAATCTCTCAATATCCAGCCGGGGCAAAAGATGAGAGTGATTGAATATGGCAATCACATTGTCATGGTACCCATTCGCTCGATCGAAGAAGCACGTGGATCATTGAAGGGCATTGACACCGATCCACAACGCGAAAAGGAAGACCGGGAATTATGAATGTCGTAGACTCATCCGGCTGGCTGGAATACTTTGCGGATGGTGAGAACGCTTCTTTCTTCGCCGCTGCCATAGAAGATACTGAGCGATTGATTATCCCCACGATTTGTATCTATGAAGTTTTCAAGCGTTTGATGGGGCAACGGGGAGAAAACGCAGCCCTGGTCAATATTGGAGATATGCACCAGGGACAGATTGTCGATCTCACCACACCGATTGCCTTGCAAGCAGCCAAGCTCTCTACGGAACTGAAGATCGCAATGGCGGATAGTATTATTCTGGCGACTGCGCGCGCCTATAACGCCACTTTATGGACGCAAGACTCGGATTTTGAAGGCATTGAAGGCGTGGAATACATCGAGAAGAAACCATGACCTCTCCCACCTCCCAAATCTCCCAAGACGAAATTAATAGTATCCTCTGGAAAGCCTGTGACACTTTCCGCGGCACCGTGGACCCCTCCGAGTACAAGAACTACATCCTGGTGATGTTGTTCGTCAAGTACATCTCGGACTTCTGGCTGGACCACTACGAGCAGTACAAGCAACGCTACGGGGATGACGAGACTCGCCTGCGCCGCCGCATGGACCACGAGAAATTCAAGCTCCCCGCAGGCACGGACTTCTACTCGCTCTACGAGCAGCGCAACGAGACCAACCTGGGCGAGATCATCGATATGGCTCTGGCGGCGATTGAAGAAGCCAACGTCGAGAAGTTGCAGGGTGTCTTCCGCAATATCAGCTTCAACTCCGAAGCCGCCCTAGGACAGACGCGCCAGCGCAACGCCCGGCTCAAGAACCTGCTGACCGATTTCCACGACCCGCGCTTGGATATGCGTCCCAGCCGCATCAATGGCATGGACATTATCGGCAACGCCTACGAATACCTGATCGGCAAATTCGCCGCCGGAGCGGGTAAAAAGGGCGGGGAGTTCTATACCCCCGCGGAAGTTTCCCAACTGCTGGCCAAGCTGCTCGATCCCCAACCCGGAGACCGCATCTATGACCCCACCTGCGGTTCTGGTTCGCTGTTGATCAAGTGCGCTTCTGAAGTCGGCTCAGATGACTATGCCCTCTACGGACAGGAGAGCAACGGCAGCACCTGGGCGCTGGCGATGATGAATATGTTCTTGCACGATGTCAACCAGCCTAAGATCGAGTGGGGTGACACGATTGACAACCCGCTGCACCGGGAAGGCGACAACCTGATGCGCTTCAATGCCGTGGTTGCCAACCCACCCTTCTCATTGGATAAATGGGGCTATGAGAATGCAGCCGCCGACCCGTTCAAGCGTTTCTGGCGCGGCGTACCGCCCAAGAGCAAGGGTGACTACGCCTTCCTGACTCATATGGTCGAATCGACTTACCTGGAGCCCAGCCAGAACGGGCGCGTGGCTGTGGTCGTGCCGCATGGAGTGCTTTTCCGGGGCAGCAGCGAAGGTAAGATTCGCCAGCAGTTGATCGAAGAGAATCTACTGGATGCCGTCATTGGATTGGCACCCAACCTGTTTTATGGCACCGGCATCCCGGTGGCGATTCTAGTCTTCAAGCGCAATAAGCCCGATACTAGCGTGCTCTTCATCGATGCCAGCGGCGATTTCGAACCTGGCAGCAACCAGAACCGCCTGCGCCGCGCCGATATCGACAAAATCCTGGCGGCCTATCAGGCCAGGGAGACGGTTGATAAATTCGCTTACTTGGCGGATTTTGACGAGATACGAGAGAACGATTTCAATCTCAACATCCCCCGTTATGTGGACACTTTCGAGCCGGAGCTGCCCGTGGATATGGCTGCGGTGAATGCTGAAATTGGCAGGCTGAAGGTGAAGTTGGCGGAGGTTGAGCAGCAGATGGAAACGTATTTGCAGGAGTTGGGGCTAGATGATTGATAATTTGTCTGTTCTTTTTAATCCCAGAAAAAGCAGTCCTCCAGATGGTTGGAAAATAGTCCGAATTGGTGATCATGCTAAATTAGTTGCGGGTGGCACTCCAAGCACGCGTGTTCAAGAGTACTGGGACAATGGGAATGTTCTTTGGATGCGATCTGGGGATGTTCATAAGAAACGAATTTTCGACGTGGAAGGGCGAATTACAAAAAAGGGATTGGATAACTCCAGTGCCACGTTTTTACCAATAGACTCTATCTTGGTTGCCCTTGCAGGGCAAGGAAAAACTCGCGGAACAGTAGCAGTAAATAAAGTCGAACTGAGTACCAATCAATCTGTAGCCGCAATCATTCCTAAGATAGGGCTTGATCACGAATTTCTTTATTACAATCTGGATGCTCGATACGAATTACTTAGGAAACTTTCCACAGGAGATGGAGGGCGTGGAGGCTTAAATTTAAAAATTCTTAGAAATATTTGGTGCGTTTTACCCCCCCTCCCCGAACAGCGAAAAATCGCCGGGATACTCAGCACCTGGGACGAAGTCATCGCCAAGACCGCGCAGCTCATCGCCGCCCTGCAGGAGCGCAAAAAAGGACTCATGCAGCACCTGCTCACGGGCGCTGTCCGCTTTCCGGGGTATGTTCAATCTGATGAAATGCAAGAAACGAAATTCGGTGATATTCCTGTGGATTGGAATACTGCGAGAATCGAGCAAGTTGCCGAAACATTGTTCAGTAATGTTGACAAGAAAACTGACCCCGATGAAGTTCCTGTTCGGCTTTGCAACTACATGGATGTTTTCAAAAATTTGTTCATTATCAATGATCTCCAATTCATGGAAGCCAGCGCGAACCAACGTGAAATTGATAAGTTCACGCTATTGAAAGATGATGTCATCATTACTAAAGACTCAGAAGTAGCTGAAGAAATAGCTGAAGCCACAGTAGTTTCAGAAGAATTACGGAATGTGATTTGCGGCTATCATTTAGCAATACTTCGCCCTAAACGAAAGGTTTTTGACGGGACTTTTTTGATGTATTTGCTTCATTACCCACCAGTGCAAAATCAATTTGCGCGATTGGCTAATGGCATCACGCGATTTGGATTGACCATTGATTCCGTCAATCATGCGTTGGTTGTTTTCCCTTCTCTTCCAGAACAAAAGAAGATCGCTTCTGTTTTGAAGTCTTGTGATAAAGAGATGACTCTATTTCAACTAAAGCTAGGGATGTTCCAACAGCAGAAAAAAGATCTCATGCAGCGCTTGCTGACTGGAGAGATTCGCGTGAAACCCGAAAGGTTTCCAAGCAAGTCATAATAGATAAGATACCCCTGCAAGCAAGGAATCACGAAGTACGAAGACTCCGATGAAACCTTTCGGGTTTTGGATGAACTATGAGCACACCAGAAGCTTTGCAATACGAACAGTACTACCACATCTACAACCGCGGCAATAATCGCGAAACGCTGTTCCGGCAAGAGCGCAACTACCACTACTTCATGGAATTGTATGCCCGGCATATTTATGCGGTTGCCGAGACCTTTGCCTATTGCTTGCTTCCCAACCATTTTCACTTTGCAGTACGGATCAAATCAGAAAGTGACATCGCCGAAGTCTTGCTAAAAAGAAATCCACACAAATCGTTGGATCCAGGACAGAACTTTGGAAACCTGTTCAATGCCTACACCAAAACGATCAACAATGCTTACGGGCGCACCGGCAGCTTGTTCGAGAAACCCTTTCATCGCAAACCCGTCACCGATGATAACTATTTCCGGCGACTGGTTTTATACATCCACCGTAACCCCCAAAAGCATGGACTGATCGACGATTTTCGTTTGTGGCCTTTTTCATCCTACGCGTCCCTGTTCTCAGACCAACCGACCCGCTTGATACGAGATGAAGTGTTGGCTGCTTTTGGTGATATAGAAACCTTTATCCAACAACATGACGAATTCAATCCAGGGGAATTCGAGGAAGAATTCTGACGAAAACCCGAAAGGTTTCAGGCAGAAACAAAAACGAGAAGATTCCGTTGATAACGAATAAATCGATAATTCAAAAGCTACTTCGAAAACCTTTCGGGTTTTAACATGATCTCCTACCGCGAAGAACTCATTTCCCAAATCCCCGCCGCCCACCTGCTCGTCAATCTGGGCTACCAATACCTGACCCCTGCCCAGGCCCTCGATCTGCGCGGCGGCAGCTACCGCCAGGTGGTCCTCACCGAAATTCTGGCTGACTGGCTGCGAACCCACAACCGCTTCGAATACAAGGGCCAGCCGCACCCCTTCAGCGAAAACGCCATCGCTGAGGCCCTGCGCCGGGTCACCGATATCCCCCTCTCCGACGGCCTGACGCGCGCCAACGAGCGCATCTACGAAACCCTGACCCTGGGCATCTCCCTGCCCCAGACCCTCGATGGCGACACCCGCCACTACTCCCTGCACTATATCGATTGGGCGCACCCCGAGAACAACGTCTACCACGTCACCGAAGAATTCGTTGTCGAGCGCGAGCGCTCCCACCAGACCCGCCGCCCCGACCTGGTCTGCTTCGTCAACGGCCTGCCCTTTGCCGTCACCGAGTGCAAACGCCCCGACCTGCAAACCAAAGACGGCGGCCTGCCCTACGAAGAAGCCATCAGCCAGATGCTGCGCAATCAAAAGGAAGGCCAAATCCGCCATCTTTTTGCTTATGGACAAATTCTCTTAGCCCTCTCGACCAATCACGCTGCCTATGGGACGGTTGGCACCCCTAAGAAATTCTGGTCGATTTGGAAGGAAGAACAGGCTGAAATTCATGAGGGGCGCGTGGCCCAAGTGGTCAGTACCCCCCTCAAAGCTGATCTTGATTCCGCCTTCTTCGATTGGCGGGATCATCCCCATTGGGCCCGCCAACAACTCAAAACCGAGCGTCTGCCCACCGAGCAAGACCGCGCCATCGTCAGCCTGCTCGATCCCGCCCGGCTGCTGGAACTGGCCTACCAGTTCATCGTCTTCGATGGTGGCACTAAAAAGATTGCTCGCTACCAGCAATATTTCGCTGTCCAGGCCACGCTTGACCGTGTGGCAGCCCTCAACGCCCAGGGCGAGCGCACCGGCGGAGTCATCTGGCACACCACCGGTTCGGGCAAATCACTCACCATGGTCATGCTTGCCAAAGCCCTGGCCCTGCACCCCAACGTCAAAAACCCGCGCGTCATCCTGGTCACCGACCGGGTCAACCTGGACGCTCAAATCTACAAAACTTTCAAAAACTGTGGCAAAACCGTAGTGCGTGCCCGATCTGGAGCGCACCTGATCGAGCTGATCGCTGACGATGGGGCCGACATCATCGCCACCGTGATTAACAAATTCGAGACCGTCGCCGCCGAAAAGGTGCGTGACCCCAACGCCAACCTCTTTGTCCTGGTCGATGAAGGCCACCGCGGCCAGTACGGTCAAATCCATGCCAAAATGCGCCAGGTTTTCACCCGAGCCTGCTATATCGGTTTCACCGGCACCCCCCTCACCAAAGGCGAGAAAAACACCGCCTTGCAATTTGGCAGCTTCATCCATAAATACCCCATGCGCCAGGCGGTGGAAGATGGGGCTGTGATGCCTTTGCTCTACGAGGGCCGTATGGCTGAACTGGAACCCAACCAGGCCCAACTCGACCGCTGGTTCGAGCGTCACACCGCCGGGTTGAGCGATGACCAAAAGGCCGATCTCAAGCGCAAGATGAGCCGCGAAGACGTGGTCAGCGACGCCGAACGCCGCATCCGGGAGATCGCCTACAACCTCTCCGAGCATTTCACCCGCCACTTCAAAGACCGGCACAGCGGCTTCAAGGCCCAATTGGCAACCTCCAACAAAGCCGTCGCCCTGCGCTACAAAAAATATCTCGACGAGTGCGGTCTGCTGACCTCCGAAGTGGTCATCTCCCCGCCCGATACCCGCGAAGGCCACGAGGACACTGACCCCGCCAATTTGCCCGAAGTGCAGCAGTTCTGGAATCGCATCATGGAACGCTTCGGCAGCGAAGAAGCCTACAACCGCGAAATCCTGGAAGATTTCGCCCGCGCCGAGGGCGTCGATCTGCTCATCGTGGTCGATAAACTCCTGGTCGGTTTCGACGAACCCCGCAACACCGTCCTGTACATCGACAAGCCCCTCAAAGACCACGCTATCTTGCAGGCTATTGCACGCGTCAACCGCCTCTTCGAAGGCAAGGAGTTTGGCTATATCATCGACTACCGCGGCATCCTGGGCGAACTCAACGAAGCCATCGAAACCTACGACGCTCTGGCCGATTTCGACACTGAAGACGTTGAAGGTACTATCACCGATGTCAGAGTAGAAATCGAAAAACTACCCCAACACCACTCGGATTTGTGGGCCGTCTTCCGTGGCATTGATACCGACGATAACGAAGCCCTGGAGCGATTCCTGGAACCTGAAGACCAACGCCAGATTTTCTACGACGCCCTGACAGCCTACGCCCGCACATTCAAAGTCGCTCTCAGCAGCGTGACCTTCTACGAAACCACGCCCGAAAATCGCATCCAGACCTACAAACGCGACCTGAAGTTCTTCCACAACCTGCGCATGTCGGTCAAAATCCGCTATGCCGAAGCGGTCGATTTCCGCGATTACGAGCAGAAGATCCGCAAGCTGCTGGATGACCATATCGATGCCCAGGGCGTGCGTCAACTCACTGCCGAAGTCGAAATCTTCGATACCGAGCAGTTCGATGAGCTGGTAGAGAGCCTGGCCTCCCCGCGGGCACGCGCCGAAGCGATCCTCAACCACCTTAAGCGCACCGCCATCGAAAAGATGGATCTCGACCCGGCCCACTACCGCGAATTCTCACAGATGATCGAAGAGACTCTGCGGGCCATTGCCGAGGAGCGACTCAACGAACTTGAAGCCCTGGAGCTTGCCAAAAATCTCAAAGAGCAGGAAACCAGCGGCTACCGCCAGGATGTCCCCCAGCGACTGCGCAAACTGCGCGACGCCCCTGCCTATTACGGTGTCCTGCGCCTGTCTCTACCCGAAGATCGCCTTCCTAAAGGTATCCGAGCCGAAATTTCAGCGCAGATTGAAATCATCATCGAGCGTCACAAAATTCGTGACTGGTCTGACAACCCGGATGTCCACAACAATATGCGCAACACCATCGAAGATTATCTCTACGAAGTCGAAGATGCCCACGGTATCCGCTTCAGCAATGTCGAGCTGGACGAGATCGTCGAGCAAGTCATCGACATCGCCCGGAAACGCGCCTAAAAACCCGAAAGATTTTCAATTGGTGATTTCAGAATGAAACCACTTCAAGCAAATACGCCAAATAAAAACGACGACTTGTCAAAAACCTTTCGGGTTTCATACGGCAATACCAACATCGAATACACCCTGACCTACGTCGACCGGGAAACTCTGGCCATCCATGTGCATCCCGATACCACCGTGGCAGTCGAAGCCCCGTTGGAGAGTGAATTCCCCGAGATCGAGAAGCGCGTTCACAAGCGCGCCGCCTGGATCGTCAAACAACAGCGGGACTTTCGGCGATTCTCGGTCGAGTTCCCGCCGCGGAAGTACGTCAGCGGTGAGACTCATCGCTACCTGGGTAGACAGTACCGCCTGCGTGTGATCGAGGATGATGTCCCCATTGATGTAGTCAGAATGGATCGCGGCATCATCACGATCTTCACGCTAAGTAGATCCCCTGACCACGTCAAAAAGGTATTGGAAGGCTGGTTCCGTCAACGTGCTCGAACCATCTTCACCGAACAAATCGAAAATTGGATTCCCCGCTTCGAACGATTCGACGTTGAAAAGCCCCAGGTGATCGTCCGCAAGATGAAATCGCGCTGGGGAAGCTGCACCGCTCAAGGAAAGATCACGCTCAACTTCAAACTGACCCAGGTGCCCAAGCGATTGATCGATTACGTCATCGTCCACGAGTTGTGTCACCTTGTCAAGCCAAATCACAGCGGCGAATTTTACACCCTGCTCTCCCGCATCATGCCGGATTGGGATGCGCGGCGGGAGAAGTTGAATTCGTTTGAATTCTAATAGGAGTATATGTATCTATGGCGCGTAAACCAACCATCCCCAACGAAGTACGCACCGAAGTCGAGCGCATTGTCGTTGAGTTCAACAGCAAGAATTTGGCAAAACGCGGCGCAGGCTACTCGGTGCGCTTTCGCGGAAACTATACCTATGTAGACCGCGGCGAATACGGCAGTCCATCCCCCATTTGCCGTCTGACCTACAACGGTGCGATGGATAACTGGGGCTTTGCCATCTACAAATACTCCAACGAGAGTTATGATCCCGAAGAGTGGTTCTTCCCCGGCGCGGGCGAAGTGGACGGTACCGTCGAGGGAGCCATGCGGGCTGGTTTGATGGCTTACCCGATATAGAAGACGAGCGAGACTGGTGCCGTAGGCATGCCGTTTGGGCTACTATCGTGCTGCTCAAGAAGGATGAGCAGGCTATCAATAATTTCCACAAATTTAGCGTAGTGGTCTTGTGGAGAAAAGCGGGGGCAAACCCTGAAAGTGCTACTGTAAACACTCTCATGCTGTCGGCGAAACTGCGGGGGTAGATCTGGTAAAAGATGATGGTTTGCCACCAGAGGGCGGGATACATTACGGAGTTTTCTCCTCTGGGGGAATGCTGGGGGAATACCATCAAGGAAGGAGTAGTATGAGTGGGTGTGGAGGTG
>JBDRGC010000256.1:0-10718 GCA_043818215.1 Chloroflexota bacterium | reverse complement strand
GGGTGACGAGCATGCCACCCCGCAGCACGCCCTCGATATCGCAGAGAGGTAGTTGCTCAAAATGTTAGTGATGCATTGCATCCCCAAGGATGCGTTGCACCACGGGTTGCCTAAGAGACCCCTGGAATCATAAATGATTTTCCGCCCACCAAAAGGGAAAATTGTGCGTCATATAAATTCCGTACAAACAAAACCGAATTGTAAATGGTAAATGGTGAATTATAAATGGTAAATGCTGGCTGGGCTGTATGCACTTCATTTACAATTTACCATTCACCATTCACTATTCACCATTTCATTCCCCCCTGCATAATTCAAATGACGCCCTTTGGGGGGCAAAAAAGCATTTATGGGAATAACTTGAATAAACCGAACTGCAATGCACTTGATAAAGTGCATTGCAGTTCTATCGCCGTTTGACCACCAAGATTTTGAGCAACTACGCAGAGAGTATTCCATCTGCCGAGCTATGGCTGGCGCCAGGCGTGAAACACATGCTGCCGCAGGAAATCGCGGAGGAATTCAACCGGCGGATGTTGACGTTTTTGCCCACTGATGATCGCTAAGAAAATTAGAGTATAATCCGTTTTGAATGGAGACGATCAATGAGCATTCTCAAGAGCGTTGACTCGCAAGCGACAGAACAAGTTCTTACCCCTACAGAAGTTGCCACACTTCTCCGGTGCAGTCAGGGCACAGTTTACCGGCTAATACGTGACGGGAATTTGCCAGCATTCCGCGTTGGCCGAGTGTATCGCATTTCTTTGCCATTGCTCCGACACTGGATTGAAATCCAATCTCGTCCAGAACGAGACGCATGGGGCCGCAGTTTAGAAGCAGTATCTGAGGCAATGCGCCAGGAAATTCTGTCCCATATTCCACATGACAGCACTTTGGGCACACAGATCGACTCAGCTTTGGCCCGCGTTCGTGCTTCAGCAAGCTAATGAATGGCCCACTACGCGTTGTTTTAGACACCAACGTTTTCGTTTCGGCGCTGCTCAAAGCAGACGGGAAAACCGCTCGTCTGCTTTTGTTATGGCGAAAGTCGAAAATTAGAATGTCATTAAGTTAAGGGTTGGTGTCTGTCGGATCACGGATCCGACAGGAGCAAAACAGGGATTTTTGACATGCTCCTGGCGGATTCGTAATCCGCCGATGGCTAAACTTAATGACATTGACTCGCCACCCGCCACCCGCCACTCGCCACTCGCCACCCGCCACCCGCCACTCGCCACTCGCCACTTGCCACTTGCTACATGCCACTTGCCTCACCGGAGGTCCCATGTTCAACAAAGTACTCATCGCCAACCGCGGTGAAATTGCCGTTCGCATCATCCGTGCTTGCCGGGAGCTAGGCCTGCAAACTGTGGCCGTGTACTCGGAAGCCGACCGCCATGCGCTGCACGTGCGCTTTGCCGACGAAGCCTATTTGCTGGGGCCGCCCCCTTCCCGCGAGTCGTATCTTCGCGGGGATAAGATCATCGAATTCGCCCTGAAGAGCGGGGCGGGGGCCATCCATCCAGGGTATGGCTTTCTGGCCGAACGGGCTGATTTTGCGCAGGCCTGCATGGACACCGGGCTGGCTTTCATCGGCCCGAAGCCTTCCTCGATCGCGGCCATGGGAGATAAGATGGTCGCCCGCGCAACTGTCTCTGCTGCCGGGATACCCGTTGTACCTGGGACAGAGGGCGAGGGGGCCTTGAGCGATGCTGAACTGCTGGCATTAGCCCCCCAGATCGGTTTCCCATTGCTGGTCAAAGCTACCGCAGGCGGCGGTGGCAAAGGGATGCGCGAAGTGCGCAATTTGGGCGAGATGCCCGCTCTCATCGACGCAGCCCGGCGGGAGGCAGAGGCGGCCTTCGGGGATGGAAACGTCTACCTGGAGAAACTCGTCGAGGGGGCGCGTCATATCGAAATCCAGATTCTGGCTGACTCTCAAGGGAATGTGATCCACCTGGGGGAACGCGAGTGTTCCATCCAACGGCGGCATCAAAAATTGCTCGAAGAGTCCCCTTCGATTTTCGTCGGCAATGATGATGGTCTGCGCCAACGCATGGGGGACGTGGCCGTACAGGCTGCCCGGGCAGTCGAATATATCAATGCGGGCACAATCGAGTTTTTGGTCGATAAGGACAAGAATTTCTACTTTTTGGAGATGAACACCCGTTTGCAGGTGGAGCATCCCGTCACCGAGGCTGTCACCGGGGTGGACATTGTGAAAGAGCAGATTCGTATTGCCCGCGGGCGACCGCTGGGACACAAGCAAGCAGACATTATCATGAGCGGTTGGGCCATCGAGTGCCGCATCAACGCCGAAGACCCCTACAGCAACTTCATGCCGTCCACAGGATTTATCAGCAATTTGCTGCTGCCCACCGGCCCGGGTGTGCGTGTGGACACGGGAGTTTACCCCGGCTTCGAAATCTCCCCCTATTACGACTCATTGATTTCGAAATTGATAGTATATGGCGAAACGCGGGCCGAGGCTATTTTACGTATGCGCCGGGCGCTGGAAGAATACAAGATCGTGGGCGTGCGCACCAATATTCCCTTCCACCAAAACTTAATGGACTCGCTCCGCTTCATGGCCGGCAATTTCGACACCCGATTTGTGGAAGAGCGTTTCTCGATGGAGCAGGCTGAGGAAGGCAAGGCTTCTTATGCTGATATTGCCGCTATCATGGCGACATTGGTAGCCCACCAGCAAACACGGCGATCTGCGCACGTTATCCAACGCAGCAAGCGCGACACCAGCAATTGGAAGTGGGTGGGCCGGTGGGAGCGGATGCATAGGTAGCGGGTGGCGAGTGGCGGGTGCGAGTGGCGAATGGCGAGTGGCGAATGGCGAATGGCGAATGGCGAGTGGCGAATGGCGAATGGCGAATAGCGAATAGCGAATGATGAACACTTGCACCTGCGCTGCGCTCCGTCGCAAGTGCAGGTGTGATGAATTGCGAGTTGTGAAATGAAATATATCACCACTGTAAATGACAAAGAATTCACAGTAGAAGTTTTTGATGAGCACCACGTTGTGGTGGATGGCGTGGGTTATGAAGTGGATTTTCAATCCGTGCGCGGGCAGCCGGTTTTTTCGATGCTGCTGGATGGGAAGTCTTACGAGGCGTATATTTACTCCGATGAAGACCGGTGGGATGTCCTTCTGCAGGGCAGGCTTTACCCTGTGTCCGTGGAGGACGAGAGGGAGAGGCTGCTGCGTTCATCCTTTGGAAGCCGGCCGGTTCCCACAGGTGAGTTTTTCCTCAAAGCTCCTATGCCCGGGTTGGTACTAACCATTCCTGTCAAAGATGGGCAGGTGGTCGCCAAGGGAGATGTGCTGGTCATTCTAGAGTCGATGAAAATGCAAAATGAGCTTAAGTCGCCCCAGGATGGCAAAGTCTCGCGCATCCGCGTCAAGCATGGGGATAACGTTGACCGCAAACAGACCTTGTTGAGCGTGGTTTAGGAATGAGAATTACCGCTCAAGCGGCACCCTGTAAATAACTTGCGCATTTATATCCTACCGCGAGTGCAGGTTGAGTAGCGGAGGCACACGCTTTTCGTGCCGTAGCGTACACCTGCACCGAACGCAGGTACGGTGTCGAAACCAAACGGTTTATGGCAAAAATGACTCACTTATCCGACCCGTTTGGTTTCGATACGCCCCTCTAAAAGAATTCGGGGCTACTCAACCTGCACTGCTCTCTAGTTTGAAAATGGGCGAATTATTTACAGGGTGCTGCCTGAGCGGCAATTACCGTTACTTGGTGGTTTTCTCACACCCCCACATCCACCGTCTACCCCGGAGATTCCCAGAGAGCCAGAATTATATTATGCCACATCAAAACACCGAACTCGAAGTCAAATTCTATATCTCCGATTTGGGGAAATTAGAAGAGCGTATCGAGACGCTGGGGGCAAAGCTGGTACAGCCACGCACCCTTGAGTATAATTTGCGCTTCGATACCCTTAATGGGGAGCTTGCTCGAAGCTATCAGGTGCTGCGTCTGCGGCGGGATACAGCTAACCGATTGACGTATAAAGGGCCAGGAGTCATATTAGACGGCGTGCGTTTGCGAAAGGAGATCGAGTTCGAGGTCGGCGATTTCGATAACGCCAGAGCACTCATCGAGGCCTTAGGGTACCGGGTCAGTATGATTTACGAGAAATACCGCGCAGTCTACGAACTGGATGGCGTGTTGATCACACTGGACGAGATGCCCTACGGAAATTTCACCGAGATCGAGGGGCCAGACGCTGCCAGCATTCAGGCAGCCAACCGGCGATTGGGGCTGGATTGGGAGGCGCGGATTTTGGACAGCTACGCCATGTTATTCCAGGTTATCTGCCGGAAGCTGGGGTTGACATTCCGCGATCTAACCTTCGATAATTTTGCCGGCACCAACGTAACCTCCGCTAACCTGGGTGTTCGCCCCGCAGATGGATGATCGGGTGGATAAGCTCCTACCGCCGCTCGACGCAACGTCTTTAAGTTGCACACGCATCACCCCCATGTTAGAATACCTTAACTCGGACGAGCCCCCAGAACACACGGGGACAGGCCGGAACCAAAAGGTTTTTTCACCACCAAGGCACAAGGCACGAAGGAAAAACTTTTAAATTCTTAACTTTGTGTCTCGCTTGTACCCGTCAGGGTATTGTGTCTTTCCCGAAGGACATCGGGACGATGTGTGGTAAGTTTATTGTTTTTGCGTATCACCTTGAACTGCGTAGGTCTTAATGGAGATTTCATCATGCCCGAAATGGTAGAAGTCGTCATCGATAGTATTCGCGTCAGCCTGATGAATCAGCAGCGCATTGTCATTCTGCGCGACTTGGATATGGAGCGCTATCTGGCAATTTGGGTGGGGGTTTACGAGGCCGAACATCTTACGATTGCTTTGCAGGAAATGGAACTCGCCCGCCCGTTGACCTATGACTTATTCAAAAATGTGATCAACGATCTTGATGCCCAAATTCTGCGGGTGGAAATTGTAGCCTTGCGAGACGAGACTTTCTACGGCAATATTATGATGAAGATAGATGGCAGAATCATCAATATCGACTCACGTCCTTCCGATGCTCTGAATCTAGCCATTCGAGCACATGTCCCCATTTTTGTTGCCCGCGATGTGATGGAAACTGCCGGGATTGTACCTGATGAAGACGAAGTAGAAATGGATGAGGAAACCAGTGAAACCCAGGCCGGTGGCGAGGACCGTCTCTCGGTGTTCGAAGATTTCCTGGATCAGCTTAACCTCGATGACTTGGATCACAAAGACGATAAATCGTGAAGAGTGAAACGTGAAACATCACTCTTTACTAATTGTCATTGCGAGGCACGAAGCAATCTCACACTTTGCAGGAGGAGATTGCTTCGTGCCTCGCAATGACAGTTATTGGAATCACCCTCCACGCTCCACGCTCCCTCCTCCACGTTCCACGTTCCACGCTCCACCCTCCACGCTTTTTCCGAAACAATAGAATGCTGCAATAATCCCCCATGAGTGATATTCCTACATTCGAAAGCAACCAGCCTTCTGGCCCCCAAATTGTCCCTCACAGCCGTGAAGCTGAAGAGGCCGTTATTGGGGCTATTCTCATCAATCCGGAGGCTTATTACGATGTCGCCGAGTTCCTGCGAGGCGAGGATTTTTACATCCACCGGCATCGCTGGATTTGGAATGCTTTTACCCGCTTGCACGAGAGCCGCTCCCCAATTGACTTCCTGACACTAACCGAAGAACTGGATCAACAGGGACAACTGGCGGAGGTGGGGGGGCCGGCTTACCTGACCACGCTGATCAACAACGTCCCTTCCTCGTTGCACGCCGCGGCTTACGGGCGCATCATCGAAGAGACCGCTGTCCGCCGCGGCATGTTGGAGGCCGCCAACCGCATCGCCAAACTGGCATACGACGAGGAAGCCGGGTTAGAAGCGGTGATGAACGACGCCGAGAAAGCCGTCTTCGGGGTCAGCGAACGCCGCATGACGCGTGACCTGGCCCCAATTCAGGAAGTCCTCAGCGAATACTATGACCGGGTTGGCGAGTTGGCAGCCCGCCCCGATGAAATCCGCGGCGTCCCCACTGGTTTTATCGATCTGGACAAACTGCTCGCAGGGTTGCAACCCTCCGATTTTCTCATCATCGCCGGCCGTCCGGGCATGGGAAAATCGGGATTCGTTTTGTCTGTCGCTAAAAATGCAGCCCAAACTCACAAAAAACATGTTGCCATTTTTTCGTTGGAGATGTCAAATGAGCAATTGGTGCAGCGTTTGATTGCCCAAGAGACGGGGATAGACTCGCAGCGTCTGCGTACCGGCAAACTCGCAGATCACGAATGGCCCCTGTTCACTCACGCCATCGAAGTGTTAAGTGACACCAGAATATTTTTGGATGACACCCCGGCCATCACTCCTCTGCAACTGCGTACCAAATGCCGCCGCCTGCATTTGGAATACCGCCTCGATTTGATCATCGTCGACTATTTGCAGTTGATGTCTGGCGATACCCGCACTGATAATCGCGTGCAGGAAGTATCGTATATCTCCCGAAATCTAAAGGTGCTGGCGCGCGAACTCAACGTCCCCGTACTGGCCGCGGCCCAACTCTCGCGGGCCGTCGAACAGCGTGCTGACAAAAGGCCTGTACTCTCCGACCTGCGCGAATCAGGCTCACTTGAGCAGGACTCGGACATCGTTATGTTCATCTACCGCCCCGAAGTGTACGAAGACGACCCCGCCAAGCAGAATATCGCCGAGATCATCATCTCCAAACATCGCAACGGCCCGGTGGGCAATGTGCAATTGATCTTCCGCAAGAACCTGGCCAAGTTCGAAAACGCGGTGACCAGCAAAACAGATTTATCGCAGGTGCTGTGATGAAGTTCGAAGGTTTCCCCGCCGGCAAGGTGCGCTTCGCCCGCATTCCGGGACCGTTCTTCAGCGAGCTGCTCCCGCAGATCGACCACCTGGGCGAACTCAAAGTCACGCTGTACGCTTTGTGGCGGCTGGATCGCATGGAAGGCGGTTTCCGATATTTGACGGAGGCGGACTTTTTGGAGGATTCCCGCTTCATTGGCGGATTGGCGGACTCCCCCGAGGGTGCCGAGGCAACCCTCAAGGAATCCCTGGTCCGCTCCGTCGAGCGGGGCACGTTCCTGAAAGCCAAATTCGCCCACGGAGAGGGGGAAGTATGCCTCTATTTTTTCAATTCCCCCAAAGGGCGGGCCGCGGTGCAGGCCATCCAGGCGGGCGAGTGGCGACCCTCCGATGATACCCGCATCCCTGCGGAATTGGCTCCCGAGAGGCCCAATATCTATCATTTGTACGAGGAAAACATTGGGCCGATGACGCCCCTGCTGGCCGAAACATTGCAGGATGCTGAAGATACGTACCCGGCCCAGTGGATCAGAGAGGCCTTACGAATCGCAGTGGAGAAGAACGTGCGTAATTGGCGCTACGTGGAAGCCATTTTGCGCCGCTGGCACGAAAGAGGTTACGATGCCCCAGAAGCTAGACGAGACACTGAAAAAAGTCGCCGACAGTATTCCGCGTGGGAAGAAGACTGAAGCCGACCCTGTCACCCAGCAGTATAAGCAATATGATTTGCCCGGCGACCCCAATTGCCCCACCTGCGGCGGGGTGGGGTATTTGCGCCAGGACGTGCCGGTGGGCCACCCCGAATTTGGCAAGTTGCAAATTTGCGCCTGCCGCCAGGGACAGATAAACCAGCGGGCGCATAACCGCCTGTTTGCGCTCAGCAACTTAGACGAATTGCGCCATTTGACATTCGACAATTTCAAGCCGCGCGGCCGGGTTGGATTGCGGGCTGTGCAGGCCGGATCGCTGGAACAGGCATCTAACCAGGCGCATATTTTTGCCCGCTCGCTCAAGGGCTGGCTGCTGCTTTCGGGAGGCTATGGTTGCGGTAAAACACATCTGGCGGCCGCGGTCGCCAATTTTGCCGTTGATTTGGGGATTCCCACACTTTTCATCACTGTACCAGACTTGCTCGACACCCTGCGCTTTTCCTACGATGACCCCGAAGCCACCTTTGAATCCCGTTTCGATGAAATTCGCAATGCGCCCTTATTGGTGATGGACGATTTTGGCACTCAGAATGCCACTGAATGGGCACAGGAAAAACTCTTCCAGATTTTGAATTACCGCTACATCAACAAACTGCCGCTGGTGGTGACAACCAACCTGATGTTGGAGGAGGTGGAACCGCGCATCCGCTCCCGTTTGGAAGACCCCGACATGGTGACGCGGGTCAATATCAGGGCACCTGACTACCGGCGTCCGGCTAACGACACGCTGGGGGATTCGATCTTGTCTGCATCCATGGATTTTATGAGTAATCTCACATTTGCCGCTTTCAAACTACGCGAAAAAGAGAATCTCTTGCCCGACCACGTAAAGGGCCTCGAAAAGGCCTTCAATGCCGCGCGGGAGTTTGCCGAATATCCCGATGGCTGGCTGGTGCTGACCGGTACCTTTGGATGCGGCAAGACTCACTTGGCGGCTGCCATCGCCAATTACCGCGCCGACCAGGGCTATATGCCGATGTTCGTAGTGGTGCCTGATTTGTTGGATCATCTGCGGGCCACATTTGGCCCCCGCAGCACGGTCAGTTTGGACCGCCGTTTCGAGGAGGTCCGCAAAGCCTCTTTGTTGATCCTGGATGATCTAGGCACTCAGAATATGACCCCCTGGGTGCGCGAGAAGCTCTATCAATTGTTCAATTACCGCTACAACGCCGAACTGCCAACAGTGATCACCACCCCCGACTTGAAACAAGATATGGACCCCCGCCTGCTCAGCCGAATGCAAGACCGGCGTTTGAGCCTGATCTGTGCCATTACAGCCCCATCCTATCGCGGTACGGAGCGATCGCGGCGCCGCCCTCGCCGCAAAAAGAGCTGATTTCTATAAGAGAGTGGGGGTTTTCAAGCCGATGTCAGGAGTGCCAGTCCTCTGAGGACTGGCACTCCTTTTTCCTGAACTATCGAGCAGATACGGCTTTTTTATGATTCGATCTTGGTAACCTGGTACTTTAAAAGCAGATCATCCAGCGACTCGCGCAGCAAGACTGCCTCCCCCACGCCTTCCTTTTTTGCCAGTTTCGATAATCTTTCAAGTTGTGTCAGTGTGTAGTGTGATGTCTTTGGCGACATGCGCTCCTCGTAGGCCAGGCGGATACTGTTCCGCCCGGTCAGTTTGGCGCGATACATCGCCTGATCCGCTTTGCGTAACACTTCGCTTTCAGTGTTCCCATCGATTGGATATGAAGCGATACCGCCGCTTATTGTGAGCTGCTCATCTATGGCATCTTTCCCGTCCCCAAATGATTGTCGTCCTTCGATGGCGATCCGAATGCCTTCCAGCGCTAGAAAAGCCTGCTCACGCTCTGTGTCTGGAAACAGGATGGCGAACTCATCTCCACCATACCGTACCGCCAGGGCGTTGGTCCCAACGATTTCCTGTATGGTGTTTGCCACAGTTTGCAGAACCATATCACCGGCACTATGGCTGTAATCTTCGTTGATATGCATGAATTCGTCGATATCGAGAAATGCTAATGAGATAGACGTATCCATTTCTTGGGCTGCATTGATGACGGTTTTGAATTGCTCTTCGAAGGCTGCTCGACTGAGAAGCCCGGTCAACTGGTCGTACTGCGGATTTTGTGCTGTCATTTGTCGCCTCCATCGGGTTTTGTTAGTGGGTATTATATACCGCTCGTATAGTAGCATAATATGTAACCATATTATCGCGAGATACAATTGTTGTCAATGTTTATTCTCAAATCATTTTGAATGCAAATCGCTTTATAATAGCTATCGCACTGGTTTCGCCGCAACCGAAGGTGCAATGCACTTTAGGAGAGGTGATTAAATAACTTGCCCATTTCCAAATTTAGGTGTAGTGCCGGTTGAGTAGGCTCGGAGGGACTGAGAGCCGTACACTTGCACCTGCGGCAAGTGCAGGTGTCGAAACTAAGCGGGGCGGGGAAATGAGCTAATTTGACTTAATCCGCTGGGTTTCGACATGCTCCGGTACGAAAAACGTGTGCCTGCGCTACTCAACCGGCGCTCTCGTTAGGATACAAACGCGCAAGTTATTTAATTCTCATTCCTAACCCGGGCGAGCCGGAACCACGGATTACACTGATTTTACCCATAGGGCACGATGTCACGGATTTTCTTTTTTTTTTTTCCGTGCAATCCGTGACATCGTGCCCGAAGGGTAAATCTGTGGTTAATTTCCTTTTTTTTATGCAAGGAATCAACTACTAAGCCCCTAACCCGGACGAGCCGGAACCAAAAGGAATCTCTCACCACCAAGGCACAAAGACACAAAGTTAAGAAATAAAAAGTTTTCCTTCGTGCCTTTGTGCCTTTGTGCCTTGGTGGTAAATGTTCTTGTTTTTTGTGCAAACTTTTCACTGCTAAGGTACTAACGCCTAACACCTAACACCTAACACCTAACACCTAACCCGGACGAGCCGGAACCAAAAGGAATCTCTCACCACCGAGGCACAAAGACACAAAGTTAAGAAATAAAAAGTTTTCCTTCGTGCCTTGTGCCTTTGTGGTAAATGTTCTTGTTTTTTGTGCAAACTTTTCACTGCTAAGGTACTTACGCCTAACACCTAACACCTAACACCTAACCCGGACGAGCCGGAACCAAAAGGAATCTCTCACCACCAAGG
>JBDRGC010000255.1:0-23777 GCA_043818215.1 Chloroflexota bacterium | reverse complement strand
AAGAAGGACACAACCACCATGAGTATATGTCCCAAAACCGGAAATGGTAATCCTAAACGCTCAGTTTGCCATGTCTGGAAATTTGGAAGAAGTTTGGTGACAAGCCAAAACAACAGCGGGAAGATGGCAAATCGCACCAGGACGACTTCGATTATTGCGATAACTTTTTTGTTTGCTGTGTTCATCAGTAAACTATGGCCTATCAAAATCGTGCGCCCAACAAGATAATAATGGGCTTGGCGGTTCTACCCCAAACCCTGTTGAAATTATAACCAATTATAGCAAAATCGGCCGCGGATCACCATAGCGAAGCCGAGTCGCCTGCGAACAGGTTTGGGTGTACTTTTATCAGTTGATTGCAAAGACGTTTTTCGTTTCACTCTTGAGTTCTTCTATCATGCCTGAAATATCTTCTCCAAACACGAATTTGATCTTATCGATTTGAATAGTATCATCAGGCACGCCAAACTCTCGAAGACGAGGTGTGATTACATTTATAATTTTGTCTTGCCCATCGCCTTGGCCTGGCACAACACCACAGACTATCAACCGTGTTTCGGGAGATATGTTGAAATATTTCTGCTCTTTATCTATTCTCACCGCAAATCTATTGCACATTAACGTAGCAAAAACATCGCCAAGCAGTTTCTTCGGTGGCATTCCACGTTCTTCAACCTCTATCAAGAGAATTACTTCATCAGTGTCATTATTCACTACCATTACATCAATATCGGCCAATCGATTTTTATTGGCTACTTGATGACCATAGAATCCTTTTATGGCTGCAACATTTTGATCTTCTTGTTTAATCCCATGATCATAAAAAACAAAATATTGGCTATCGCCCCGAAGATATCGAGTAAGCCAGAGGCCAAATTCTTCTGTCCTTTTTCCGTCTCTAGATTTCACTTAAAATCCCTTTCAGTAGTACGCCCAACGAAAAAGCTAACCTGCCTGGCGATTTGGCCCCTTTACCTGACCAAAGTCAGCAAATCGCGTCGCGTACCAGAGCCGAAGGCGAGGCGTGGTAAATGTCGGGTCAGGCGTTTGACAAAACAGCATTCGTTGGCTTATCCAGTCTCACCGAAATGGTTTAGAACCCTCATTGCTCTCAAGGTGTTCCAGCGACTTGGCTCTCGCTTTTTTTCCATCTCAAAATGCACTTTCCCAGGATGCTTTGCCTGTAACGGCCATTTATTGTCTTTATGTCGCTTTTCCTTCAGTATTGTTAGCGCGTCCTGCATTCGTGGATCATATTTGACCCCAGAAAATCGAAAATAATCTAACGCACGCAAAATATCATATCGCCAGCGCGATGGATAAGATAACATCAACATCCGCTGATCTATTATCTCCCCCGTGTGGTCTGACCGAAACAGTTTGTGCTGCAATATAAATTCTCTTGCTTCTCTCTCTATTTGCTTCAATTCTAATACTCGATACGCGTAGCCATTCACAATATATTCTCGAATCCCCTCTAATACTGAGATTGTTGAGTGCAAAGAGCTGTGAACCGCACCTTGTCGATTCGCTTGGCAATTAAAGCCCCCATCCGACATCTGCTCCCTTATCACAAAATCAATAATTGATCTCAGATCACTTTCTCGCGTCCCAAAAAAGCTTGCATAATTCAAAAACATTCCATTTAAACAAACATCGCTTTGCTCGATTGTTACCGCAGGATTAATGCCACCATCCATACCTTTATGGTTTTCGATGATAATGGACACCGACTCTTGTATCTTGTCATGACTGGGAGATATTCCCAAGTGTTTCAAGTCCAAGATTGTATAATGCGTGGAAATCCATTTTGGCTGATAAAAAGCCCGCCCCCAATGCCCTTCCATCTTGCGATAACTGAGAAATTGCGCCCCCCATCCTTCTATCGCTATGCGTTCTCGTAGTTCTGGCCGCTCTGATGCCAACAAGTCTCGATGAACTTGATACTGAATTGAAACATCTCCCTCGAGAAGCCAGCTTATTAGTTCTTGCTCAACCATATCTTGTGGTAGCTTTTTCATTTTCGTAAATAACGCCTAACAAGATAATAAGGGGCTTGGCGTTTTGGCTCCTACTGCTGCTTTTATCCTGACCACACTTGGCTTTTAGCGTTGCGTACATTCGGGCGCAGCCCGGTCTGGTTGATGCGGGGGTGCGACCCGTTTGACCGAAACCACCGAACGTTTGGTGGGGATTGGTCAGCGAAGGTTGCCGTCTTTCGACTTTGTCACCCGAGAGATGATGAACACTTCGGCTGCGCTGAACGAAGTGAAAGTGTTGGTGAGATGATTGTACCATCAACTCCAACCATTGAAGTGGACAAGTGTTCGACAAGCTCATGACAGGCGCTAGAGTGCATGGGTGTAAAGGCGGTCGCCAAAGGCACACTCCGTGAGCTGCCAGCCGAAGGCGGCGACACGCAGCATAAGGCTACACCTGCACTTTCAGTGCAGGCGCAAGTGTCGCCCGCAGATTGTTGGTCGCAGTTCAGGCGTCATGGAGAACCTGCGGAAACGGTTATCGCGCAGGCCCAAAAGGGATGTGAGTTCTGGGCTACCTAGTCCCTGCGTGGGTGATTTCCACCCCTTATGAACTCCGGCGTTACTTAGGGTCTTAGTGGTTGATTCCTTGCATAATAAAAACAAGGAAATTAACCACAGATTTACCCATAGGGCACGATGTCACGGATTGCACGGAAAAAACAAAAAGAAAATCCGTGACATCGTGCCCTATGGGTAAAATCAGTGTAATCCGTGGTTCCGGCTCGTCCGGGTTAGGAATTTCCAGAAAAATAAACATCCCAAAAGGGTGAGATGCGGTTGAAAATCGTTCAGGCACTTGTTAATGAGCTTTTTTATCACCTTATTTTCCCCCCTTCGTGGTCTTGACTTTGGGGATAACCTTACACCCTCCACCCCAACGCCAAAGAAAATAACCCCAAGGCATTGGTAATATGTGAAGCAATATGCAGATTTGGGCGTTGAAAAGAATACAAAACGTAGAACTACATTGTATAATGTTGGTTGCAATATGGCGCCCATAAGCAGCCAAAAGCATAAATAAAACATAACTTTCCCTTAGCAAAGGAGCTATCCTTCCAGATGGATAAAAAAAAGAATCCAATCGACCGCAATTTACCAACCACGAAAAATCGCCATGCACAGGCTTTGATTGATGAGTTGCTAGAAAAAAGGAGCCATGTTCGCAAAGGCGGCGGGGATCAACGCATCGCCGCACAGCACGCTAAGGGGAAATTGACAGCCCGAGAGCGCATTCTGGCCTTATTAGACGAGGGCAGTTTTCAAGAAATTGACTCGTACTGGACTCACCGCCATCAAGATTTTGGCTTGGATGAAAAACGCTTCCCCGGTGATAGTGTCGTGATTGGCTACGGCAAGATGGATGGCCGTATGGTTTGCGTATACTCGCAAGATTTTACAGTTTTAGGCGGATCGTTTTCAGAAGTGCAGGGTCAAAAAGTTGCCAAATTGCTCGACTTGGCGATGGATTCAGGCGTCCCGGTGATTGGCTTGATGGATTCGGTTGGAGCCAGAATTCAAGAGGGCGTTTACAGCCTGGCGGCTTTTTCGGAGTTGTTTTATCGCAATACCCAGGCCTCGGGCGTGATTCCCCAAATCAGCGTTATGCTTGGCCCCTGCGCGGGCGGCTCAGTTTACTCCCCAGGCCTGACAGATTTCGTGATCATGACCCAAGATAAAAGCTATATGTTCATCACTGGGCCGGCGGTGATAAAAGCAGTTACTGGCGAAGATGTCGATTTTGAGACCCTGGGCGGTGCGCAAGTGCATAACACGATCAGCGGTGTTTCTCATTTTTCAGCTAAGGATGAAGAAGATGCCCTGGCGATAACACGTCGGCTGATTAGCTATCTGCCCTTGAACAACGCCGAGCCTGCACCGGCCATCCCCCCAGAAGACGATCCCTGGCGCATGGATCGGCGATTGGATGAAATTGTGCCTGCCGACCCATCGCAATCTTATGACATGACGCAAGTCATCGAGATGGTCTTTGACCAGGGCAGTTTCTTCCAGGTCCACCAACAATTTGCCCCTAACGCGTTGGTGGGATTTGCGCGCTTGCACGGGCAAGTTGTCGGCGTTGTTGCCAACCAACCGCTGCAAACGGCGGGCGTTTTAGATATCGACGCCTCCGATAAAATTGCCCGTTTTATTCGTTTCTGCGATGCTTTCAATATCCCCTTGATCACTCTTGTCGATACCCCTGGCTTTATGCCCGGTGTGAAGCAAGAGTATGGTGGCATCATTCGCCACGGCGCTAAGATTGTTTATGCTTACTCGGAGGCTACCGTGCCTAAAATTGCGATTATCACTCGCAAGGCCTATGGAGGCGCATATATTGTCATGAGTAGTAAATATATCCGCACCGATATGGTCTTTGCCTGGCCCACTGCGGAGGTGGCCGTTCTGGGTGCGGATGGCGCGGTCAATATCATTTATGCTAAAGAACTGAAAAACGCTGATGATAGTGCTGAGCGAAAAGCGAAGTTAGTAGACGAGTTTACCGAGAAATTTTCTAGCCCGTATTTAACCGCGGCTAGCGGCCATATTGATGATATTCTGGTGCCCTCGGAAACGCGCCCGCGCTTGATCGCTGCCCTCGAGTTGCTGCGCGATAAACGCGTTAACACCCCGACGAAAAAGCATGGCAATATCCCCCTGTAACACTTTGTCGGAGAAAGAATGATGGAACAGATTTGCAGGATTTTACAGATTTTTTGATAATTTCGATCTGAAAATCTGTGGGCATCTGTGATAGTCTGTGTCCTACTACCGGGTAAAGGAGTGAAAATTGAGCAATATAAGTGTCGGCATTACCCTGACCTTATTGGGTGTCACGATTACATTTTTAGCTTTAGGGGTGTTGATCTTGCTGATCGTGGGGTTGAAAGCTGCTTTTCCTGTAAAAAACCAAGCCGCAGTTGAGGAAAAGGCGATGGTAATCCCTGAATCACAGCCTATCGAGCAGGCTATTGCTGTGGCTGCTGCTTGGTGGTATCTGCGCCAGCAGCGATCTGCCTCTTTGGGGAAGGTGCTGGAGCAAGCATCTGGGCCGTGGCGTAAACAGCCGCGTTAGAGTCATTATTTCTGGAAACGAACTATGTCATTAAATCTTAAGCACAAAATTGAAGTAACCGTTGAAGGCCAGACCTATCTGGTGGAAATTGAGGATACAAATGCTCCAGCGTTAGCAGTTGTGGTTAATGGGCAATCGTATCAGATCAAAATCCGCGAAATTGAAGCGCTGACCGCCCCCCTTGAAGGGTTAAGTTTATCGTCAGCGCCTGTCACTAAGGCTGCCTCGATCTTGCCGGATACGGCGGTAGGAACTCCCAAAGTTGTCGAGAGCGGGGATTTAACCGCCCCGCTGCCGGGTAATATTGTGGAAATAATGGTTGGGATCGGCGATCAAGTAACCGCCGGTCAACCCATGTGCGTTATCGAAGCCATGAAAATGAAAAATGTGCTGCGTTCCCCCCGCGCTGGGAAAATCGCTGCCATCGATGTCTCTCTCGGAGAGACAGTCCCCTATAATAAAACTTTGATCAGGTTTGTGTGAGGGCGGTATGACCCTGGAAAATTTATGGCAACTCTTCCCCGCGCTGATTGAAATTACATGGCAAGACGCCGTGATGATGTTGGTTGGCGGGATTTTGCTCTATCTCGCGATAGTCAAAGATTACGAACCGGTTTTGTTGCTGCCTATCGGCTTCGCAGCGATCTTGACCAATCTGCCCCTAACGGGGATCGCGGATCTGGCAAATCATGGCTTTTTGGCGATCCTGTTCGAATCCGGCGTGAAAACCGAGGTTTTTCCACTCCTGATCTTCATCGGTATCGGAGCGATGACCGACTTCGGCCCACTGCTCGAAAATCCCAAAATGGCGCTGTTGGGTGCGGCCGGCCAGATCGGTATCTTTGGCACCTTGATGCTGGCCTTGTGGCTGGGCTTTGATATTTATGAAGCGGCCTCGATTGGCATTATTGGTGCGATCGACGGCCCGACGGCAATTTATGTCTCATCGAAACTAGCGCCCCACTTGATGGGGCCAATTGTGGTTGCAGCCTATAGTTATATGTCCTTGGTGCCGATCATTCAACCGCCGGTGATGCGCTTATTGACCACCAAAGCGGAGCGCTCAGTGCGCATGCCGTATTCCCAGAACGAAGTCTCCAAAACCGTGCGCGTGCTGTTCCCCATTGTGGTGACTGTCGTGGTTTCCTTGATTTCGCCTCAGGCTTCGCCATTGATCGCGACCCTGATGTTTGGCAACTTGATGCGCGAATCGGGGGTGGTAGACCGCTTGAGCACGGCTGCTCAAAATGAAATTGCCAATGTGACCACGATTTTTCTCGGCCTGGCGATTGGCAGTACGATGACCGGCGAGAGCTTTATCCGCACGGAATCTTTATTCATCTTGGGGATGGGGTTGTTGGCTTTTGTGATTGATACTGCCGGAGGTGTGCTTTTTGGGAAAATGATGTACGTGCTGAGCGGCAAGAAATTTAACCCCCTGATCGGCGCGGCAGGAATCAGCGCTTTCCCGATGTCGGCGCGCATCGTACAGCGCGTGGGTCAAGAAGATGACCACGGCAATTTCTTGTTGATGCACGCTATGGGAGCCAATACGGCCGGCCAGTTGGGGAGCGTGGTTGCTGGCGGAGTTGTGCTGACACTTTTATCGGGTATTCTCTAGAAAAACGGGTGTGCAGCAATTGCCGCACACCCATTGCGTTGTCAGGCATTTGACGCATTAATTGGTTTCCACTTTCTCCTATGAAACCCCTATTTAAGTGAGCCGCCGCCAGGGTTTCATTTGGAGCGTGTGATGGCAAAATGCCATCATACGCGGCTCCTTGACATTGCCAAAATATTGACCCGCTAGCTTTTTAGGAACGGTGATCAAATAACTTGCCCATTTCCAAATTTGAGTGTATCGCCGGTTGAGCGGTGTCCTGAGCTGGTCGAAGGGTAGGCTCGGAGGGACGGACAGCCGTATACCTATCCCAAAGGGACAAGTGTCCCAAAGGGACAAGTGTGCAGGCACTGCGCACATGCACCTGCGGCAAGTGCAGGTGTCGAAACCAAGCTGGGCGTGAAAATGAGCTAATTTGCCTTTAATCCGCTGGGGTTCGACACCTTAACGCACACCTGCCCTGGTGGGCGGTGCCAGGGAGTGCAGATGAGTGCAGGTGAAGAGGGCGAAGTTATTTTCTCTCAGCTTTCCACTTTTGCCGACGAATGAATTCGCCATTTGATACATGAAACTCGTTGGAGATGGATTATAATCGTTTTTAGATTCAACCGTCGGGCAGTTGAGTTCCGTATACCCCCATAATATAATATCAGTTTATGTGGAACAAATCCATATAGTGCCCCACGGATGGGGCTTATGATAAAGGTTCTATATAATTAGTAGTTGGGCGGCTTGACCGCAAGGAGGTGCCACCATGTTTAAGACGACAATCCGCAAAGTCACCCGAATACTCCTCTTAGCCGCACTCGTGGCTGCATGCTCTCCGTCGGCACCACAGCTCACTCCTATTGAGATCGCGGCCACGCAGATTCCCCCAGCCCTGTCCGAGGATGCGTGTGCGGCCCCCGTCCCCACCATCGAGGCAATTCCAGGCTTTCCCGCGAGGCCAGCCCAACTGCTGGGAGGGGGAGTAGTCAAGTCCAGCGATTTCATCTTCGACATGTGGCTGTACTGTGACACGTCGCTGTCGCCATCAGGCGAGGGAGCCGCATACAGCGAGATTGCTGGCCTAGGCATCCATCTCGTGTGGCGCTACAATGGCCCGGAGATCCAAGGTGCAACCGACTATTCCTTCGGCCTCGGTCAACTCGCCATCTCAGGCGGCGGGGACAGCGGGCCGCTCACCCCAGGCAGCATTGCTTACTATTCAGGAGGCATCCACTCCCAGGAGGGCGCTCTCGGCAAGGCTATCCAATCCGGGGACTTGGTCACCATCACTACACAGGTCACGTCCGGCTCACTCCAAGAGTCAGCCTCCTTTAGCTTTGCCTTCCAGCCAGGGACCTCCGGCCTCAAACTAGCGGTAACTAATCTCGAGCCAGGAGAGTGAATCCTGGCAAGTGCGAAGCCGCCCAACACCGGCTGCACCTGACCGCCTTCGGCGTGGGTATGCAGCGGTACTTTGCCAAGAAAAATGATTTTCATTGTTTGTTGTCTTGCTAAAGTCGGCGGCAGGTAAGCCATTCCGTTAGGCGTAAACCACCAATACAAACTACAATTGTTTTGCATTAGGAATAATTATGCCATCAGAAAACATTGCTAGCATGAGGTCTGCTTGGTGCGGTGCCATGTGCTTTGAATTTTGCGAGATTTGGCTCAATCAACTCGACAAATTCTAAATCCGTGGGGACCACTGAAAATAACAACCGCATAGTACACAGAGATCGCAAAGTTTTCTTTTTATGATATCTGTGTACTCTGCAATCTCTGCGGTAAAACGACCTTTTTTCGGGAGAGTCTTATATCATCCCTAACCCGGACGAGCCGGAACCAAAAGGTATTTCTCACCACCAAGGCACAAAGACACAAAGTTAAGAAATAAAAAGTTTTCCTTCGTGCCTTTGTGCCTTGGTGGTAAATGTTCTTGTTTTTTGTGCAAGCTTTTCACTGTTAAGGTACTAAAAGGGGGACGGGGGGAATCCCATCTGGATAATCAGAGATAAAGACCAGGGAATTTGCTCGACATTTGATTGATTTTTATCTTGTTCTAGCTTATACTGTAAAATGTTTTGGCCGCACTTGCCGAACGAGGCAAACCCTGGTGACAATATAAATCTACAGACCACTGGGAAGGTACAACAATGCGCCCCCTAAAAAATATTCGGATAATCGATATTACCCGGGCTTTGGCCGGGCCTTATTGTACGATGATGCTGGGGGATTTAGGGGCAGATGTAATAAAGATAGAGCGGCCTAAAAGCGGAGATGAGAGCCGAGGGTGGGGCCCTCCTTTCGTGGGCGCGCCCTATGGCCCATATCCAGGCGAATCGGCTTATTTTATCGCCGCAAACCGCAACAAACGCAGCCTCACAGTCAATATCCAAACCTCAGAAGGGCAAGAAATCCTCCGCAAGCTGGCCGGAATCTCGGATGTGTTCGTGGAAAATTACCGCACCGGGATTTTAGACCACTTGGGATTGGGGTATGCTGAATTGCACGCCTTGTACCCCCGCCTGGTTTATTGTTCCATCAGCGGTTATGGCCGCACTGGCCCGTTCGCCGAGAATCCCGGTTACGACGCGATTCTCCAGGCTGAAGGCGGGATGATGAGCATCACCGGCCCGGTGGACGGCCCCCCCTCGCGGGTAGGCATCCCCATTATTGATATCACCTCTGGGATGTTTGCCTCTACCGCGATTTTGGCTGCTCTGCGGGCGCGCGACCTCACCGGGGAGGGTCAATTGGTAGACATCTCCTTGTTCGATTCGCATGCCGCCATCCTGGCCAATATCGCCTCCAACTACCTGGTTGGCAACGAGCCGCCCCGCCGCCTGGGTAATGCTCATCCAAACATCACCCCTTACGAGGCCTTTCCGGCGCGGGATGGCTGGTTTATCGTCGGCGCGGCCAACGAACGGCAATGGGGCTTCTTATGCGATTTATTGGACCGCCCAGATTTGAAAACCAACGAACGCTTTGCGACCAATGGGAAACGGGTGTCCAACCGGGACGCGTTGGTGGCGGAACTGAGCGCAATCTTTACAACCAGGGACTCTAAGGACTGGCTGGCGGCCTTGACGGAAGCCGGCCTGCCTTGCGGCCCCATTAATACCATCCCCGAAGTTTTCGCCCATCCTCAAGCCCAGGCGCGTGATTTGACATTGCAGGCCGAACATCCAACAGCCGGGACGGTGAAGATGACCGGCTTCCCCTACAAATTCTCTCGAACCCCGGCCGGAATTGAATACCCGCCTCCGCTTTTGGGCCAGCACACCGCCGAAGTACTCACCAGCCTGCTGAATTATTCCCCTGAAGATGTGACTTTGCTTCGGGAAAAAGGGGCCATCTAAAAATACCATGACACATGTTAAAACTGAAATTCGATCTGGCGCATATTACGACTCTGTCGTTTTAATGCACCTGCAGCGATCTTTGGCAGAATTGCCCGGTATTTTAGATGCCGGCGTGGTGATGGGAACCGATGCCAATAAAGATGTCTTAGCCCAAAGCGGCTTACTGGTTCCCGAAGCAGACTCTGCTGGGGCTGATGATTTGATCATCGTGGTCAATGGGGTAGATGAATCAACGGCGCAAATGGCGATTGTCAAAGTGGATGACTTAATCGCTGCCCGCCGGAGTAAAACCTCAGATACAGAATACCGCCCCAAAACTTTGGAATCCGCGGCTGGTCAGTTACCCGCGGCCGAGTGGGTGCTGGTTTCTGTCCCTGGCCGGTATGCAGCCGGAGTCACCCGCCAGGCCTTGAATCTAAATAAGCATGTATTCCTCTACAGCGACAATGTTTCCGTAGAAGATGAAATCGCTTTGAAACAAGAGGCTGCTAGAAAAGGCCTGCTCGTCATGGGGCCTGACTGCGGCACGGCCATTATCAATGGGGTTGGTTTGGGGTTTGCGAACAAGGTCCGCCGTGGGCCGATTGGCATCATCGCGGCCTCAGGAACCGGGTTGCAGCAAGTATGCGTTCGCATTCACCAGATGGGAGGCGGCCTGACCCATGCCATTGGCACCGGGGGGAGAGATCTCTCTGAGGCGGTCAATGCCATCACCGCCCGCCAGGGCTTGGACTTGCTTAACCGTGACCCCGATACAAATGTTATTGTCTTGGTTTCTAAGCCCCCTTCTCCCAAAGTAGCAGATAGACTTATACAGACCGCCAGGAAAGTCAAAAAACCGGTGGTAGTGAACTTCATCGGTTATGCCACCTCATCTCAGCGGATCGATAACGTTTATTTTGCCACTACATTCGACGAAACTGCTGAGTTGGCAATCCAGTTGACGTCTTCGAAAAATAGTGACACCGCTGATTTCGATATCTCGAAATTTGCACCCGGTCAACGTTATCTACGGGGCCTCTTCTCTGGCGGCACACTCGCCTATGAGACATTACTCATCTTTGAGAATTATCACCCGGTGGTGTACTCTAACACCCCCCTCGATAAAATGTTTCATCTGGCAGATTCATTGGTCAGCAAAGAACACACAGTGATTGACTTAGGTGAGGATGAATTTACGGTCGGCCGGCTGCACCCGATGCTGGATAACGCCCTGCGCCTCAAGCGGCTGGAAAAAGAATCCGCCGATCCCGAAGTAGCCGTCATTTTATTAGATGTGGTTTTGGGTTACGGCGCTCATCCAGACCCTGCCAGCGAGTTAGCCCCAGCGATTGCCAAAGCCCGCAAAAATGCGGAAGCCAGCGGCCGCTACCTAGAGGTGGTGGCCGTCGTTTCAGGGACGGATGAAGACCCCCAGGATATGGCCGCGCAAATCCAGATGCTTGAGGAAGCTGGCGCAGTGGTGGAAACCAGCAATGATCAGGCCGCGCGTTATGTGGGGCGTTTGCTCCAAACCCTGGAAATGAAAAACGGGCGCGCCGCTGAAGAACAGGCTGCAGAGCAGCCTGCAGAAGTCAACCTATCAGCGGTCAAAAAAACATTGGCGGCTATTAATGTCGGGCTGGAATCGTTCACCGAGAGTCTGGTAGCGCAAGGGGCTGAAGTGGTGCAGGTTGACTGGAAACCAGCAGCGGGAGGCAACGAAAAATTGATGTCCATCCTGGAACGAATGATGAAAAAATAAGTGTTGGAATTCGCCCAGTTGAGATATTCGTGCTGAAACAAACGAATCAGCGAGTCAGCGAGTCAGCGAATCAACGAATCAACAAACTAACGAATCAACAAACCAACAAACCAACCCAATAAAGGATCAACTCATGGATATTGAAAAAGCAAATACCGAAGCTACCCAGAAAATGATGAATGCCCGACCCGTTTTGGTGGGAATGGGCAAAGCAAACGATGTTATTCCCGGTATGCGGGAGAACTTGTTATTGCACGCCGGGCCGCCGATCACCTGGGCACGAGCCTCCGGCCCGATGCGGGGCGCTATCACCGGGGCCTTGATTTTTGAGGGCAAAGCCAAAAACATGGAGGCAGCTCAACAATTGGTTGAGTCTGGTGAAATTGAACTGGATCCCTGCCATCACCATCAATCGGTCGGGCCAATGGCCGGAGTCATCTGCGCCTCTATGTCGGTGTATATTCTCGAGAATCAAACCCACGGCAATAAAACCTACTCAAATCTGAATGAGGGCTATGGCAAGGTGCTGCGCTACGGAGCCTACAGCGAAGAAGTTCTCAACCGCCTGCGCTGGATGGAAGAAGTCATGGCTCCGGTGCTGGGCAAGGCCATCGAGTTGAGCGGCGGGATCGATATCCGCGCTCTCCTGGCCGAAGCCTTGCACATGGGTGATGAAGGCCATAACCGCAATAAAGCCGGGTCGATTCTGTTTACTGCGAAACTGGCTCCCTTCATTGCCTTGGCGGCCCCCAGCCCGGAGGCAGCTTCCCAGATTATCAAAGCCCTTGGGGATAACGCCCTCAGCGTGCTCAACCCGGTGATGGCAGCCTGTAAAGCAATGGCCGATTCCGCCCACGGGATCGAGGGCAGCACCATTGTGACTGCCATGGCCCGCAACGGCACCGATTTTGGCATCCGGGTCAGCGGGCTGGGAGATCGCTGGTTCACTGCCCCGGTGGCCGTTCCAAAAGGCCTCTATTTCCCCGGGTTCACGGAAGCTGACTCTAGCGGCGATATCGGCGACAGCACCATTACAGAGACGGCCGGAATCGGCGGTTTCGCCATGGCCAGCGCGCCCGCCATCGTCACCTTTGTCAGTGGCACACCCAAAGATGCCATCAACGCCACCCTTGAGATGTACGAAATTGCCTTTACCGAGCATAAATTTTTCACCATCCCGCCGCTGGATTTTCGTGGCACGCCAACCGGTATCGACATCCGCAAAGTTGTTGAGACCGGGATCACCCCGCGGGTCAACACCGGCATAGCCCATAAATATGCCGGGGTCGGCCAGGTAGGGGCTGGGCTGGTCCGCCCACCGCTGGAAATGTTCCATGAGGCGCTGGTGGCGTTTGCGGAGAAATACGAATACTAGATGTTGGAGGTTAGAGGTTAGAGGTTAGAGGTTGGAGGTTGGAGTATGGCGATTGCGAGTTATCGTGACCTGGAGGTTTATCGCCGCACAAAGGCTTTAGTTATTCCCATCCATCAGCTTGTAAAAGAATTCCCAGATCATGAGAAATTCGATCTATGTGATCAAATGCGCCGAGCGAGTAAATCGGTTGTAGCCAATATTGTTGAAGGATACAGTCACAAAGATACACCTGGAAAAACCAAACAATACTGGCGAAATGCGATGGGTTCAGCCAATGAGATGATTGAACATTTGGAAACTTGTGTTGATTTGAAATACGCTACCCAAATAGAGTGTTCGATCCTAACCCGGACGAGCCGGAACCAAAAGGAATCTCTCACCACCAAGGCATAAAGACACAAAGTTAAGAAATAAATAGTTTTCCTTCGTGCCTTTGTGCCTTGGTGGTAAATGTTCTTGTTTTTTGTGCAAACTTTTCACTGCTAAGGTACTAATTGATGAATACACAGTCGCAGCTAAACAACTAAACAAACTCATTCAAGCATGGAAGAAATTCTAACCTCCACCCTCCACCCTCCAACCTCCAATTTCCAACCTCCAACCTCCAACTTCCAACCTCCAACCCCCAACCTCCAACCTCCAACCTCCCAAAAAACAAGGAGCAAATCATGAACAGAGAACAAATTATCAAAATGCTGAACACCGCCAAGTGGTACGACCTCACCCAGGCCTTGAGTATTTTTACGCCGCCGTATCCGGGTGAAATGTCTTTACAGGTTCATTTCTTTAAAAGGCTCACCGGGGCCTACGGGGGAGGACAGGGAGCAAACGGCCAGTTGATCGAATGGAGCAATAACACCGGCACTCACCTGGTAGGGCCGCGGGCTTTCCACTCAGGGGCACGCGCCATCGCCGATATCCCACTGACTGACCTTTGCGGAGAGGGCATGGTCGTCGATATTTCGGATGAAGTATCAGATTACAGCCTCTATACCTCAGAGATGATCACCTCCCGCGTACAGGTCAAAGAGGGTGATATCCTGATCATCAATACCGGCTACCATAAATTCGGCTGGGATCAGCCGGATGTGACTAACCCCGACGCCCAGGGCGGAATCGAGAATAAAGAATTCGGCTACTACCTGCGCCATCCAGGCCCCTCCCCTGAGTTCTTCCAATGGGCCTTGGATCTGAAACTCAAACTGATCGGGGTGGATTGCGGCAGCGCCGAACATCCCATGAACACCAACCTGCGCTACATGCACACCCGCGAATTCGACAAGGCCGAAGCGGAACTCAAGGAAACCCACGGAATAACCTGGGATGAGCTTTTCCCCCAGGATGCGTATCACAAACTGACTCATATCACCATGCCGAAAGCTGGATTACTCTTAGCTGAGTCGTTGGGCGGTCAAATCAAAGAATTGAGCAACCAACGCGCCTGGATAATGGTTCATCCAATTCCCTATATGGAGGTTGAATCAGCCTGGAGTCGGGTGGTGGCATTGCAGGCTCCGGATGATATGAACGAGGCAGAATTCTTCGAGACCATGGGCGCGGCAGAGATGTTGGACATGACTCTACCATTCAGCGTCCAGACACCTCAGTGGGCTAATTATGTACCCTTGAGTGTCAACTACACCAAGCGTGTAGGCGGGCAGTACTTCGGCCTGGGACGCAACAATGCCCACTGCAAAGCATCTTTCCATCTGGCGACCCACATGGATGGCGAGAAACACTTCCACGCCGCTGGACGCACCATCGGCCAGATTCCCTTCGAGAAGTGGATCGGTCCCGGCGCGGTAGCCGATATTTCCAGCATGGTCAGCGATACCAGCGTCTACACCCCAGGGATGATCGAAAGTGTGGTGGAAATCAAAGAAGGCGATATCCTGATTGTCAAAACCGGTTACCATAAGTATGGCTGGAACAGCCCAGATTCCGACGAATTCCGCTATATGATCAAACATCCAGGCCCCTCGCCGGATTTCGCGGCCTGGTGTCTCCTTAAAAAGATAAAATGGCTGGCCGTGGACTGTGTGGCCATGGAACACCCCATGAACACCATCCAACGAGACTGGCATCCGAAGACATTCGAAGAAGCCAACCAGAAATTGATTGATCAATACGGCAAGGATTGGAATGAGATGTACCCGCTGGACAAGTATTACCAGGATATGCACCTTAACCTTTTCCCCAAGACCATCATCCACGCCGAGAATTTAGGTGGTGACCTGGCCCACATGGAAAGCGGCCGCTACTTTATCGGCTGCTTCATCCAAAAAGGCATGGAACTGGCCTCCTGCTGGGCACGGTTCGTAGCTTTCAAAGAGCCTAAGTAACAAAAGACCTGACTGGTTTCATGGTAACCAGTCAGGTCTTTCCTAGATATGATCCTGATTACCGGTGCAGCTGGGAAAACTGGGCGGGCGGTCATTCGGTCGCTATCGAAAAGAGGAGCAACACTCCGGGCGTTGGTCCGCCGGAGCGACCAGACTGCCTCCCTCGAAGCACTTGGTGCCGCGGAGGTGATCGTCGGTGACCTGGGCGATCACATCAGTGTGGATCAAGCTGTTCGGGGCGTAAACGCTATTTACCATATCGCTCCCAATGTCAGCCCGGACGAGGTGACATTCGGAAAGACCGTCATCGCCGCGGCCCAATCGGCAAAGATCGAACACTTTGTCTACCACTCGGTTCTGCACCCGCAGATCGAAGCCATGCCGCATCACTGGCATAAAATGCGAGTCGAGGAACTGCTGTTCGAATCAGGTCTGCCCTTTACCATTCTACAGCCCACGGCTTACATGCAAAATATTTTAGCGCAGTGGGATCAAATCCTTGAGCGAGGCAACTTTCGGGTTCCGTATTCGCCAACAGCCCGCATCAGCCTGGTCGATCTCGAAGATGTCGCTCAAGCGGCGGCCATTGTTCTAACCGGACAGGATTATATCGGAGCCACCCTCGAGTTGGTCGGCACGCCGGCGATGTCTCAAACAGAGGTCGCAGATATGCTAAGCAAAATGCTGAATTGCCCGGTAAAAGCAGAAGCACTACCACGAGAGACCTGGGAACAAAACGCAAGATCGTCTGGTCTGGGCGAATACCAGATTTCGACATTGATTCAAATGTTCAAGTATTATGATCAGCATGGATTGCATGGAAACCAGGTCGCCTTGAGTGGCCTGCTCGGACGACAACCCACTTCCTTCGCTGATTTTGTCAAGCGGGTTGCGAGAGAACGAGACGATGATTCCAGAATTAGCTAACTATTTGGGAAGGATCGAAGATTTGCGCAACCAGGTCGCTGGCCTGATTTCTGATCTGCCCGCAGAGGCCCTGAACTGGCGTCCCCTTGATGCAAATGGCGATCATGTCACAAATTCTTTGGCTGTCCTCGCCACCCACGCCGCTGGTGCCGAACATTTTTGGATCAGCGAGATCATTGGAGATTTGCCAAAAACTCGAAACCGGGACGCGGAATTCACAACCGTGGCAACGAGCGGTTCTGAAATTATTGCTCTCCTTGATAAAAACCGGCAAGAAACCCGAGAAGTTTTTTACTTCCTCAAGGAATCGGATTTGAATGACACACGTGAGGTAGATGGGAAATCGATCCCGGTTCGGTGGTGCATTTTACACGTGATCGATCACACCGCTCTCCATTTAGGTCATATGCAAATCACAACCAAATTATGGATAGGTGGGGCGAATTACAAATCCCCGCGCTGGTTCGAGCGGTTGCCCAATTATCAGGAATTTTGATGAAAGTATGAAATGGTTATGGATAGTGAAAAACTGACGATTGATATTGTTATCATGCAAATCTAAAATCAAAGGAGATGATGATGAAACCAGCTCCGTTTGAATATTATGCACCAACGACAATCGAAGAAGCATTAACTCACCTGGCTGAACACGGCTATGATGCCAAAGTTTTAGCCGGTGGGCAAAGCTTGATCCCGATGATGAATTTTCGTTTGGTGCAACCAGCTGTTCTGGTTGATTTGAATAATATTTCTGAGCTTTCATCCATTCGGTCAGAGAAGAATGGCTTACATGTTGGGGCCATGGCCCGGCACCAACAGGTCGAGGTGGACTCCCTGGTAGCCAAACATGCTCCCCTGGTGCATGAAACCATGCCCAATATTGCGACTTCACAAATTCGCAGCCGGGGCACTTTTGGCGGCAGCATCGCCCATGCAGACCCCTCTGCCGAACTCGTGGCCGTCAGTGTTGCCCTGGATGCCCGTTTCCGGGTCCGCAATCAAAAAGGGGATCGCTGGGTTCCTGCCAACGAATTTTTCGTAGGGCTGTTCACGACCGATTTGGAACCTGATGACTTATTAATAGAAGCGGTGTTACCGGCTATGCCGCCGTGTTCTGGATGGTCGCTAAAGGAAGTAGCTCGCAGACCTCACGATTTCGCCCTGATGGGGGTTGCAGCCCTGGTAAGCCTGGATCGAAGGGGGCGTTGCCAGCGGGCAAAAATGGTTTTCCTGAGCGCTGGTGACCGCCCGATGGAAGCTCATGAGGGTGCTAAGATTTTGATGAACCAATCGCCTACCACTGAACTCATCCGGGCTGCGGCTGAAACGGCCTCGACCTCCGACATCGACCCCGGTAGTGACATCCACGCCACGGCTGAATTCCGCCAACACCTGGCGAAGGTTTTAGCCCGCCGTGCATTGGAAGAGGCTTTCGAACGGGCCAGCAATGGGTCTAAGAGAAGGAGAGCAAAATGAGCAACCTGTTCAATCTCGCGGTGACCATCAATGGAACCCTGTATGAACGCCAGGTCGAACCGCGCCGCTTATTGAGCGATTTTCTACGTCACGATTTGGGTCTGACAGGCACTCACGTTGGCTGCGAACATGGTGTTTGCGGAGCCTGCACGATCATATTCGATGGAGACCCCGCCCGTTCCTGCTTGATTTTTGCTGTCCAGTCCCACGGGCATGAAATCACCACAGTAGAAGGCATTGGAACCATCGAGGAACTCCACCCCATCCAGGAGGCCTTTTGGGAGGCGCATGGGCTACAATGCGGGTTCTGTACACCCGGCATCCTGATGACTTTGGTGCCGTTCCTGGAAAAAAATCCCAACCCCAGCGAGGAGGAAATTCGCCACGCAATCTCAGGGAATCTCTGTCGCTGCACGGGTTACCAGCATATCATCGATGCGGTCAAATTAGCCGTCGATAAAATGAGTATTGAAGCATGAGCAGTTTTGAACCCTATGGCGCATCTTTTCATCCTTCTTGGGTGTTATTAACACAGGAGTGGAGTCGTGACGAATAAATATATTGGAAAACGTACAAAACGGAACGAAGACCCCCGTCTGCTCACCGGGCAGGCTTTATTTGTCGATGACGTTGAGATTCCAGGAATGCTCCATGCTGCATTTTTGCGGAGTGATTATGCCCATGCCTATTTGCGGCATCTCGACGTTTCCGAGGCCCGCCAACGTGAGGGGGTCATAGCCGTATTTACCGCCGAGGACATGGGTGAGGAATGCTATCCAGGCCCGCCATTGGTTTCTCCACCCCCGACGCTCGAAGATGTTATCTTCAACTCACGCAGGCAGGTTCCCCTGGTGAGCGATAAAATCCGCTACGCGGGAGAGGCCATTGCCGTGGTCATCGCAGAGAGCCGTTATATCGCCGAAGACGCGGTCGAGGACATCATTGTCGATTACGAACCTTTGGGCGCAGTAGTAGACCTTGAAAAAGGGCTGCAATCCGATAGCCCACTGGTACACGACGACCTGGACTCGAACCTGGCCGCCCACCTTTTGCAGGAGAAAGGCGATTATGCAGCCGCGCGTGAAAAGGCAGATCTCATCATCCAGAAAAGATTCCTGCTCGACCGCGGGGCAGCAGTAGCCATGGAGAATCGCGGCATTGTGGTCAATTGGGATCAGAAAAGCCAGCACCTGACAATTTGGGATACCACCCAATCCCCAATCCCGATCCGCAATGGAACGGCAGCCCGGCTGGGTTTGTCGGAACATCAAGTTAGAGTGATTGCCCCCTTCATTGGAGGCGGTTTTGGCCCCAAGATCATGATGTTCTACCCCGAAGAAATGGTCCTGCCCTGGGCAGCGATGAAATTGAACCGCCCGATCAAGTGGATCGAGGACCGTCGCGAAAATTTCTATGCCACCACCCAGGAACGTACCCAGGTCCACAATGCCGAAATCGCCGTATCCAGGGATGGCCGGATCCTGGGATTAAAAGATGATTTTTTGCATGATACCGGCGCCTATGATCCCTATGGGCTGACCCTGCCTCTCAACACCCAATGTCATATGATGGGGCCTTACCGAATCGATAATTTCACCTCCGATTGTAAAGTGGTATTTACCAACAAACAAATTGCCACGCCCGTACGCGGGGCCGGCCGGCCCCAGGGCATTTTCGTGATCGAACGCCTGCTCGACTTTGCCGCCAAAGCGTTGGACATCGATCCGGTGGAAATCCGACGCCGTAACCTGCTGCCGCCCGATGCCTTTCCATATGACCACAAGATCATCGATCAGGCTTTTGTCCCCTTTGTCATCGACACCGGCAATTACGAACCGGCACTCAATAAGGCCGCTGAGATGATTGGTTTCGATCATTTTGTGAAAGAAGAACAGCCGCGCTTGCGAAGCGAAGGTAAATATGTGGGCATCGGTATTACGCCATTCATCGAAACCACCGGGGTTGGCCCTTATGAGGGGGCGCGCGTCACCGTCGAATCGAGCGGCAAGATCAACATAGCAACCGGAGTTGGTACCCAGGGGCAGAGTCACTACACTTCGTTTGCTCAAATCGCGGCTGAGCAGTTGGGCGTTGATGTTAGTGATATCCATTTGATTACTGGTGATACTGGTGAGTTCCACTGGGGGACAGGCACCTTTGCCAGCCGGGGAGCCGTCGTCGCTGGAAACGCCATCCATGCCGCTGCCAGCATCGTGCGCGGTAAAATCTTGAAACTCGCCAGTAAAGTGCTGGAAACCCCTGAAGAGGAATTGGAACTTGAAAATGGTCAGGTACAGGTGGCTGACCTGCCTCGAAAATCGATCAGCCTGGGTGAGCTGGCCGGTCTGGCTAACCCCCTGAGGGGTGCTGTAAAACCCGGCACCGAACCTGGGTTAGAGGCCACCGCTTATTTTGGGCCTCAGTATGGAGCCACAGCTTTTGGCACCCACGCTATGATACTGGAAGTTGACCCAGAAACCATGATGCTGGAGATCAAGCGCTACGTCGCCGTTGAAGATTGCGGTGTTGTGCTCAACCCCCTGGTTGTGGAAGGCCAGATTCACGGCGGGATATCGATGGGCATCGGGAATGCCTATTACGAGAAACTGCATTTCGACGAAAACGGGCAATTGCTCAACGCCTCTTTGGCCGACTACCTAATCCCCACGGCCAGCGAGATGCCGCCGCGCATCGAGATCGGTCACATGGAAACCCGCTCACTGAATGAATTGGGCACCAAAGGCGTTGGTGAGGCCGGGACGATTCCAGTTCCCGCATTGTTTGCCCAGGCAATTGAAAATGCGTTGTATAATAGGGATATTGAAATCCTTGAAATGCCGCTCAGTCCCAACCGCCTGTTCGAAATTCTAAACGAGGAAAATTCTATATGAAAATTGAAGGTGAGTACCAATTCGAAGGCTCGATAGAGAGTGTCTGGGAAGTGGTTAGAGACCCTGAAGTCCTGGCTACCTGCCTGCCCGGCACTCAAAGTCTGACTTTAGTTGGCGAAAATGAATATGATGGCGAAATAAATGTCCGCATTGGACCCGTTGCCGGGGTTTTCTCCGGGCGACTGGTTGTTTCGGATGAGGTGCCACCGGAAAGTTGTACCCTGACTGTGAGCGGGAAGGGAAAGCCGGGTTTTGTAAACGGTTCAGGGAATATTCAACTGGTCAAGCAAGATGATAAAGCAACTCTCCTGAAATATGAGGGTGATGTAAATATTGGCGGGCGATTGGCCAGTGTCGGTCAACGTATGATCGATACCGTGAGCAAAAGTATGATCCGCCAGGGACTGGACACGCTCAATGAGGCCCTGAAGGCCCGGGGGCTGGCAGATACGGAAGCCAGGGATGAATACAAACCGCCCTCTGAAGTTGAGTTCGCCAAAGCTGTCGCCAAAGATATGGCCGGCGGGCTGTTTTCTTCCAAAACATTCAGGTGGATTGCCCTGGCAGTGATTGCGGTGATTGTAATCATTGTGGTTTTACTTGGGTTTAGATAAGACGGCTGATTTATTAGCCGCCTTATTTTTTCTACGCTGCTGATTTGGCAGCAACTGGAAGTCATTTTATCGAGATAAAGTGTCTTCTCAATAATTCGGGTGAAGATGCAAGGAGGTGATGGCTAAGGAATAAGGTCTGGTTTTGCAAAGCCCTGGCTGAGGCTGGCTCACAAAGCGCAAACTCGGCCAACCGTCGTTCTTTTTTTCTAACCTAACCCGGACGAGCCGGAACCACGGATTACACTGATTTTCACGGATTTTCTTTTTGTTTTTTTCCGTGCAATCCGTGAAATCTGTGGTTAATTTCCTTGTTTTTTGTGCAAGGAATCAACTACTAAGACCCTAATGAAGGAGAAATGAAACATGGCTATAGCTGATAGAAAAATACCCGGTTACTTGCCCAACGAAATGCCACCCTTTGGAAAAATGCTTTTGCTAGGTTTTCAGCACGTGCTGACCATGTTCCCGGCGACCGTATTTTGCGCCCTGTTCACCGGATTTCATGTTTCAACCGTGTTGTTCGTCGCGGGCATGGCGACCATTGTGGCCCTGATCCTGTCAAAGTGGAGAATCGGAAAGTTCATCCCGCTCTTCTACGGGTCCAGCTTCAGTTACTTAGCGGCCTATCTAGCGATCACCAACGCTGAGTGGGGTGTCCCTGCCAGTGATGAATTGATCAGCACGATGCAGGCTGGCATTCTGGTTACCGGCCTGATCAACATCATTTTCGGTTACATCATCAAGAAAGTTGGCAAGGCTGCCATTGACAAGGTCCTCCCGCCAGTCATCACCGGCTCTGTCGCCGCGATCATCGGCTTCGGCCTGGGATTCGCGGCCCTGGGCATGGCCGAGGCGAACTGGCTGGTGGCAATCGTTACCCTGGTGGGCACGATCATGTTCTCGGTCTACCTGCGCGGTAAAGGTTTCATCGGAATGCTCCCGATTTTGCTGGGCGCTATCCTCGGTTATATTGTCGCGATCCCCTTCGGGTTGATTAACCTGTCAGGTATTGCAGCGGCTAGTTGGTTTGTTCTTCCGCACATCACCTTCCCGTCTTTCGGTGGTGCAATGGTTGTGACTGCGATCTTCAGCATCAGCATCATGGCGATTGCAACCATCCCCGAATCGACCGCCCACCTCTACCAGATCAGCCTGTATGTAGACCGCTATGCTAAGGACATCGGCGAAGAGCCTTACCACCTCGACGAGCACATTGGCTTCAACCTGATCCTGGATGGTATTGGTGACTTCATCAACGGCCTGTTTGGCTCCACCGCGGGCACGAACTACGGTGAGAATAACTCACTAATGGCGATTACCCTCAACTACTCCGGCCCGGTTTTGATCATGGCCGGCGTTCTTTCCATGCTGCTTGGCTTTATCGGCAAATTGGAAGCCCTGGTAGCCTCAGTGCCAGCGGCGGTAAGCGGCGGCCTGGCGATCTACCTGTTCGGCGTGATCGGCATGCAGGGTATCGCGTTGATGATCGAGAATAAGGTCAGCATGTTTACCCCACGCACTCTGGCTGTTGGCGCAATCATCATGGTTGTCGGCATCGGCGGTAACATCGGTTATCCCGGTGGCTTCCTGCCCATCCCGCTCTTCCAGGGCGTCTTCCCCAGTGGCCTGCCCGCCATCGCGACCGCTGCGATCCTGGGCATTTTGGTGAACGCTGTTTTCCTGGTCTTCAAGCCCCCCAGACTGCGGGACAGCGAAACCGCTTATTAATCCTCTCAAGTTTTGTTATAAAGGGCATCCGGTTTCCCGGATGCCCTTTATTTTTCGAAAATGAGTCCACTGAAAAAAGGATATTTCACCGCGGAGCACGCGGAGATCGCTGAGATTTTTGAAAATCAGTTTAAGATTTCGGAACTTTGCTCAGATTCTGGCATGTATTCTTAAACTTGGTTTTAGGATTTTCTCTGCGTTCTCTGCGTTCTCCGCGGTAAGAGAGTTTATTCAGTGCAGCCGAGAATTACTTATTAACTTCTGGATTAACGCCATAAGGCGATGGCTCACCATTCAACCCGGCGATTAATATTTGCCGCCGCCATCATCGCCATTTAATTGCGGGAGGTCACCGTGACGCTGGCGAATTCGCATCAAATCTATTTTTTAACTCATGTTACGCAGTTCGCATCCTGAGTAGTTCCGAAGGGACGTATACCTATGCAGGCACTGCGCACCTGCACCGAACGCAGGTACGGTGTCGAAGGGTGCGAACGGGTTCGAACTCCACCCTTTGATACGCTGAACGCTACTCAGGAACGGTGATTAATAACTTACCCATTCAAACAATCACGTTAGCGCCGGTTGAGT
>JBDRGC010000254.1:0-7507 GCA_043818215.1 Chloroflexota bacterium | reverse complement strand
AACGCCCGGAACGCCCCATGACCCAAAAACGAACAGTATTTGGTGATCGCAGCTGTCAGTGTGGTCTTCCCATGGTCGATATGTCCCATGGTGCCGACATTCAAGTGTGGCTTGTCTCTTACAAATTTTTCTTTAGCCATTGGTTTTCATCTCCTTGGCAGACAATATTTACCAGAAAGTTTGCTTGCTTGCAACAACAAGAGCCCTCAATGGGATTTGAACCCATGACCTCATTCTTACCAAGAATGCGCTCTACCGACTGAGCTATGAGGGCGTTGTCGGTTACACAAGTACTCGCCGACAGGCAATAAACATTCCCATCGGCGAGTAGAAAGGTGGGCGGAGACGGATTCGAACCGCCGTAGGCATTTGCCAGCTGATTTACAGTCAGCCCCCTTTGGCCACTTGGGTATCCGCCCGGTTAATCTGCCAGTTGCTTAGTCAACTGGTCGCTTAGTCCTTTCACTAATCCAAAGTACTTGAACGGGAACAAGACTAACCGACTAGTGGACTAACCGACTAGACAGGAGCCGACGATGGGAATTGAACCCATAACCTGCCGCTTACAAAACGGCTGCTCTGCCGATTGAGCTACGTCGGCAAATCAATTAGAAATGTGCTTTCGCCGAAGCGGGGGCATTATACCAGAGTGCCATCCCAGCGACAAGGCTACCTGCTAACACGCTGGTACGGAAACACCAGCGGGGCAGAAGTCTATCAGGATTTCAGACAAACGTCAATCGTCGTATCCTCTTCAAAAGTAAGGAGAGATGTAGCGGAGACCCTTCGACACACTCAGGACAGGTTTCCACACCTGCCCTCCCGAAGGACACACCTGCACTGCGTGCGGCGCAAGTGTCGGGACGATGCCCTGTGCCAGGATGGTATGGCGGGCGGTGCCAGGGTATCTCGCCTGCACGAGGTACCCGCAGGGCAGTGTGGAAACCCCGACTACAATGATTTTTACCCTACAATATGGAGAGGATACCGTCAATCCTTGTTTCCACTCGCTGAAAACCCGCGCGCCTGCCAGGCCAGGTACAAGGCCACCGAGCCGGCAACTGCTGCGTTCAACGAAATGACCTGACCTCGCATCGGCAATCGCAGAAGCAGATCACAAGATTTGCGGATAAGCGAGCGCATCCCCTGCCCCTCGGATCCAACCACCAAAGCAAGTGGGCCATCCAACTGTACTTGGGAGGGGGGGCGGGCCTCTGGATCGCCTTCCAGCCCGATCACCCAGACGCCTTCGTCTTTTAGCGAGGCAATCGTCCGGGCCAGGTTAGCTTGAGCTACCAAAAGATGCTCACAAGCCCCGGAAGATGCGCTGACAACCGCTGGCGTGATGCTTGCTGAACGCCGCAGAGGCAGAAAAACACCATGCACTCCAACCGCCTCAGCTGTGCGCAGCAACGTTCCCAGGTTTTGTGGGTCTTGCAGCGCATCCAAAACCAAAATAAAGGGAGCCTCTCCGCGATCTGAGGCCCGGTCTAAGATGTCGTGCAAAGTCTGATAGGGATACCCGCTGACTTCCAGCGCCATGCCCTGATGATTTGGCCCCACGGAATCCAACTGCTCACGGGGCACACGGGACACAGGCAAACCCCGTTTGGCGCACAGATGCAAAACATCGGCCAGACGGCCCTTTTCTTGTGCGTTCTGCGCTACTTGTAAACGAAAACACTGCCGCCGTCTGGCGCGCAACACTTCGTAGATGGGGTTACGGCCTGTGATCCATTCTTTCATGAGATGATGGGTAGGTTGGTAGGTTGGTAGGTTGGTTGGTAGATTGGAAGGTTGGTAGATTGGAAGGTTGGTAGATTGGAAGGTTGGTAGGTTGGTAGGTTGGTAGGTTGGTAGGTTGGTAGGTTGGTAGGTTGGTAGGTTGGTAGGTTGGTAGGTTGGTAGATTGGTAGGTTGGTAGGTTGGTAGGTTGGTAGGTTGGTAGGTTGGTAGGTTGGTAGATTGGTAGGTTGGTAGATTGGTAGATTGGTAGATTGGTAGATTGGTAGATTGGTAGATTGGTAGGTTGGTAGGTTGGTAGGTTGGTTGGTAGGAATTGTACCCAATCCCCAATATACCAATCCCCAATTTACCAATCCCCAATTAACCAACATTATTTCCAACGCCAGGTTGTGTCAGTTTTAGTGTCTTCCAAGACAACACCTAATTCCGTCAGGCGGTCGCGGATTTGGTCGGAGAGTGCCCATAGCTTTTGAGTGCGCATTTCGCCGCGCACCTCGACGAGGAGGTCCACGAACGGGGCCGTCTCCCCACTCTTGAACCCGGAACGGGCCAATTGGAGGCCCAACACATGGGTCAATTCCAGCAAAAGGGATTGGGCAGCCTCCAGGTTCGCGCTGTCCGCCCCCGCGTCCCGGGCCTGGTTGATGGCGCGCACAAAGTCGAAGAGATGTCCCAAAGCACCGGCGGTGTTGAAATCATCGTCCATTGCCTCTGTAAAGATTCGACGGGCGGATTCGATCTGTTTTTGCAGCGCGTCGGGTGAGTCCCCGATCGCATCCGGTAAAGCCGGTCGCAGAGCAGAGCGCAACCGTTCTAAAGCGCGTTTGGCGTGGCCGACAGACTCATCGCTGAATGCCAACGGGCTGCGGTAGCTGGAATTGAGGATCATCATGCGTAGGACATCGGCCTCATTTTCGGCCAGGAAATCGTCGATGGTTACCAGGTTACCAGTGGATTTGGACATCTTCTCGCCCGAAAATTGCAACATGCCGTTGTGTACCCAGTAACGGGCGAAGGGCTTGCCGGTGAGACTCTCAGTTTGGGCTATTTCGTTTTCGTGGTGGGGGAAGATGAGATCGTTGCCGCCGCCGTGAATGTCGATTTGCTCACCGAGGTGGTGCAGGCTCATGGCAGAGCACTCGATATGCCAGCCGGGGCGTCCTTTGCCCCAGGGGCTATCCCAGGCCGGTTCGCCGGGTTTGGATGTCTTCCACAGGGCGAAGTCCATCGGGGTCTCTTTGCGCTGGTCTACGTCGATGCGGAAGCCGGACCGCATGTCTTCCAGACGGCGGCCTGAGAGCTTGCCGTAATCTTTATCGCTGCTGACGAAGAAATACACATCTCCTTGTGCTTCGTATGCATGTCCACTCTCGATCAAACCCTGCACCATCTCAATAATGTGATCAATCTCCTCCGTAGCGCGCGGGTAGACGGTGGCCGGCAAGATATTCAAATCGTTAATATGGCGGCGGAATTCTTGGATATAGCGCTCCGCCAACTCGTACGGGTCCACATCTTCAGCGGTGGCACGCTGGATGATCTTGTCGTCTACATCTGTGAAGTTGGTCACGTAGCGCACTTCGTACCCCTTGTGCTCCAAATACCGGCGGATGATATCGAACACCATCGCCGACATAGCATGACCTACGTGAGCTTTGTCATAGACTGTCGGTCCGCATACATACATGGAAACCTGTCCGGGTTGGAGGGTCTCGAATGCCACTTTTTTGCGCGCAAGGGTATTGTACACTACTAATGTCATCGGGCTGTATCCTCTGGCCGGGCGAAGATCATCCGCCCCGCAGCAGTTTGTAGCACCTTTGTTACAATGACAGAAATATCTCTGTGCAGGAAATTGGCGCCATCTTCCACCACTACCATCGTACCATCGTCCAGGTAACCGACGCCTTGCATGTGCTCCTTTCCCTCTTGAATAACACTAACCTGAAGCGATTCGCCCGGCAGCAGTATGGCTTTGACAGCGTTAGCAAGCTCATTGATATTAAGGACAGGAACTCCCTGCAACTCAGCAATACGATTCAGGTTATAGTCATTGGTTAGAATAGGACATTTCAACTGACGGCCCAGAATGACCAGCTTATCATCCACTTCTCGTGTTCCTTCGACATCAATATCGCTAATTTGGACAGGGATAGTGGAGTCCTTCTGTAATTGCGAAAGAATTTCCATACCGCGCCGTCCGCGCTGACGCCGTAGTCCGTCGGCTGAATCGGCGATATATTGTAGTTCAGCTAACACGAAACGCGGGATCAATAAAACACCGCTCAGGAATCCGGTGCGAGCGATGTCAGCAATGCGGCCGTCAATGATAACGCTGGTATCCATCAAAATGGTTCGTCCACCAGACGTACTAGCATCTTCAGACGAATCGCCTGAACCGCGGCGCGGCAGATGGTTGCGCAGCACAGCAAAGATGTCATTCTGACGCATGATAAAAACGGCCACGCCAAAATAACTGATGAACAAAACCCCAATGAACGGGAGAATTTCTCCAAAAGGAGATGGCAGCAAAGAAAGCGGGAAAGCCAACAAGGCAGCGATCACAAGCCCCACAATCAAGCCGATCATCCCAGCCACCAATGTCTGGGCAGCCACGCGTCCCATCAGAGCACGTAAAGAACGAGCGGGGCGCGTCGTAACGTAGGGAGTTAATACTAACCCTATTAAAGCTCCAAGCAACCCCATTATCACGGCATAAAGTGCCGTCGATGCGTCTGCTATTCCCGCCCCTAAGGAAGCCCCCCAGTAAGTGGCGACGATCCCAACAACGAACATTCCAACAATCCGAGCGATAAAATCTGCACTCATGATGATAACTCCTGATAAAAGCATCTGCTCTGAAAATGGAGGGCAGAGGGTAGATGGTAGAGGGTAGAAGCCCACCTGCCTCTCCCATTTTTTGATATTTAGGAACGGGGATTAAATAACTTACACATTTCTAAATTTGGGCGTAGCGCCGGTTGAGTAGGCTCGGAGGTACGGAGAGCCGTATCGAAACCAAGCGGGGCTTGAAAATGGGCTAAGTGACCGTAATCCGCTGGGTTTCGATACGCTACGGCACGAAAAGCGTGTGCCTCCGCTACTCAACCGGCGCTCGCGTTAGGATACAAACGCGCAAGTTATTGAATTCTCATTCCTTAGTATGTTAGCAATGAAATTCTTGCACAAAAAACAAGAAAACCTACCACAAGGGCACAAAGGAACACAAAGGGATTTTAAGGTTTTTCCTTTGTGGCACTTTGTGGTGATATTTTTTCCCTTTTTAGTTCCGGCTCGTCCGGGCTAGGTAATACCAATAAGACAAACAAAAAAAGAGCGCAACACACCTGCGCTCATCAAAAATCGCATCGCAAATCTACGATTTGGTCTTACCCCGTGGGCATCTCAGTAAACGAAATGGTGCAAGATAATTGCAACAATAATGACAATGGTATCGGCCACCAGCATCGATAAAATAACAATAATGGAAGTTCGAGCTAGCAGCACTGAGATCGTACCGGGTAACTTGGGGCAACAGGTAAGAAGAATAATGAATAATAATCTACCCTGGATGATAGCACGGGCAGATTAGATCGTCAACTAATCTGCTTTATGAATTCTGGGTCTTTGGGACACTTCGTGCCGGTGAAGGAGGCAAAGGTTAGTATCGTTTTCCAAAGTCTCCATTACTCGATGCAACCGGCAAAGTGTGTTCCATCCAGGCGCGTGCCGGGGGAGAACAACGTCCCGGCTGAGGCCGCGGCTTCACTGTGTTTCACAAATTCGCCGGTGATGTCGGGGGCACGGGTGATGGATTGGTTATCGCCACCTTCGGAGCCGTAGGTATAGGTATCAATCACCGCGTCGCTGGCATCTTTCAAGGTGAGAGTGTCACTGTCATTATTCAACCCCAAGGTTCCAGTTGATGATACTTGAACAACTGCGTTCCCAAAATCGCCCGTGGGGACGCCGCCGCCGAACACCACGATAGCACACCCAGCGGGTATCACGGTTGTATCGGAGAAAACATGCCGCAAGCCTATATTATCGTGAATTTCCCAGCCGCCGATATCGATGGCGTTCTCACTCGTGTTTACGATTTCGAGAAATTCATCTTCGTACAAATGTTGGACACCATCCCCGTTAGCGTCCCCTGCCAACCCTCCTGCCGGATCGGCGAGAATTTCATTGATGACCAATATGGGGGGCGGCGTCGGGGTAAGCGTCGGAGCGGGGGCGAGCGTCGGCGTGGGCGTTCTGTGATCCACCTCGCCAGGGATTGGGTTGGATTGCGCACGCCAGTCTGCGGCGGTATCGGTATCCACGCCCGGCGGGAAGCGCTCGATGGAATGATCCGGGTCTACTTTGGGCACGGATGGATCGAGTATGGCAGTCGAATCGCCCCACGAGACGCCATCCACCAACGCGTCTTCTTCACCCAGGAGAAGCACTTCATCCCCGCTGAGACTCATACTCAACGAACCGCTGGCCCACCCGGAATCTTTAATCATATCTGGGACAATCGGATCGGTATTGGGAATCTCAAAATCTGGTTTGAAGCCGTAAAGTGTCTCGAAGGTCAGCGCGTCACGGGCGATGACGGCCGTTTCACCAGCAAGCAGCACAGCACCCGGCGGGAAAAAATACATCCCCTCGCCGCCGCCCTGGGCTTCTTCGTCGCCCAGCCGGTAGAGCCATAGGGCTGCGTTGTTTTCTCCGGCATTGTAAATCTCGATCCACTCCCCGGCCGGGTCAGCGCCACTGGGATCGTAGAGCACCTCGCTGACCAGCAAAATCGTGGGGCCGGTAGGGATGATGGGCGTGGGAGAGACTGTGGGGGTGGGGGTACTCAAATCGAGTTGGTACGGCCCCGGGGTCTCGGCAACCCCCCAATCGGACGCGGAGTCAGAATCCTTGTACGCCGGGGAACGCTCCAGGGATTGGCCATCCCCGGCGATCGGAGGCGGCGGGTCAAAGGCCTGCTCCCAAGTTGAATTCCCCCAGGAGAGCGCGTCAATGATGGTATCTTCCCCGTCCAAAAGCAGCAGTTCATCCCCGCTGTTGACCAACTCCACCTTGCTGCCGGTTGACCACGCGTAATATGGCAGCATATCAGGGATGGCGGGGTCGGAATCGCGCATCTCGAAATCGGGCGGAAAGCCATAGGAAGATCGAAAAACCGCGGCCTGATTGGCAACCACGATTACTCCCCCGGGGTCAAGCACGGCGCCAGGTGGAAATTGCAGCATCCCCTCATCGTAGCCCAGGTACTCTTCATCCCCCAGCTTGTAGGATGACAAAATGGCAACGCCCGCACCAGGGTTGTAAATTTCCACCCACTCGCCGGCCGGTTCCGAAGATGGATTGTAAAGCACCTCGGTGATCAGCAATTTAGTTGTGCCAGATGGCGGCGGCGGATACTGAGCCAGAATCAACGGCAGATACACGGTTTGGTTTGAGAACGTGTGCGCCAGCACCGTCAACGCGGCCAGCAGCACAAAGACCGCCGCACTCAAAAAGCCCAAACCTATCTTTCGATGTGTCCGTTTGTGAGACATGGGAGCCTCCTGTTATATGCTGTCGGATTTATTCGATATTTGGTAACTGCTTAGGCTATGAAGAGACTGCCAGGGAATTTCACCACGAAGGCTCAAAGACACAAAGAAAAACTTCGTGACTTGGTGTCTTGGTGGTAAAAATCGCTCTTTTGACGTTCAGAACTATGAGGAGACTGCCAGGGAATTTCACCACGAAGGCTCAA
>JBDRGC010000253.1:0-3109 GCA_043818215.1 Chloroflexota bacterium | reverse complement strand
GAAAAACGACGGGCAGAAGAATTGACTCCCGAAGAGCATAAAGAATTGTTGAGACTCTCAGATCAAGTTGAGAAAATAGAAGCGCAACGGGTAGAATATCTTGCTGAAATGGCACGTTTGCGGCAGACAAACATGACTGACTTGATGAATTCTTTGGGTATTCAATCTCCTGTATGACTGCACTGAAAAAACTCTTTTACCGCGGAGAACGCGAAGAACGCAGAGAAAAACTAAAAACCAGGTTTAAGAATTCATACCAGAATCTGAGCAAAGTTCAGAAACTTTAAACTAATTTTCAAAAATCTCAGCGCTCTCTGCGTACTCTGCGGTGGGATAGCCTTTTTTCAGTAGAGTCCTGCATATGTCTGAAAATATTAGTTCAGAACTTAGAAAGGAAGTTGCAGAGCGCGCTCATGGGAACTGTGAGTATTGCCACAGTCAAGCGAAGTTTGCTATGCAATCCTTTTCCGTTGAGCATATCGTACCGAGTTCAAGGGGTGGAGAAAGTTTAGCGAGTAATTAGGCTCTAGCGTGTCAGGGGTGCAATAATCATAAACACACGAAAATTGATGGCAACGACCCGATAACCGGAGAAATCGCATCCGGCCACATTGTCCCGATACCTATGCAGGCATACCATCCCGGTATCTGGGGACTGCGCACTTGCACCGGAACGCAAGTGCAGGTGTGTCCTTCGGGAAAGCCTGCCCGGCAGGCCAGTAGCGAAATCCACCCCGTTTGGCGGGGTCTACGTCGTGCAAACCCGGTAACGGGAGTACGGAGCTGGATGAAGCGAGGATACAGGCCGCGTGATTGAGCCCCGAAAAGGGTATAGTCGTGGACAAAGGAAAGCCACACGGAGAAGTGAGTGTGGGCAAGCCGACGGTGTGCAATAGCCAGAAGACAGCAATCCCGTGGGACGTCCGGATATGTGGGGGGAGGGGCGGGAAACCGCCCCTTCTACCCGGCACTTGACCGGGCTAATCGTCCGGAGGGTACTCAGCGCGATTTGCCAAGTTTGGTTCTGGTTTTCGCAGCGTTCGGAGCAAACACGTCCGGCGGGTGAAACAAATGTAATACGGACTACAGGAGTGAAAATTAATGAAAACCAGAAAACTATTATACATTCTACTGCTGGTAATAGCTTTAGGGATGGCTGCCTGCCAGACTGCGTCTCCCCCTGATGCCTCGGTCGAAATAGTCTCGACAGAGGCTGTAGTAATATCAACGGAAATTTCCGGCGAAATACCGGTGACGGTGATCCCTCTGGATGGCGATATTGCCAAACCTTCAGCCGAGATTTCTGGATTGGCATGGTACCGGGAACATCTCGTCCTTTTGCCCCAGTATCCAGGGCTGTTTGCCTCATCCGGAGATGGAAGTCTGTTCACCATCCCCAAAGAGCAAATCTTGGCTTATTTGGATGGCGTATCCACAGACACCATCACCGCCGATACCATCGCCCTGATCGCGCCGGGATTGGCGGAGGGCATTCAGGATTTCGAAGGCTACGAGTCTATTGCATTCGATACTGACATAGCCTATTTGACAATCGAAGCCAGCCCCGGATCGTCAATGCTGGGGTACGTGGTCAGCGGGGAGTTGAATGACGATTTGATCGCCCTGACCTTAGGCATTGACACATTGCAAGAAATCCCCCCGCAGGCGAAAATCGGGAATATGTCCGACGAAGCAGTGTTGGTGGTATCAGACCAGGTACTCACGTTTTACGAAGCCAATGGGGCTAACGTAAACCCCAAGCCGGCAGTCCACCTGTTCGATCTGGCACTGTATCCCCTGGGAACGCAGCCCTTCGCCACAATCGAATACCGCATTACCGATGTGACCGCCCCAGACGCCGAGGGCCGCTTCTGGGCAATCAACTACATGTACCCCGGCGATAAAGGCAAACTCGACCCGGCGGCAGACGAGTTGACCGCCTTGTATGCAGAGGGCGCCACCCACGCTCGATCTGAAGTGGTGGAGCGTTTGGTGGAATTCCAATATACCGCAGCCGGAGTACTGCGCACGGACACCCCGCCCATCCAGCTACAATTGCTGGATAACGGCGAGGCCCGTAATTGGGAGGGCATTGTGCGCCTCGATGACCGCGGCTTCCTGCTGGTAACCGATAAATTCCCCGGGACGATTTTAGCCTTCGTGCCGCTGCCGTGATGCGAGGAGCACTACAATGACACTTATGCAAGCCTTGTGGCTAGAAAACCAAACCCTGTCTTTCCGTGACGATGTTCCCATTCCCACGCCGCCGGAGGGAGAAGCCTTGATCCGCGTCCGGCTGGCGGGGATTTGCGGCACCGACCTGGAGTTGGTGCGGGGATACTACCCTTATGCCGGGATTCCGGGCCACGAATTTGTGGGCGACGTGGTGGCAGCTTCGGACGCGAATTGGAGAGGGGTGCGCGTTGTGGGGGAGATCAATGCCTCTTGTGGCGAGTGCCAGACCTGCCGCGCCGGACACCCGACCCACTGCGAGCGGCGCACGGCTCTGGGAATCATCAACCGGAATGGGGCCTTTGCAGAGTACCTTATCCTGCCGGTGAAGAATTTGCACCGGGTGCCCGCCTCCATCCCCGACGAGATCGCCGTGTTCACCGAACCCCTGGCAGCCGCGCTGGAAATTCAAGAGCAGGTCCAAATTGTCCCCACAGACCGGGTGTTGGTAATTGGGGCTGGCCGCCAGGGTCAATTGATCGCCCTAACCCTGGCATTGACGGGGTGTGATTTGCAAGTCGTCGCCCGCCACGAATACCAACGGGCAGCCTTGTCCGCCTGTCATATTGCCGCCATTTCAGAAGATGCCATCCCCATCAGAAAAATGGATGTGGTGGTGGATGCCGCCGGCTCGCCGGTAGGCTTCGAGTTGGCGCGTAAGGCCATTCGCCCGCGCGGTACTATAGTGCTCAAAAGCACTTACGCTGGAGACTTGCGGGTTAATTTCTCGTCGATTGTGGTAGATGAGATCACGTTGGTTGGCTCCCGTTGTGGCCCCTTCGAGCCGGCCCTGCGTTTGCTAGAGAGCGGTTTGGTGGATCCCCGGCCTCTGATCACGGCGCGTTACCCCCTCTCAGATGGTGTATCTGCCTTCGAA
>JBDRGC010000252.1:0-6650 GCA_043818215.1 Chloroflexota bacterium | reverse complement strand
CCTTGGTGTCTTAGTGGTGATTATCAATGGCTGAAACATATCTGGCTCTGCTGTTTCCTTCATTTTTTTACCACTAAGGCACAAAGGCACAAAGTTTAGCGAATCATTCTTTTTTTTCCGCGTTTTATCAACGGAACATTAAAATTGATAAGAAAGCCGAGACGCTTGCCTGTTAATTTCAGGTAACTCAGTAACTGTGCTTCATGCACAGGCAGCAATCTTTCAATAGCTTTCAACTCACAAATCACTAATTTTTCAACGACCACATCCAATCGCAAACCTTCGTCAAAGGTGATACCATCGTACAGAATAGGCACAACGACTTGACGTTGATATTGCCATCCAGATTTGCCCAATTCATGGCAAAAACACGGTTCATACACACTCTCCAACAATCCTGGCCCAAGTTCCCGATGGACTTTGTAAGCCGCATCAACAATTGCTGTTGCAATCTTTTCTTCTTTTTCAGACAAAGGCGCGTACAAAGGCGCGTAATTCATTGGTTGCCATCTCTTTCACCACAATACCCACAGGGCATCCAGTCAAGCGGGACGAACTGTGCTTCGCGAAGGCACAAACGGTTTTTCGTGTCTTCGAGTCTTCGTGGTTAAATCTGATCTTCTTTTTCGGACACAGGTACATTATTCATTGGTTCCTGTCTCTTCCACCACAATACCCACAGGGCACGATGAGTCACGAGGGCACAAATGCTTTTTTGTGTCTTCGAGTCTTCGTGGTAAAAAACCTAAAGCTGCCAGCGAAAGCAGATATCTTTTCAGCTGAACTTGCCCCGCTTCCTCATCCCTCTGCCACTTACTTCATGCGCCCATACGAGAACACCAGCCGTAGACCGGCATCCTTCACAGCCTGCTGCACTTCAGGCCGCGCCCGGTAGCAGAAACACACTCCAAATACCTCCCCATCCAAATATTGCCGCGCCGCTGCCACCAACTGCTCGAAAGGCTGGACCTCCCGCAACGTCAGGTTGAATTTGGTCTCTCCTACTATCCAGATCGTCTCACCTGGACGCTGAGGGTCGCGGGCTTCTCCAAAGGTGTCGACCTCATATAGCTTGTCTCCCCAGGTCTGGTAAGTGCGCTCCAATTCCCCTACTTCCCAACCGAACTCGCGGCCCAGTACATCGTAGAGCGTGATGTAGGCTGCGTCTTCCAAATCGCCGCCCATCCGGTCACTCAGGCCTCCCACTTGTTGGCTGAGTTTTCCGACGGCTACGGTCAATTGCTGCAACGCGTCCTCGGTGCGCCCCTGGGCCTGCGCCAGTTCCTCCACACGCTGCTCGGTGCGCCCTTGAGCCTGCGCCAGTTCTTCCACACGCTGCTCAGTGCGCCTCTGGGCCAGCGCCAGATCGCGGACAATACTTTTCAATTCATTGAAATCGCCGGTATGAACCAGGTCACTGTAAGCCGCGTGAATCACCTGGGCCAACACCTCGGTTTGGCGCTCTCCAAATGCTGTGCTCAGTGTCCGCTTGATATCGATGGGGTAATTAGCTGTTACCATAATATTTCCTCACACGTCCAATCCTAAATATAAAACGAGTATATCTATTATAACACGCCTATTCTGACCAATGGGCTGTCCACATCCACGAGCCACGGGGTGTGTGCGCAAATGTTGTTAGGAGAATTTCTCAGAGTTTTCAAGATTGCCATTTCAGCCTATGTTTACCGCAGAGTTCGCTGAGATCGCTGAGAAAAACCAATTTTTGTGATAAAACTCTGCGATCTTTGCGCTCTCCGCGGTTAATTTTGCCAGCAACACTCTATGGGGGAACTATCTGGGGCGTTTTGGACAAAAAATGCGCTGTGAAAGCCCTTTTGATTTTCTTCGCTCAAAACTGCTGACAACATTTGCGCGCTCACTCCACGGGTGAGTTACGCAAAAGTGCCAACATCTCAAGAAACTCCAACACGACTGTTGATACAGGAAGGCCATAAACTTTACATCAAAGCCGCTAAATACCCATCCACCATCGCATCCAACCTAAAGGCTTCTTCGGCGCGAGCGCGGGCGGCGGTGCGGAAACGATCCTGATGCGTCAAGATTTCGACCGCGGCCTCGGCCAGCGCGGTGACATCGGGCGGATCCAATTTCCACGGGTCGCTGCCGTAGGGGACGACGCGCCCGGAGTCGCCGGTGACCAATTCAGGCAGCGCGCCGGTGTCGAAGGCCAACACAGGCAGCCCGCAGGCCAGAGCCTCGATGACAGCATTGGGGCAGGCAGCGTTGATGTCTGAGGAATATAGTAAATGCGCCGAGCGGTCTATTTCGGGAATGCGGTCGGGCGACACTAATCCAGCCCAAATCAGTGGGATTTCTGTGCGTTCGTTCCACTGCCGCTTCACGCTTTCCGTTACACGCCCGACGACCGTCAACTCGACAAGCCTCCCGCCCAACGATTGGCTATACACACTATTGATCCGCTCGACCAACGCGACGGCTGTCTCCAGTCCCATCTCGTATCCGCCCATGAGGGAACCTTCGACGAGAAGTATCTGGTAATTGGTAGATTGGTAATTGGTGGACTGGGGATTGGGGGTGTATGTGTTTAGATCAACGGCGTTGTGGACTACGGTGTTGGGTACTTGCGTGGGGCCGTAGACGCGCTGCCACCAACTGCGGGAGAATTCGCTTTGGTAGACGATCCGGTCAGCCAGCCAGGAGCGAATGAATTGCAGCAGCCAATTGCCGTATTCGGAGCGCAGGTAATGCTTAACCCCCGTGTGGCGTTGACGGTGCAGCCAATTCATGCCGTCGAGCCGCTGGACAATCCGCACCCCGCGGCGTTTGGCGCGCCACAGGCCGGGCAGGTCGCGCGTCCCCCCGATGATGAGGATAGCATCGGGGTGCGTAGAGCGTGGAGCGTGGAGCGTGAAACGTGAGGCGTGAGGCGTGATTTCGATGCCGCGGGTGTTCAGACCGGCAGCAAATTTGGCCCGAAAAGAGACCATGCCGCCAACGCCGGAAACTTGGGGGAGGATGCAAATGCGAGTCATCGAGTCATCGAGTCAGCGAGTCAGCGAGTCAGCGAGTCAGCGAGTCAGCGAGTCGGCGAGTCTTGATTCGTTGATTCGCTGATTCGCCGACTCGCCGACTCGCTCTCCAACTTTACGTGCCGGGATTCCCGCCCATATTTCGTTTTCGCCGGTTGATTGGAGCAGGACGGCGTTGGCGCCTACGACTGTGCCCTTCCCCACTCGCAGAACGCCTTCTTTGCAAAGAACTTTGCAGCCTGGGGAGAGAATGACGTCATCTTCGATGACAAGGCCCTCGAAGCGAGATTCGGACATGGGCTTGTAGATGTCGGCCCGCCCGAGGCTGACTCCGGGGTAGATTTTGACCCGGTTCCCGATCCGCGCCCGCGAGTGGATCACGATCCCGAAGCCGCCGTGGGCGATTTCCAGATCAGCGCCGATGGGCACAGAACGCGGCAACTCAACCCCCAGGAGTTTGAGGGTGTAGTAGGCCAGGCGTCCCAGCAGGGGCCAGGAGCGGGCGTAGGTGAGGGAGGTGATGAGGTCGCGGGGCATAACAAATGGCGAGTGGTAAGTCAATGTCATTAAGTTAAGGGTTGGTGTCTGTCGGATCACGGATCCGACAGGAGCAAAACAGGGTTTTCTAACATGCTCCAGGCGGATTCGTAATCCGCCTATAGCTTAACTTAATGACATTGAGTGGCGAGTGGCGGTCGGTGGTCAGCGGTCGTATCCCAATATAGCTTTCACAATCCGCTCCGCGGCGTGGCCATCTCCGTAGGGGTTGACTGCACGCGCCATGGCGGCGTGGGCCGCGGGGTCGTCGAGCAGGCGGCGGGTTTCGGTGATGATGCGGGCGAGGTCGGCGCCGACCAGCTTGACCGTGCCGGCTTCCACTCCTTCGGGCCGCTCGGTGACTTCGCGCAGCACCAACACGGGGACACCCAACCCTGGGGCTTCCTCCTGCAAGCCGCCGGAGTCGGTCAACACCAGAGTCGAGCGTTTGAGCAAATGCACCAATGGGAGATAATCCAGCGGAGGCAGGAGGGTGATATTGGGAATACCATCCAGCAGGCGGTAAACCGGTTCCTGCACGTTAGGGTTGAGATGCACAGGGTAGACAAAATGCACATCATTGCGGTAGATTTCGGCCAATTGCAGCAAGGCCTGACAAATATTTTCCAGCGGCTGGCCGAAATTCTCTCGGCGGTGGGCGGTGACTAAAACGAGCCGGGGAGCTGGGGGGATAGGGAGGTGGGGAGCAGGCTGTTGGACAACCCAGTGGAGGGCGTCGATGACGGTGTTGCCGGTGACAACAATTTGCACGTCGGGGACGTTTTCCCGCAGCAGGTTTTGGCGCGACCATTCCGTGGGGGCAAAGTGCAGGTCTGCGGTGACGCCTGCCACCCGGCGGTTGATTTCCTCGGGGAAGGGCTGCCACTTGTCGCCGGTGCGCAAGCCCGCTTCGACGTGGCCGACTTTGATGCGGTGATAGTAGGCCAGCAGTGCGGCAGCCATAACGGTGGTGGTATCACCCTGCACCAGTACCCAGTCAGGTTTCAGGTCGGTGAGCACCGGGTCGAGGTGGGCGAAAACACGGGCAGTCAGTTCAGCCAGAGATTGGCCAGGGCGCATCAAATCCAGGTCTACGTTGGGGGTGATGTCGAACAAGTCCAGCACCTGGTCGAGCATTTCGCGGTGCTGGGCGGTGACGCAGACGAGTGATTCGACCCCAGGGGTGCGGGCCAATTCCCGGACGAGGGGGGCCATTTTGACGGCTTCGGGGCGGGTGCCGAAAATAGAGAGAATGCGATTCATGGGATTCAGCGAGTGGCGAATGGCGAATAGCGGATGGCGGATGGCGAATGGCGGGGGGCGAATGGCGAATAGCGAATGGCGAATGGCGGATGGCGAGTCAGCGAGTCAGCGAGTCAGCGAGTCGGCGAGTCGGCGAGTCGGCGAGGAAGCGAGTCGGCGAGGAAGCGGGAAGTAGGAACTAGGGACTAGGAATCGGGGATTAGGAATCGGGGATTAGGAATCGGGGATTAGGAATCGGGGATTAGGAATCGGGGATTAGGAATCAGGGAACGGGGAGTGGAGAGCAAACCGGCATTCTCCAATCTCCAATCTCTAATCTCTAATCTCCAATCTCCAACCTCCAATCTCCAATCTCTAATCTCCACTTCCAACGCCGAGGCGGAAGAGGGTGAAGCCGGCGGCCTGCCAGGGTTGGGGGTCCCAGCCATTGACGGCATCCACCACGAGGCGGGATTCTGTGAGAGCAGCAACCTCCTCGGGAGCGAGATCAAGCAACGGGGTGTGTGGCACCAACAAAGCCAGCGCGTGGCTCCCTTCCAGGGCAGCAGCCAGGCTCGGGGCGGAGGAAGTCCCCGGGATTCGAAAATCCAGCTTAAAAGGCTCGTAAGTGATTACATCTGCTCCGGCCTGCGCCAGCAATTGGGCAACTTCGATGGCCGGGCTTTCGCGCAGGTCGTCCACGTTGGGCTTGTAGGCCAGTCCCAGCACGGCGATGCGCTTGTCTTGCAATTGGCCTAAGGCGCGGCGCAACAGTGCCACTACAAATTGGGGCTGGGCGTCGTTGACGTTGCGGGCGGTGCGGATGAGGGGCGTGATGTCGGGGGCGGCTTCGACCAAAAACCAGGGGTCAACGCTGATGCAGTGACCGCCGACGCCGGGGCCGGGGCGCAGGATGTCGATGCGGGGGTGGCGGTTGGCGAGGGCGATGGCCTCCCAGACGTCGATGCCTATATGGTCGGCCAGACGGGAGAATTCGTTGGCGAGGGCGATGTTGACGTCGCGGGTTGTGTTCTCCATCAGCTTGACCATCTCGGCGGTGGTGGCGGTGGTGAGGAAAATCTCGCCGCGCACGAAGGTAGCGTATAGGTCGCGTCCGGCTTTGGCAGAGGCCTGGTTGATACCGCCGATTACGCGGGCGTTTTCGATGAGTTCGCGCAGAATTTGACCGGGCAGCACCCGCTCGGGGGAATAGGCCAGGTGGAAATCGAGGCCCGCTGTAAGCCCCGATTTTTCGAGGATGGGTGCGACCACGTCGGTGGTGGTGCGCGGTGGAGAGGTCGATTCGAGGATGACGAGGTTGCTGGAGCGCAAGTGTGGCACGATGGCTTCGGCAGCAGAAGCGACGTACCCCAGGTCAGCCTTCTTCCCCTCCTTGAAGGGCGTGGGAACAGCGATGATGAAGGCATCGGCTTCTTCGGGATGTTCGCCTATGGTGAGATTGCCCGACCCGATAGCAGCCTGGACGAGGGTGCGCAACCCCGGTTCGTGGATATGCAATCCGCCGTTGCGGAGGGTTGCCACAACCTGAGGGTTTACATCCACCCCGATAACGCGCAGTCCATGGGTGGCAAAGGTGCTGGCAGTGGGCAGGCCGATGTATCCCAGGCCGAGAACGCAGATTTTGGTGAAGTTCAAAGGAGGCTCCGATTGGGGATTGGTAAATTGGTGGATTGGTATATTGGTGGATTGGTATATTGGTATATTGGTATATTGGTAAATTGGTAAATTGGTAAATTGGTAAATTGGTAAATTGGGGTACTATCTGATTACTTATTTTCCTGTTTTCCTGATTCCCGGTTTCCTGGTTTCCTGGTTTCCTGATTTCCTGGTTTCCTG
>JBDRGC010000251.1:0-2796 GCA_043818215.1 Chloroflexota bacterium | reverse complement strand
CAGCAGCCCACGAGGCGGCGGCATGACCAAAGACGTAGGATTCAAGATCGATGTCCCAACCTCCACCACGGAGATCAAACAGGGTGAAGTCCAAAGCGTTACCGTCTCGCTGGAGAGGGGCGATTATTTTAAGCAGGATGTTAAGCTGCAAATCGAAGCGTCAAAGGGCCTCAGCATCTACCCGACCGACATTCTGGTCAAAGCGAGCGAAAGCTCTGCTGTACAACTCCGGATTGCAACGACCAGGGACACTGCCCTCGGTTCGTATCTTGTCTCCGTGAAGGGGACGCCGAAAACCGGCGAGCCGACCTCGACTTCATTCACGGTGACGGTTGTCGCTCCGTAGTCTCCGGGCTTTCCTTGAAAGCACAAGGGAAGGCCCGTGGCGGACCCTCGGATGTGACCACTCGTTCGTCGCCTGAAAAGAGTAGAAGAAACGTGAGACGTGCGGCACTGCACCATACGGTGCTGCCGCACGATCTGACAACCATTAGCAGCCGTGCGGTGACTGACGGCGCATGCTCTGACTTTGAAAGGAAGATTCTACTATGAATAAGTACCACAATAAGTCGAAAGGCAGGCAAGTGTTCGCAACCCAGCAGATGCTTAACGCTCCGCATCCTGAGCCGGTCGCTACCGCCATGCTCAGGCATGAAGACATTGCCAAGCATGCGCATGAGATTTACGTCGAGAAGGGTTACCAACAAGGCCAAAGTGAACAGAACTGGCTGCAAGCCGAACGGGATGTGAAAAACCAAGACCAGGCCGGAGACCCCGCGGCCTATTGAACCATACGGGCGGTGGCCGTCCGTGACATCCACGGCAGTGGCCTCCGTCGTTCTTGAGGACATCGAAAGGAGAAACTATTATGGGATTCATACTACTGATTGTGTTGATCGTGCTGCTCTTGGGTGGCCTGCCCAGATGGGGCTACAACCGCAATTGGGGGTACGCCCCCAGCAGCCTCTTTGGGCTGTTATTGGTGATCGTGCTGGTTCTCCTGCTCGCCGGGTACATCCCCCGCGGCTTCTGAGCCGCCGATCCATGACTTGGCCAAAACTCTTTCCAGACCTATTAGGGGTATATTTATGACACGCATGCTTCTCACGCTCGTTCTGATCGTGGCCGTTGTCGCCGGCCTGGGCTTCTACATGGGGTGGTTCCATTTCTCGTCGGGCAGCGACGGCAACATTTCGCACGTCACTGTGTCGATGGACAAGGACCAAATCCAAGAGGACAAGGACAAAGCGGTGGACAAGGTGCAAGACCTGGGACAATAAGCGAAGGACAAGGTCGCAACGACGACCCGGAAAGCCCAGGAATAGGCATCCTCATCTGTGTTCCGTTTGCAGTACGATACGCTCACCGTGTTCGTTTGTGGGGGTTACGTCTTATGATTGCAGGTAGGGTTACACCCCATAGACAAAAAACGACCCACGATGTAGCATGAGTGTAGTATGTTGAAAGAATAGGCCGAAGAACGCAGCAGCAGAAAGAAGCAAGAGTAGAAAGTGTGAAGAACTTAACAGACATGGAGCGGAGAAGAGCAAGGAGTCTCGCCGGTTGCTGCCGGCTGGCGATGGAGTTGCCGGTCGGCGGTGGACGCCTGTCCAGCATCCCGAAGGGGGTACCCCTGGGTTTAATCCCGGGGGTCAGTTGTCTTGTGATGGAGAAAGGGGGCAAGTCTTATGGGATGATTATAGATAATATAACTCTGCATGACCCAATGAACAGTCACGATTAAGAGGATATCATGTCAGAAATAAACGTTTCTGAGGATATCGCAAAAACAAATAAGGAGAAGAATTATGAAGACCAAAACAATTTTTTTAATTATCAGTATTCTATTAGTATCGTTTAGTGCCGCATTTGCAAAAAAACCAGAACCAAAACCACCAAAACCACCAAAACCAGGAACACAAGCAACATTACCAGTAGATCTTGGTACGGCTGGCACTTATGCAATCTTGACAAAATCAGGAATTTCTTCCGTACCCAAATCTGCTATTACTGGAAATATTGGAGTTAGCCCAATTGACTCGACAGCTATAACCGGATTTTCTCTGAAAATGGATGCCTCCGGTGAATATTCATCTTCCACTCAAGTTAGAGGAAAGGTATTCGCTGCAAACTATGGTTATCCAACTCCCATCATTCTTACTACGGCAATACGCGACATGGAGACAGCGTACACTGATGCTGCTGGAAGAAGCCCCGGTACCACTGAACTGGGTGATGGAGACATCAGTGGCCTAACACTTGCACCTGGCGTTTACAAGTGGGGCACCGGTGTTTCAATAAATGACGATGTTACTCTCGATGGTAATACGGACGCTGTTTTTATTTTCCAGATAGCTGGAACATTTACCCAGGCCGCCAACACCAGTATTATTCTAACGGGCGGAGCACAAGCCAAGAACATCTTCTGGCAGGTAGCGGAGACCGTTGCTATTCGAGCGGGTGCACATTTTGAGGGAATCGTCCTGGCCAAGACAAATGTCGCGATGGTGACGGGGGCATCAGTGAATGGACGACTGTTGGCACAGACTGCAGTCACTTTGATTAAAAACACAATTGTAGCTCCTTAAGCGAAACGAGTGAAGTAAGGTGTAACCTTGTTTCTGTAAGTTCTTTTTAGGGGATATCTGAAAAGATATTCCCTTTTTTCTATTTAAAAAAGTAATCTATTCTTTCATTCCCGCGAAGGCGGGAAAGCGAATATGCCGGAACAGCAACATGATTTTCAATTTGAGTTCGTCGGCTTGCTCGGGCTTAAGGACCCTGTTCGACCAAATG
>JBDRGC010000250.1:0-6971 GCA_043818215.1 Chloroflexota bacterium | reverse complement strand
CTAACACCTAACACCTAACACCTAACACCTAACACCTAACACCTAACACCTAACACCTAACACCTAACACCTAACGCTTAACGTCCCCCACCCTCACCCGCACCGAGGAATTCCCATGCCCTATTGGAGACAACCTCTAGATCGAGACCGCATCCAAATCACACACGGCATCGTCCACATTATCAGTGACCGCTGTAAAGGATGCGGTTTTTGTGTTGAGTTCTGCCCTCGCAATCTGCTTGCCATGTCCAAAAGCACAAATTCCAAAGGGTATCACACCCCCGTAGTCGTCGATGACCTTCATTGTACGAACTGCGGCCTGTGTGCCCTGCTTTGTCCAGATTTTGCCATCTATATCGAAGATGGCGGAACGCGGTCTCCAGACAAAGTGGTACCTATCCACACAAGCGAGGTGGCACCATGAGCGAAGAACGAGGACGATTGACGGGTGAGCATTTCTTACTGGGCGACCATGCCTGTGCCGAGGGGGCTATCCTGGCGGGCTGCCGCTTCTTTGCCGGATATCCCATCACCCCCGCAACCGAGATCGCCGAGCGGATGTCCGTCCGCTTGCCGCAGATTGGCGGCATTTATATCCAAATGGAGGATGAACTGTCGTCGATGAATGCCATCCTGGGCGGATCATGGGCCGGCGTAAAATCTATGACAGCCACCAGCGGGCCTGGATTTTCGTTGATGATGGAGAATCTGGGGCTGGGCATTATGTTGGAGACGCCGTGTGTGCTCGTGAACGTTCAGCGGGGTGGCCCATCTACCGGCCTGCCCACCCTGGTAGGCCAACAGGATATGATGCAAGCCCGTTGGGGTTCTCACGGCGATTATGAGATCATTGCCCTATCACCCACATCTCCACAGGAACTTTTCGACTTGACCATCCGGGCTTTCAATTTGTCGGAAAAATACCGCCTCCCAGTGCTGGTGATGACCGACGCTGAGGTGGGACACATGACCGAAAAGGTAGTCATCCCCCCCCCGGAGGAGGTCGAGATCGTCAATCGCCCCCAGGTGCGCAAAGGAGACGTGGAGCCAGACCGCTTCCGCATCTATCGGGACAGCTCGAAGGAAGGCAATGGCTACGTCTCGCCGATGGTCGCAGCGGGTGAAGGATATCGTATCCACGTCACCGGTCTGACCCACGACGAGCGGGGCTACCCGGCTATGAACGCCGAAGCGAACGAATGGAACGTCGCCCGGCTGATCGACAAGATCCGCGCCAATCGAGACGATATCATCCAGTTGGAAGAACAAAACCTGGATGACGCCGAAGTGGTAGTGGTGTCTTATGGCATCTCAGCGCGCACTTCTCTGTGGCCTATCCAACAGGCGCGGCAGGAGGGCATCCGGGTGGGCTACCTCAGGCTTATCACTGTCTGGCCCTTCCCAGGGGAGCGTATCCGCCGCCTGGCAAAGGGCATCCGTGCTTTTGTGGTGCCGGAGATAAATATGGGCCAGATGTCGCTCGAGGTGGAGCGTTGCGCCGCGGGTCAGGCCTTGGTGCTGGGCGTCAACCGGCCCGGCGGAGATGTCCTGGAGCCTCACAAAGTGTTGGATACTATCCGGCGGGCGGCTGGCCGGTTGGCGGAGGAATAGACCATGCCTGATGAAACCATGCATCGCAGTGAGCGATTGAGAATATTGGGCTATGAACCACCTGATGAGAGCGATTGGGTAACCGGCCTGCACCCCATGGATGATTTGTTGCGCGGGGAGAGGCTGCCCCATATTTGGTGTCAGGGCTGCGGCCTGGGTACCGCCCTGACTACCTTCGTGGGCGCCTTGCAGTGGCTGGAAAAGAACAAGGGTTGGGATTTGGACAAAGTAGCGGTTGTATCGGGCATCGGCTGCACGGGGCGTATCGCCGGTTATGTGCGCCTGGACTCATTCCACACCACCCACGGACGGGCTATCCCCTTTGCCACCGGCCTCAAGTTAGCTAACCCGGATTTGAAAGTCATCGTCCTTTCCGGCGATGGCGACATTGCTGGCATCGGCGGCAATCACTTGATCCATGCTGCCCGGCGCAATCTGGAAATTACGGTGGTGTGTGTCAACAATTTCATTTATGGCATGACCGGGGGTCAGGTAGGCCCGACCACGCCTCACGAAGCGCGCGCCGTTACGGCCCAGTACGGCAACTTCGAGTACCCTTTCAACCTGCCATATCTGGCTGCGGCCAGTGGGGCCTCGTTTGTGGCCCGTTGGACAGTTCTCCATGCCCGGCAGCTAGAATGGACTCTGCGCGACGCTCTGGCCCATCCTGGCTTCAGTTTCGTCGAGGTCATCGCTCCTTGCTCCACAGCTTATGCCCGCTGGAATCCGGATGGGCGAGGGCTGGACCCAGAGAAGCTGAGACGCCGCGGCCTGGAGACGATGAAAGTTTATCAAAAGGTGGGCCGCACGGCGCATGGCACTCATCCCAAAGACGCCCACATCAAAGTGGACGAAAATGGCCTCATCACCGAGATTGTCGAAGGCGAGTTTCTGAGTGATTCCAGGCCGTACCTCAAGGCTGCCATTGATCAACGCGCCGTTCAGGCCGAGAAGTCATGGCTGGCCGCAAAGCAGTCCTTGGATAACCGCCCCCAGTTACCTCCACGGACGGACTATGTGCCGCGCACCGAAGTGCGGCTGGGTGGCTTTGGCGGGCAAGGCATTATCAGCGCCGGCAGGATCATTGGACGGGCAGCCGCAATCTACGATAAGCTGGAAGCCTGTTTCACCCAAAGCTACGGGCCAGAGGCGCGCGGGGGAGCAGCCGCATCCCAGGTCGTCATCGCCAGCGATCCGATCCACCATCCTCACCCCATCAACATCACCAGCATGGTCATCATCTCGCAGGGAGCCTATGACAAGTATGTCCCCACCCTGGCGCCGGGCGGCGTGCTGCTGATTGATGACGATCTGGTCATTCTGCCCGATGATCACCGCACCGACATTACGACTTATGGAATCTCGGCCACAAAGCTTGCTGCCCAAGCGGGCAACAACCGCGCTGCCAACACGGTTGTGCTGGGATTCTGGACAGCCATTGTTGGTCTTGTCAGCCGCGACGCCATGCGTCAGGCCGTGGCCGATTCGGTCCCATCCAAAACGGTGGAGTTGAACTTGAAGGTCTTTGACATCGGTTACGAGCGAGGGCTGGAATTGGGTCATAATGCGTGAAACAAGTATTACTCACTTGGGCAGGAATAGAACACGGATTCCGCGGATTTACCCAAAGGGTACGATGTGACGGATTTACACGGATATTTTTGGTTTTGCCGTAGGCATGCACAGCGATCCGCGCGAATCAGCCTAATCCGCGTTAGCCAGCTTGTTTTGAATAAACAACAAAATGACAGAGAATAAAAAGATTACTAAGGATAAAGATTCCAAGACCTTGTTCTCAAAGATCAAAGCTATAAGTGCTTTTGATTGGATTCAAAGCATAGGTGTAATTATTGCATTAATATTTTCAGCAATAAGTCTCCGGAAGAGTAATCAATCTCTCGACCTAGCAAAAAGAGAATATGAGATAGACGTAGTAATTTCAGCACGTGAATTAGATGATAGTCTGATCAATTATATTCCATTCCCCAAAGGTGATTACTTGCCATCTCCAGATACAACGTTTGGATTTTTGCTGATAGATGTGCATCTGGTAATTGATAATCTTTCCCAAAGAAGAATATCCATAAGCAAAATAGATGCGATTCCATTGCTCAAGCATTCTGCCATAGATGACATGCAGCCGTTTTTCACGAATGCTGAAGATCCAAAAGTAACTACAAATTTTAATGGGCTATTAAATATCCAAACTGCCAATGGGCTTGAGCCATTGGTGCTCCCAATTTCATTAGATCAAGGCGAATCGATTGCAATAATTGGTAGTATTGGCCTGCCACTAATTGAGGATTTATCTCAAATTGTTTCGAGGATAGTATCAACGAACGAAAGTATTACCTTAGGAGAGCTAAAGCCAAAACTAATTTGCGAAGGGATGCTATTGGATCGATCTTTTGTGGAGACATTGACTGATGATAATGATGAGTGTATTCCCTTCCCTTCGGACATGACACCTCCGAAATTGAAATATCGATTTGATCTTCTTACATCACAAGATACTCTACATTCTACTTATCTAATGATATCGCCAATCTATATGCCTGGATCAATTATAGGCTTTGATCAATTATTCGATGAATAGCGTTGGCTAACCCCGCGTCGAGCTGAATGGCTGCGCCATGGGATAAGCAGCGCGAATTTGTAAGGTTGGTGTCTTGCCAAGAATGGAACTGGCCAAAAACGCCATCCGCACACGCCCCCGTCAGGCGATTGAACTTATGTAGAAGGATGGTCTGAATGAAACAATCCCCGCAAAAGTTCTGGTTAAATCCCAAGTTTCAGGTAGTCACAACTTGGATATGGAATGGAGTCGGCGCCCTTATCGTGACTAGCATTGCTATGGTAATCTTACCTGTGAACATCGCAATCAATCGTGAAGCGATGAGTCAACGACCAGGGCTGACAATGCTTCCCATCTTCGCTGAAATCATTGCAGTAGGTATACTCCCGATTATTTTTACCATCATCAGTAAAGACCACATAACACTTTACGGGATAAGCAAGAAAGGATTGCTAAAAAGCATCGCCTTATCCTTATTGGTTGTGATAGCGTATTATGCCTATCTATTTATCAAAGATGGACAATTCACAACGGGTATTTCTTTTGCAAATGCAAGGATCAATACGCCTGGGAATCTGCTCTTGGCGATATTGGCATTGCTGGCATACGGGCCACTTGAAATATTCTTTGTGGTCTGGCTAATCCATAACACTGATCGAACCTTCCGAAAAACGAATGGTGTTTTATCACCTGGTCTCGTAGTGACAATCGTTATATACGGGCTATTGCATACTTTTTCGCAGGGAACTAACGCGCTAGTCATTGCCACTCTCTTTTTGGCTTTTGGTGTCATATACAAATACACCCGGAACTCAATTGGTCCGATGGTAGCCTGGACAATAATAAATGAGTTCATCTGGTTTCTCGCAAGCGCACTGTTATCATCGGCATAACCATTGGTTTAGTATTGTGTCTACCCCCCAAATCTTTTTCTGAACATCTGTATTTCACCTTCATTCTGAACATTTGTAAAAGGAAATTCTTCGTGAGCAAAGGCGCACTTATCATCGGCGGCAGCGTAGCCGGACTCCAGGCAGCACTGGACCTGGCCGATTCGGGCATCAAGGTTCATCTGGTAGAGTCGTCTCCCTTCTTGGGAAGCAGCGGCGCGGCAACCGTCCCCCAGCACCTGCTGAATGCCCGTATGTTGGAGATCGCCAAACATCCCAACGTTGATGTGTGGACCAATACACGCCTCAACCGCGCGGAGGGGGAGGCTGGTCGCTTTCACGTGGAATTGCGCCGCCACCCCCGTTACGTGGATTTGACCAAATGCACAGCCTGCGGCGACTGTATCGAAGTTTGCCCTGTGACGGTTCCGGGCACCGATCATAAAGTCATTCATTTGGGCAGCCAGCCGGGGTGTGCATCTATCGACAAGTTGGGCAAACCTCCCTGCGCTAACACCTGTCCGGGCGGCATTCACGTTCAGGGCTACGTAGCCCTCACTGCCCAGGGACGGTTTCAAGAAGCCATTGACCTGATCCGTGACGCCATTCCCTTCCCCGGCATTTGCGGGCGAGTCTGCACCCACCCCTGCGAAATCAACTGCCGCCGCGCCGAGGTGGATCAACCGGTGGCGATTCGTCTGCTCAAGCGATTTTTGGCAGATTGGGAGCTGGAGCAGGAGAGCGAGGGGGCGGGGGGGATGGGGAGCGGGGGAGCATGGGAGCATGGGGGCGAGGGAGCATGGGAGCAGGGGGGCGAGGGAGCAGGGGAGCAGGGGGGCGAGGGAGCATGGGAGCAAGGGTGCGAGGGAGCATCTGAAGTCACGTTTCGCAATAAGCCACCCGCCATCCGCCATTCGCCACCCGCCATTCGCCATTCGCCATTCGCCATCCGCCATTCGAAAAGCGTAGCCATCGTCGGCGCTGGCCCCGGCGGCATGGCTGTAGCGGATCAATTGGCACGACGGGGGTACGGAGTCACCGTGTTCGAAAAGCTGCCTGTCATCGGTGGGATGATGGCCCTCGGCATCCCCGAATATCGCTTGCCGCGCGAGGTCATCGCCCGCGAGTATCAGCATATCCAAGATTTGGGGGTGGATATCCGGCTGAACACAAGTATCGGCCCCGGTGGAGACCACACTCTGGAAGACCTGTTCGATTTGGGCTATCAAGCCGTCTGCCTGGCGGTCGGGGCGCACAGAAGCCTGAACCTGCGCATCCCCGGCGAAGAACTGCCAGGCGTAGTCCACGGCATCGACCTGCTGAAAAATATCAGCCTTTCGCAGCAACTGGACGATCCGCGTTACAGATCTAACCTGCAGCAGACCTTGAGCCGGGGTACAGATACCCGCGTGGCTATTCTGGGCGGCGGTAACACGGCCATAGATGTGTTGCGCTCGCTCAAGCGTTTTGGACTCAAGGACGTGCGCATCTTGTATCGCCGCACGCGCCATGAAATGCCGGCCATGCCCGAGGAAATCGAGGATGCGGAGCGGGAGGGCGCAGTGATCGAATTCCTGGTCTCGCCGGTGCGCGTTCTGGGCGATGATGAGAGCGGTGTCACCGGTTTGGAGTGCATCCGCATGAAATTGGGCGAGCCGGATTCCAGCGGCCGCCGCCGGCCGGTGCCAATAGCGGATAGCGAATTCGTGGTGGATTTGGATGTTGTAGTTCTCGCCATTGGTCAAGCCCCCGATTTGAGCTTCCTGGGCCAGGATCACGGCATTGCTGTCACCCGCCACGACCGCATTAATGTGGCCGACATCAGTTTCATGACCAATAAATCCGGCGTGTTCGCGGTTGGCGACGCGGTGACGCGTGATAACATGGTCGTCATC
>JBDRGC010000249.1:0-4341 GCA_043818215.1 Chloroflexota bacterium | reverse complement strand
AAAACCCCCCACCCCTGAGGCCTCACCACGGCAATTCCAAAAGAGCCTAAATTCTTAACTATGTGTCTCGCTTGTACCTGTCAGGGTAAGGATTTCATTTGTAACATACTAAAACGATTTCTGCTCAGTGCGGGAGATGATCTCATCTTGCAGCGCCTCCCCCAGGTCGCAAAAATAATCGCTGTAGCCGGCCACGCGTACGATCAGGTCACGGTGCTTTTCGGGGTTTTGCTGCGCGGCCCGCAGGGTGTCCGCGTCGACCACGTTGAACTGGATATGATGCCCATCCATGCTGAAATAGGCGCGCACGAGCTGCGCCAGTTTGTCGATTCCGCCTGGGCCGGCTAACAATTGGGGGGTGAGCTTTTGATTGAGCAGGGTTCCGCCGGTGCGGATATGATCCATCTTGGCGACAGATTTGATCACTGCGGTTGGCCCGTGGCGGTCGGCCCCCTGCACGGGGGAGATTCCCTCCGAGAGCGGCGCGCCCGCTTCCCGCCCGTCCGGCAAGGCCCCAATCACCGATCCAAAATAGACGTGAACCGTAGTGGGCAGCAGGTTGATCTCGTAGTGGCCGCCTTTGGTGTTGGGGCGTCCGGCCACCGCGGCGTAGTAAGCCTCGAAGACCTCCTGCATGATCGCATCGGGGTAATCATCATCGTTGCCATATTTGGGCGTTTTGTTGAGCAGGATCAGGCGGGTCTTCGCGTGCCCGGCAAAATTATCTGCAAGCGTGTCGAGTAATGCGCTCATCGTGAAGGTCTGCCGGTCGAAAACGTGATACTTGATGGCGGTCAGCGCGTCGGTCATCGAGCCGATGCCCACGCCTTGAATATAGCTGGTGTTGTAGCGTGCCCCACCATTGTGATAATCCCGCCCGGTCTCGATGCAATCGTCGATCAGCAGAGATAGGAACGGCACGGGCAGATATTGGGCGTAAAGCCGCTCGATGACATTGTTGCCGCGCACTTTGATGTCGATAAAATACTTGAGTTGCCGGGTGAAGGCCTCCCACAATTCGGCGTAGGATTTGAATTCCCGCGGGTCGCCGGTTTGCAGGCCGAGTTGCTGCCCTGTTTGGGGGTTGATCCCGTTGTGGAGCGTGATTTCCAGCACCTTGGGCAGATTGAAATAGCCGGTCAGGTTGTAGTTTTCTTTGCCGAAGGCGCCCGTTTCCACACAGCCGCTGGTGCCGCCATTGCGGGCATCGGTGATCGATTTCCCGGCGCGCACCATTTCCTGCACGACTGCATCGGCGTTGAAAATCGAGGGCTGTCCAAAGCCGGTGCGGATTATCTCGGCGGCTTTTTTGATGAAACGGTCGGGATTCATTTTGCTCAATTGCAGGTTCGAGCTAGGCTGCAAAATCCGCATTTCTTTGATGACATCCAAAATCAAATAAGTGACTTCGTTGACCGCGTCCGAGCCGTCCGCTTTCAGGCCGCCGGTATTGATGGTGGCAAAATCGGTGTAGGTTCCGCTTTCCTGGGCGGTCACGCCAACTTTGGGCGGGGCGGGTTGGTTGTTGAATTTTACCCAAAAGCATTGCAGCAATTCTTTGGCTTTCGCGTGGGTCAGTGAGCCATCCGCCAGCCCGGCCTGATAAAACGGGAATAAATGTTGGTCGAGTCTGCCGGGGTTGAAGGCATCCCAGGGATTGAGTTCGGTGATCACACCCAAATGCACGAACCAGTAATATTGCAGAGCCTCCCAGAAAGTGGCGGGAGCGTGGGCCGGAACGCGGCTGCAAACCCGGGCAATTTCCTCCAATTCGGCTTTGTGCTGCGGGTCGCTTTCGTCCCGCGCCAGTTCCAGTGACCGCTCGGCGTGACGCTCTGCAAAGCGGATGATGGCGTCTGCACTGATGGACATGGCTTTTAGTTCTTCTTGTCTGGCATAAGCCTGGGGGTCGTTCATAAAATCCAGGCTGTCCAAGCTGGCCTGAATTTTGCGTTTGAAATCGAGCATTCCCTGTGAGTATATTTTGTCGTCCAGCACGGTATGCCCGGGGGCGCGCTGCTCCATGAATTCGGTGAAAATGCCGCTCTCGAAGGCCGCCTTCCATTCGGGGGTCATTTCTGTGAAGATGCGCTCGCGGATTGCTTTGGGTTGCCAATGGGGGATGATCTCGTCTTGATATATTCGACGGGTTTCCTGATCGACTTTGTACGAGGTTTTGGGGCGTGAATCCAGGGTATCCAGATCGCGGAGGGTGTGGCAGCAAATCTCGGGGTAAGAGGGCGTGGACTTGGGGGCTGGCCCGCGTTCCCCGAGGATTAACTCGCCCGGATTGATGCAAATCGACTTGTGCTCCAGCAGGTAGGCAAATGCTCTGGCTCGCTGCACCGGAATAGATGTCAGCCCCTGTTCCTGGCGGAAGAACACGGTTAGCAATCTGGCACGTTCGGCACTGATACTCGGAATCGCATCCAGGCTTTGCTGGCGTAGTTTTTGTACTCGTTCGTTCATTTACAAACTCCAATGCAATTTGTACACGGATGATACGGATAACACGGATTTTGCGGACAAGAAGAAGATATGAGTATCCATTTGATCCGTTCAATCCATGTACAAAAACATTAACGTAATTGCTCAAACTGTTAGGGGTGCATTGCATTCCAAAGGATGCGTTGCACCACTGACATTTTGAGCAACTACACATTCAATGTCATTAAGTTAGGGAAAAGAGTCAAGGTGCGACGCACTTTTTGCCATTAGAATGCATTCAACCAGAGTGAAATCAGGCAAAAACGAACTTTTTAGTACTGATTGTAAGTGCGTCGCACCTTTCTCCCTTGTTAGAGTCGTCCGTCGGCTGTCGGCTGTCGTTCGCTTACCCGCCCATTGTAACCTCGAACCCCCATTCACTCAATTGCCGGGCGATGTGTTCCATCTGTTCGTCAGACGGCGGCTGGATTTCTGCGATGGTGTACTCGTTTCCCATGCGGCGGTATTTATCGGCCGCGATATGGTGGTAGGGCAGAATGTCCACTTGATGAATGCTGCCCAGCGAGGCCAGGTATTCGCCGGTTTGTCGGATATTCTCGGCATCGGCGTTGATGCCGGGGATGATGGGGATGCGCACGATGATGTTTTTGCCAGTTTGGGCCAGTTCGCGCAGGTTGATGTGAATCAATTTGTTGGATACGCCCATGTATCGAATATGGCGTTTTTCGTCGATTAACTTTATATCGAAAAGGAACAAATCTGTGAAGGGCAAAATCTGGCGGAAATGCCCTGGGGATGCCAGCCCGGAGGTATCCACTGCGGTGTGAATATAGCGTTCTTTGCAGGCCTGTAACAGCGATTTTAGAAATTCGGGTTGAGCGAGGGGTTCCCCGCCCGAAAACGTAACTCCACCCCCGGATTGGTCGTAGCAGATAACGTCCTTTTCGATTGCGGTCATCACCTCGGGTACAGACATGGTTTTGCCCACAAGCTGCACGGCCTCCGCTGAGCAGGCCTCAGCGCAGGCTCCGCAGCGGGCACATTGATCCCGCTTCCACACGCGTTTGCCTTCCACGAAAGATACGGCCTCATTGGGGCAGACCTCGGCACAGTCCCCGCAGGCAATGCAGCGCTGCTCCCAAAAGTGAATATCCGGGTGCGGCGAAATTCCTTCCGGGTTGTGGCACCACACACATTTCAGCGGACAGCCTTTCAGGAATACTGTCGTGCGTATCCCAGGCCCATCGTGAATGGAGAATTTTTTGATGTCGAAAATGATGCCGGTCACTAATCTCTAGTCTCCAATCTCTAGTCTCCAATCTACCACTCGCATTGTACCAGAGTAGACGCGTCAATCCGGCCGGAGAGACTCTCCGGCCGGATTGGTGTTTCCAGAAATATCAGATGGCAGCTATTATTTGAATATGAGCGGTAAAAAGATTTCTCTCACAAAGTCCACCGCGCCGCACCAGAATCCGGTACATGTCTGGTAGTGCGGGCTGCTCTTGTGCCCAATGGTGGGCTGTCCCATGGTGCTAGAAATCTTGAAATGTGGCGAACTCATATCTCCGCCCCCGGTTCCCACCACGTTCCAATTCACATTGAAATGTGCTGAACCCATCTGCGGGGCGTTTGGCAGCATTGCAGCGGCGAGGGCCTCGCTGGGGAGGGCTGGTTGGGGCGCTTGCGCCAGGGCTTGTTGGCTCAGAAATACTAAAGCTAACATGCCAATGACAAATCCCGCCAGACTCCATTTGAGAAAGGGTCTATTGAGAAGTTTCATGGCTATTTTTCCTCCATGTTAGCCTGCATGTCGATGACCTCCAAACGATTGTTCTCGTAACCGCTGCGCTTGGCTATGATGCGGTAATCGAAACTGACATTTGACGTGCC
>JBDRGC010000248.1:0-13822 GCA_043818215.1 Chloroflexota bacterium | reverse complement strand
CCTGGTGACCTTCCTTTTGCAGTTCGCGCTGCAGGCGCTGGCAGATCGCCACTTCGTCGTCAACGATGAGTATTCTCACTTTTTCGCCTTCTCCTTGATTGGCAGGGCGACCTTGAAACTTGCGCCTCCCATCTCGTTATCCTCGACCCAGATTTCGCCGCCCAACGAACGCGTAACCAGGATATAGGCAATCGAAAGCCCCAGACCGGTGCCCTGCCCAACCTCTTTGGTGGTGAAGAAAGGATCGAATATTCTCGTTTTGATTTCGTCCGGCAGGCCTCCGGCGTTATCCGCCACTTCGAAGACTATCCGGTCATCTTCTCTCGAAATGCGGCACAGCAGTTGTTTCCGAAAGCGCTCGCCGAGGCTTTCTGCTGCCTCGGCCCTCTCGTCCAACGCCTGGCGCGCATTGGTCAGGATGTTTATCAATACCTGCTCCAGTTGGTTTGGGTTTATGTAGAGGGCGGGTAATTCTGGCTCTATTTTACGCGAAATTGAAACGCTGCGCAACCGGAACTGCCCACCCACGATGACAAAGGCGTTGTCCAGCGACTGTCCGGGCTGGATGTATTTCCATTCCTCGGGCCGCCGGGCAAAGGTGCGCATGTGAGTGATCAACCGGTCAATGCGCTTGACGTTATCGAGTACGTCTTGCATGTCCTGGGGCAGCAGGTTCATATCGAAGCGGTCTTTGCGAATATCACGCAGTATGCCTTCGGCAGCGGTAGAGATGATGGTCAGCGGCTGGTTGATCTCGTGGGCCATGCCGGCGGCCATCTCTCCCAGGGAGGAGAGTCTGGAGACGTGCGCCATTTGCACCTCCCTCTCCCTCAACTCCCGCTGTCGTTTTTTCTGCCCGGTCACGTCCCGGCCGCTCAAGTAAATCCCAACCTCTCCCTCCGGCGTGGTAAACACGGTGCTGGAGAGACTGCAAATCAAAGTCTCTCTTTCCGGCAGGCTACATGTGAGTTCGATATCCCTGACCTTCCCTTGCTCCAATACCTGGTGCATCACTTTCTCGATTTCCTCCTGCGGCAGGTAGGCGTAGATCGACGTGCCGATCAAATCCTGGCGGTCATTCCCCATGATCTTTTCGAATGCCTCGTTCACATCCATGATTTTGCCACTCACGTCCAACGTCATCTGGAAATCCGGGCTGCTCTCGATCAGGTGGCGGGTGTAGTCGCGCTCTCTACTCAGGTCTTTCGTGCGCTCGTCAACCATCCTTTCGAGGTTTTCGGAGTGCTGCCTCAACCTGGCCTCGGCCCTCTCCATCCTCTCGCTCAGGATACTGACCGTCACGCCAACAACGAGCAGCAAAGCGGCCCGCGCCAGGTCATTGGCAAAGTTCCAATCCAGTCCAAAGCGTGAAGGGGGATGACTGACAAGCAGCAATAAAGCCAGAAATAGGGCCACCACCAGGCCCTTTCTCTTCCACCACACAGCGGCCAGGATGACCGGGATATAAAAGAAGTGGCTGAAAACGACTTCGGTCCCAAGCACCCAGTGGAAATAGTAGGTGAGCAGGCAGCAGATGCCCACCAGGATAGCCATTGTTGGAATTCTGTATTTTTCATTTCGGATCGTGAATTTTGTCTGGCTCATATTCTGTTCCAGTAAGAGTATGAGTCCACTGAAAAAAGGTTATTTCACCGCAGAGCACGCGGAGATCGCTGAGATTTTTGAAAATCAGTTTAAGATTTCGGAACTATGCTCAGATTCTGGCATGAATTCTTAAACTTGGTTTTAGGTTTTTCTCTGCGTTCTCTGCGTTCTCCGCGGTAAGAGAGTTTTTTCAGTGCAGTCAGAGTATTACATCCAGCATTTACGCAGTAAGCTTCGATACCTGCGGCAGCCGAGCGCGCGAATATCAACTACTGTTGGTTGAGCTGCCCGGTAGCCAACTGGGTAATCTTGGGGAACCCGCCGCGATAGAAAAAGGGTACGCGCTCTATATCGGAGCGAGTATCAGCATCCCCATCATGGCTGCCTTGAGCAACAGCGTGGGTCAAAGCGAGGGAGTGTCTCAGAGCGCGTCGCAGCCCGTAGTCAATGCAGAAAGAAAACGAGACAACACACGCTTGCAAACGAGACAGGTCACGATTTAAACGAGACAGCACACGATTGTAATCCAGACAGGTCACGATTTAAACGAGACGGGTTACGTTTCCCCCTTAAGCAGACCCGAAAGGCATCGAAGACCTTTCGGGTCTTGTTCCATATCTACGCCTTCTCGAACCGGATGGTTTTTAGCACATCCTTGAACAAACGCCCGGGGTTGAAGCGCGGCTTAACTATGGTGATATTGGTGTCGTTGGCTTCTGCGGCTGTCTCCGAGCCATCAGAAGAATTGCGCAGCCAGAAACTGCCAAAATCACCCAGTTCCACCACGTTACCTTTGGCAAGCTGGTCGGGGATCAGCGCCAGCAAGCTCTCGTAAGCAGCCATCAAATCCATGGTGCTCAGGGTCGATTCGCGGGCAGCCATATTGGCCAGCTCGCGCACTGTTATCCGCCCGCTGGAAACCACCGACGGGTAAAACTTCTTGGGCGCCGCCGGATCACCGGGTTTGCCACGCTCGATAATATTGTACTTTACAGTCATGATATTTCTCCTTTAAAAGAATGAAATGGTTTTCAGGGGGTCGTTTGGGTTGACCCCACTACAGTAAGTGCATTATAGCATATTTTCTACTGTGGATTTACAACCCTGTGTCCCCACGTCTCCCCCTCTCCCCCACCCCTCCGCTCCCCTCGCTCCCTGGCCCCGCCACTAACTCCATCCCAAATTTGTCATGGCCGGTGACGTAGGGTCCGGAGCAGACAAAGGCGGCATCGATGTTTTTGGTTTCCAGCAGATTATTAGAGTTGTTCCCCAATAACGATTACGGTTTTTTTGTACACGGATTTCTCGGATACCACGGATTTTTCTCTTTATTATTTCGCTGTATCCGTGAAATCCGTGTGAATCCGTGTACAAAATTCTTTGCCGACTTATTTAGGAACAAGTCTATTGACTTCGGCGTATGTATCGCGCTGAACCAGATCCACGGATCGTCCCATTTTTAGGCCGATGTAATCCAGCAAATCGCGATAGTAGCCAAAAGTTTCCTTCGGCGAGATCATAGCCGCCACCGCAATCCGAAGCGGCGCTTTATCACCCGATGGGGTAGGGGTGACGTTGTCGCCGGGGTCGGAAAGATCTATCGTGTTGGCGCGCTGCGCAGCCCGGTAATTTGCGCCGACACTGGTTCCGCTACGCAGAAGTTGATTCCGAATGACTCTCGCTAACGGTAAAAAACCGGGACGCGGATTTACACAGATTTCACGGATATTTCTTAATAAATGCATGAAAAAATCCGTGTTTCTCCGTGGTATCCGTGTCCAAATCTTTTTTGATTTCATTGAGGAACAACTCTACTCTTATCGCAAACGCCTTGGTTCTGCCTCTCAATTCATCTTTGCTCATTCTGATCATCGTTCCCCGTTCCGAGTTCCGAGTTCCAATCTCCCAGCTATTATCCACCGGCAAGTCGAGATGGAAGCGTGTGAACTGATCTTCTTCGCTCTCGAAGGTCAGTTCGCCGTGGTGGTCCTGAACGATGCTCAGGCTGATCGAGAGTCCCAGGCCGGTACCCAGGGCGCGGTCTTTGGTGGTGTAGAAGGGATCGAAGATGCGTTCCCTGATTTCAGCGGGAATGCCCGTGCCATGATCTTCGACGGTGGTGCGCAGCCAGCGTCGGTCATCTTTCTCGAAGAGGCGCACCGTCACCGTGGCGACCTTGTCCGGGTCGTATTCCGGGTAGCGTTCGTTGAGCGCATCACAGGAGCACCTCAACGGACAAACCCCCCAACCTGAATTTCGTATTGCGTACACCTGCCCCAGGCACAGGTCGTCTCACCCTTTGCACAAGCATCCCCTCGAAAAGCCTTAAACCTTAACTTGGAGAGGCCACTCTCTGGCACGAACACAATTGCGTCCAGCTTGCTTGGCATCATATAGTGCTGTATCGGCGCACTGCAATAGTTGTGACAGGTCGGTTATATTTTTAGCCATGCTGGAAACACCAAGACTCAAGGTTATGGTTAATATTGCTTGCTCGGTTTGGATTGGTTCGCTGGCAACATAGGTGCGCAGCCGTTCAGCAATTTCAAGTGCCTGGACAATGTCAGTTTCAGGCAGGAGGATGCAGAATTCATCACCACCGTAGCGCCCCAAAGTATCGCTCTCGCGGGTATAACCCTGGATTCTTTGTGCCAATAACTTGAGCACCTGATCGCCAGTGGCGTGTCCATAAATGTCATTGACGCGCTTGTAATGATCCAAATCTAACATGATGATAGATAGTGGGTTCTGATAGCGGTATGACCGGGAGAATTCGCGGCGAGTCGCATCGAAGAAATAACGGCGATTATAAACCTCAGTGAGACTATCTATAATTGCTATGCGCTGAATTTCCGCGAACAATTGAGCGTTATCAAGAGCAATTGTAGCATGTGCAGCTAACATTTCCAACAGATGCTGATCATCGATAGTGTATTCGTGAGATTGGTAACTCTGGGCTGAGAGCATCCCAAATATCTTGTCGCCGAGTCTTAATGGAACCGCAATGAAAGCTCGTATATGTTCTGGGCTGCCGATATGTACTACCTTGATACTTTTCGCCTCATCGGATTCTGGAAAATCGTATGCAATCATAGCTTTGCCTGTGGATATGATATGTCCGCTTAATCCCTGGCCTGATGGCATCCGTAGGGGTGGCACCCGCCCATCCCGGTCAACCATATAAGCAACTTCGATTTCCTGACTGGCATCATCAAGTATCGAAATAGCGAAAGCCTCACATGGCATTAAACGCTTCGCGGCTTCGTGAATAGCCGTATAGATACGCTCGATATCCATCCCTGCGCTGATGATGTCCTGGCTGACCTCGTGGAGAACCAATAATTTTTCGGCTGAGTTTTTGGCCGCATAATACAACTGGGCGTTTTCCAGAGCAATAGCTGCCCGATTAGCAAATATTCGTGCCAGATTAGCTTTAGAGTCATCGTAAGCATTTGTTCGCGAATTATCTAGCGTCAGACATCCGATGATATTGTCGCCCACTTTGAGAGGTACCCCCATCCAACTGCACATCTCGTGAGTGCCTCCCCATCCTTCGAAGCGAGGATCGTCACGAACGTCGCCCAGAATAACCGGGCGATCTGCGCGCAGAATAAGTTGAAAGAGTTCGTCATCGGCCGAAAAATAGTGTCCAACTACTTCGTTTGAGTGTGGCAGCTCGCGAGCAGCTTTGGCAAGCAGCTTGTCCTCTTCCAAAAGGAATATGCAGGCGCTATCATAATGGACAACCTGTTCCAATTGAATCAGGATGCGGTCTAAAACGCTCCCCAGGTCTAAGGCAGAACTCACTACTGCGGTAGTCTCACGGAGGATTTCAGCCTCCCGGCGTCGGGCCTGTTCGGCTGTGAGTAGACGGATGTTTTCCAAGGCAATAGCAGCCTGATCCGCAGCCGCGGTCAGGAGATCGAAATCATCCTGGTTGAAGGCATCCACCTGGTGGCTTTCGACAACCAGAACCCCCATTACCTCCGTGTCGTACTGTATGGGAACATCTACTTCCGATCCCTGTCCCAAACCTGGCAAATATCGAAGCTCTTCACTTATATCTGGTGTGTAATGGAGTTGACCATCCAGAATTGGCTGCTCGCTAAGTCCAATACCGGGTGGAATTGACAGAGTTGCTGGCGCTATAAAATGGCCGGTATCAGCATGAAGCACACGCTCTTCTGTGCTCTTGTTCAACAAGTAGACAGACACTTGCTCATAGCCTTGCACCTCTTGCAGCCGTTGAGCCAGCCCCTTGCAGATTTCATCTTCATCGTGAGTGGCTGCAAAACCTCCGCTCAGACGGGCCAATGCAGACTGGCGTTGATACTGCCGTTGGGATTCAGACAGTTGTCTGGCAAGTTTTTCTTGTAATTGCTCGACTTTGTGAAAGGAGAAGTTAATCAGAATAACCGCGCCTGTCACTGCAATAAGCCATATACTTGTAGTGTCGATGATCGATATGCCGCGTAAGAAGCAATAAGAAACATGCATCACCGTTATGAATGTTATAGTAGTAACGGTGACCTGCCGCTTGACGCGGTGTGCATACTGAAGTGATGTCCTCATAATGCTGCTCTTCTCTCTTCTCTTTCTTCATTTTTTGAACCCGCCATCCCTTCTTTTCGAGAAAATACCGGCTCTTTGGGACTTTGCGTGGTGAGTCCTAGGGGTGGAAGTTTTGGCGGGCCAGCCCGCTAAAACTCCCACCCCGGCCTCCTCCCACGAGAAACCCCGGAGACCCCAAATGCCTGTTGAAGGTAGTTGCTCAAAATGTTAGTGGTGCATTGCATCCCGAAGGATGCGTTGCACCACGATTCTGCCCTAAAGACCCGAACTGCAACGCACTTTTCAAGTGCAATGCAGTTCTATCAACAGGATTTTGAGCAATTACTATTGAAGTCTATATGAATTTCGAGATAACGTCAATAGACATTTTTGTCAGGGAAACACTCGGCGTTTTATGAGCAGAAATTTCGCCCCCTTTTACCAACCACGAGCGAAAACCTGGCAGGTCTTTTCAAATCGTTTGAAACACATCTATATGATTTCAAGTTTTTGGGTGGTAACTTCCGAAGTCTTGTTCCCCAAAATACTATAGTGCCCTTTGGGTATCGAGATGATACGGGTGGAGCGTGCTATAATCTCCGCCATGAAATCGCGCCCCCAAACGAGCAATTCCGCGTCATGCCCCACGCACCTCACTCCGCTGCGCTTCGGGGACTTCGTCACGTGTCACGCATCGAATCCGAATCGAGGCGGCACTAGATGATTCTCGTCACCGGCGGCACCGGATTCATAGGGCAAGCCCTGATACGCCATCTGGTAGAGGCGGGATTTCAGGTGCGCACTCTTATTCGTCCCTCGTACCGTTCACCGCGTTTGCCAACCGGCGTCCCCGTGGACGTGGCGGTGACAGGCCTACACGACGAACGCGGCCTGCGATCCGCAATGGTTGGCGTGGACACGGTCTATCACTTGGCCGGCGTCGAGCGTCACGGCGCAGAAGCCGATTTGCTGGAAACCGATATCCGGGGCACACAGGCGGTCGTCCGGGCGGCTGCCGATGCGGGGGTGCGGCGATTCTTCTTCGTCAGCCATTTGGGAGCCGATAGAGCCTCCGCATATCCGGTGCTCAAAACCAAGGCCATTGCGGAGGAACATATCCGCCGCAGTGGTTTGGATTTCACGATTCTGCGCACAGCAACGGTGTTTGGCCCCAATGATGGCTTCTCCACGGGATTGGCACAATTGCTTCACGGGATACCTTTTGTCTTCCTCATCCCAGGCGATGGCATGAACTTGATCCAACCCCTGTGGGTGGAAGACCTGGTCACCTGCATGACCTGGGCATTGGACGATGACGCTACCCGCAACCAGATATTTGAAATCGGAGGCCCGGAATTCCTCACCCTCGATCAGGTAGTGACTACTGTAATGCACAAAGTTGGAGTGCGGCGCACGATCGTTCCAGTAGCGCCGCCGCTTATGCGTGCCCTGACAGTTGGATTGGAGTATTTCTTACCTTCCTTCCCGTCATCTGTGTACTGGCTGGATTATCTATCGACCAATCGTACCTGTTCATTGGACACCATCCCGCGAGTGTTCAACCTGACCCCCTCGCGATTCTCTCAACGCCTTGCCTACCTGCCAGGGCATAACTGGCGACGTGAGTTGTGGCGCTCGGTGCTCAGGCGGAGGGGCTAGGGACTAGGGACTAGGAATCAGGGACTAGGGACTAGGAATCAGGGACTAGGAATCAGGGGTAGGAATCAGAGAGCAGGGAGCAGGGAGCAGGTTGTTTCCTGGTCTCCTAATCCCTAGTTTCCTAGTCTCCTAGTCTCCTAGTCCCTAGTTTCCTAGTTTCCTGGTTTCCTAGTTTCCTGGTTTCCTAGTCCCTAGTTTCCTAGTTTCCTAGTCCCTAGTTTCCCAATCCCCAATCCCCAGTCCCCAATCCCCAATTTACCCATGCCCCCACTCCCCCTCCAGCTCCTCGAAACCCCTCGAGAAATAGCCGCTGTCGAAAAACTGCAACGCCTTATTTGGCCGGGCAGTGAAATCGAAGTGGTTCCTGCCCATATACTCCTATCCATAGCTCGCAATGGCGGACTGATAATTGGCGCCTTTGACGGGGAACAATTGGTGGGATTTGTCTTTGGTTTTCCGGGCTGGCACACCACTCGAGATGGCCTCCGCCCTAAGCACTGCTCTCACATGGCGGGAGTACACCCCAATTTCCGTGACGCCGGTCTCGGCTTCGCTCTCAAACGTGCCCAATGGCAGATGGTACGTCGCCAGGGACTGGACCACATCACCTGGACGTACGACCCTCTGCTCAGTCGCAATGCCAATGTGAACATTGCTAAATTGGGAGCCATGTGCAGCACATACATTCCGAATTATTATGGCGAGATGCGCGATGATGTGAACGCCGGCCTGCCATCCGACCGCTTTCAGGTCGATTGGTGGGTCAACTCGAAGCGCGTGAACCGCCGCCTGAGTGGACATCCCCGCCGCCGTTCGAGCCTGTCTCATTACACCGAATCGGGCGCACAAATCATCACCCCCCCGCTCCCCTCACACCCCGCTCCCTTGCCTCCCTCCTCCCCCGCTCCCTTGCTGCTCCTCGAAATCCCCTCCGACTTCCTGTCCCTCAAAGCCGCCGACCGCGCGCTGGCCCTCGAATGGCGTCTGCGCACCCGCGAGATATTCGAAGACCTGTTCGCCCGCGGCTACCTGATTACCGACTTTGTCTATCAACCCGGCTCTCAGCCGCGCAGTTTTTATGTGTTGAGTTATGGCGAGAGTACGATGTGACGAGTGCCGACCGGCGACGGCTGACCGGCGACGGCTGACCGACGACGGCTGACCGGCGACGGCTGACCGACGACGGCTGACCGACGACGGCTGACCGACGACGGCTGACCGACGACGGCTGACCGACGACGGCTGACCGACGACCGCCATCGAATGAATTCGATGCTGCTACGGGAAACATGCTAAAGCATGTTCAGAGAGCGTCGTAACATGCTTCAGCATGTTTCCAGTATCAGCCCCCGAATTCATTCGGGGGGCGTGTTGAGTCACGGCGAGAGCACGATGTGACGATGGCTGACGGCCGAATGCCGACATCGGATGCCGAACATCGAATGCCGACATCGAATGGCGACATCGAATGGCGACATCGAATGAATTCGATGCTGCTACGGGAAACATGCTAAAGCATGTTCAGGACGTGTCGTAACATGCTAAAGCATGTTTTCGGTGCCAGCCCCCGAATTCATTCGGGGGGCGTGTTGAGTTATGGCGAGTACGATGTGACGAGTTCCGACCGACGACGGCTGACCGGCGACCGCCATCGAATGAATTCGATGCTACGGGAAACATGCTAAAGCATGTTCAGGGAGCGTCGTAACATGCTTTAGCATGTTTTCGGTGCCAGACCCCGAATGAATTCGGGGGGGCTGATCGCTCGCTGACTCGCTGACTCGCCGACTCGCCGACCCGCTGACTCGCCGACCCGCCGACTCGCCAACTCGCTGACTCGCTGACTCGCCGACTCGCTGACCCGCCGACTCGCCGACTCGCTGACCCGCCGACTCGCCGACTCGCCGACTCGCCGATTCGCCGACTCGCTGACTCTATCCCCCGAGGTAATCCATGAAACCATCCCCATCGAACACAAGCACCTGGCAAGTACACGAACCCAAATTCGAGGCCGACTGCCAACATCACCGGGAGACGATCTTCACCCTGGGAAATGGCTACCTTTCGACGCGCGGCTCCTTCGAAGAACGATATCCCCTGGATCGACAGGCCACCCTCATCCACGGTATGTGGGACGATGTGCCCGTTGTATTCACCGAGTTGGCAAACGCGCCCGATTGGCTGGCCCTGGAAATCTGGGTGAACGGACAGCGCTTCGACATGCGGCAGGGGCAGATCACCGACTACGCCCGCCACCTGGATTTGCGCACCGGCGTTCTCCACAGAAAGCTGCGTTGGACGCCTGACGGAGGCCAGACCATCATCGAGTTGAGTTTCGAGCGCTTTGCCAGCCTGGCGGATGAACACATTCTGGCATTGCGAGTCGAGGCCACCCCCCTCACAGCCTCCGCCAAGATTCGCGTGCGCGCCTCGCTGAACAGCCGCGTCGAAAACGAAGGCTTCCTCCACTGGCATAACGAGTATCAACACAGCAGCCCCGATCAGGCCGATTTACTTGTCCGCACCCGCAAGACCGGCAAAACCCTGGCCCTGTGTACCCACCTGATTGTCAGCGGCGGCGGCGCAAAGCGGACGGGGGTTGATTGCTGCGGCGGCCCCGGAATCGAAGTCACTGCTGAACAAGATAGCGGGGCTGCGCTGGTGATCGAAAAAATCACCGCCGTTGCCACCTCGCGGGATACGGAATCCCCCCTCGAATTCGCACAATCCAGAGTACAGGCCGCGGCAGCCGCCGGATATCAAGAATTGCGTGCCGCCAACGATGCGGCCTGGGCGGACTTCTGGTCACAGAGCGACGTACTCATCGAGGGCGACGACGAAGCCCAATTAGCCCTGCGCCACGCCCTCTTCCAACTCCGCATCGCCGCGCCAACCCACGATGAACGCGTCAGCATTGGCGCCAAAACGTTGAGCGGCTTCAGCTACCACGGGCACGTTTTCTGGGATACCGAAATTTTTGCCCTGCCATTCTTCACCCTGACCCAGCCAGAATTGGCCCGCAATATGCTCATGTACCGCTACCACACCCTGGAGGGGGCACGCCGCAAAGCCGCCGCCAACGGTTTCGCCGGCGCGCAATACGCCTGGGAATCCGCCGAAACCGGTGATGAGTCAACTCCCACCTGGGTTCCCGATTTCACCGACCGCAGTAAATTGATCCGCATCTGGACGGGCGATATCCAAATACATATCAGTGCCGATATAGCTTACGCGCTGCATCAATTTTGGATGCTGACGGGCGATGACGATTTTTGGCGCCATGTGGCGATTCCCATTATTGCGGAGACAGCCCTGTTTTGGGGCGACCGTGCCGAACCCGAGGGTGGGCAATTCGCCATCCGAAACATCATCGGCCCCGATGAGAACCACGATCACGTGGACAACAACGCCTTCACCAACTGGATGGTACAGTGGCACCTGGAAACTGCGTTGGCTTCCCTGGATTGGCTGCGGAACCACGCGCCCCAAAAAGCAGACCAACTCACAAAACAGTTGAATCTCACCCCCGAACGTCTGGCTCACTGGCAAAATCTGCGCGATAATATAATCATTCTGCAAGACCCTCGAACCGGTCTATTCGAGCAATTCGAAGGCTTCTTCCAATTGAAGGATGTCGATTGGCCCAAGTACGAAGGCCGCACCCAATCCATGCAGGAAATTTTGGGCATCGAAGGCGCCAACGAACATCAAGTGCTCAAGCAGGCTGATGTCATCATGCTGCTGTGCCTGCTGCGCGAGCACTTCGACCGCAAAACCTGGCAGGCCAACTGGGATTACTACAATCCCCGCACCGATCACAGTTACGGGTCATCGCTCGGCCCGGCCATGCAGGCCTGGGCGGCCTGCGAAATGGAACAGCCCGACCTGGCCTACGAACACTTCATGCGCGCCGCCCGCGCCGATTTGAAAGATGTGCGCGGCAATGCCAACGACGGCATCCACGCCGCCTCAGCGGGAGGCCTGTGGCAGGCAATTGCCTTTGGCTTTGCAGGCCTGCGCTTCACCGGTGGGCACCCCACGCTGAAGCCGCACCTTCCCTCCCACTGGCAGCGGCTGGCGTTCAAATTCACGTACCGCGGGAAAACCTATCAGGCTGATATTCGACCCGATGGATATAATCTCAGTGAAGCGTGAAACGTAAAACTTGAAGCGTGAAGCGTGATTCGTGAAACGTGACACCGTCCCCGAAGCGTAGCGGAGTGGGATGAGTAAAGAGTTGTCATTAAGTTAAGCCCTCGGTGGATTACGAATCCACCTGGAGCAGGGCAGGAACATCTATTTTGCTCCTGGCGGATCCGTGATCCACCAGCCAACAGCCCTATTTTGCTCCTGGCGGATCCGTGATCCGCCAGCCAACAGCCCTATTTTGCTCCTAGCGGATCCATGATCTGCCAGCCAACAGCCCTATTTTGCTCCTGGCGGATCCGTGATCCGCCAGCCAACAGCCCTATTTTGCTCCTGGCGGATCCGTGATCCGCCAGCCAACAGCCCTTAACTTAATGACATTGAGTGAAGAGTGAAACGTGAAGCGTCAACACGTTTTCACGTCTTCACGTCTCACGTCTCACATTTCAAAAATGGAGTCCCCATGCCAACCAACATAATTCAATCCCGACAAGCAAAACTAGCCAAAATTCTGCCCGACACGAACCTGGACGCTTTGGTGCTCAACCCCGGCCCCAGTCTGACATACCTGACCGGGCTACACTTTCACTTGAGCGAACGCCCGGTGGCAGTGATTTTCACCCCCGACAAATCTCCAGTCATCGTTCTGCCGGAATTGGAAACCGCTAAAGTCAGGCATCTGCCCTACCCTATGACTGCCTTCCCTTACGGCGAAGACCCAACCTCCTGGCAGGCTGCCTTTCAGCAGGCCATCCAAACCGCCGGAGTCCAGAAAGGCAAGATCGGGGTCGAGCCGCGCGTTCTTCGGGTGCTGGAACTGCGTCTGCTGGAGCAGGCAGCCCAGCGGGCAGAGTTCGTCGCCGCCGAAGCCAGCGTCGCCGCCCTGCGTATGTACAAAGACGCGCCGGAAATCGCGGCCATGCGCGCGGCCGTGGACGTCGCTCAGAGGGCGCTGCGGGCTACATTCCCCAAAATCAAAATCGGGGTTACGGAGCGCGAGATTGCGGCGGAACTCTCGCTGCAATTGCTGCGCCACGGCTCAGACCCCAGGCTGCCTTTCTTCCCCATTGTTTCCGGGGGGCCAAATGGAGCCAATCCCCACGCCATCCCATCGGATCGGCCACTGGCATCCGGCGACTTGCTGGTCATCGACTATGGAGCCAACGTCGATGGCTATTTCTCCGACATAACCCGCACCTTCGCAATTGGCGAAGTTGAGCCGGAGTTCGCACATATCGCCAAAATCGTGCTGGAGGCCAACACTGCCGGGCGCGCGGCTGTCAGGCCGGGAGTCACCGCCGGTAAAGTCGACCGCGCTGCCCGTGCGGTGATTGCCGAGGCGGGATATGCTCAATACTTCACCCACCGCACCGGGCATGGCCTGGGACTGGACGGCCACGAGGAACCCTACATCCGGGGCGACAGCGACCTGACGTTGGAAGTGGGCATGACCTTTACCATCGAGCCTGGCATTTACCTGCCAGACCGCGCCGGCGTACGCATCGAAGATGATGTGGTGGTCACTCCCGACGGCGTCGAAAGCCTGACCACCCTGCCGCGGGAACTCATCAGAATTGTTCCTCAATAACAGCGGCAGACTTTTTGTACACGGATGTCACGGATACCACGGATTTTTTCCTTTCTTATTTCTCTTTACGCCGTACCGGCACGGTGTCGGTGAAATTCGTGTGAATCCGTGTACAAAAAACCGTCATCGTTATTGGGGAACAAGTCTATACTTTAGGACAGGACTTACGCAGTTCAAGGTGCGACGCACTTTCGAGATTGGCGAAATGCCCTTTGAAACCCGAAAATCGCTCCAAAGACTAAGTGCGTCGCACCTGATTCCAGCTAACTGCGT
>JBDRGC010000247.1:0-4393 GCA_043818215.1 Chloroflexota bacterium | reverse complement strand
GGACCCGCGCAGTACCTCCACGTTGATTAGTTCGGATGTCATCATCGTCCACCAGTAAGTCTTGGGCTTGACAGTATATATTATCGGAATATATTTCAATATACCGATATGGGTCGTCCGAGCCGGTCACCTGCGATATCAGGCGACACGCAATCCATCACGCCACTTTCATGAGGCCGATATGATATTTCGACAATTGTTTGAGCCAGTATCTTCCACGTACACATATTTGCTAGGATGCGAAGAAACCGGAAAGGCGGTGCTTATTGATCCTGTCATTTCTGCGGTCGAGCGTGATCTTGCCGAGCTGTCCCGTTTAGGGCTGACGCTGGCGTACTCTCTCGACACCCACGTCCACGCCGACCACATCACCGCCGGGCTGGAGCTGAAGAAAAGAACGGGGTCACGTATTGCGTCGCCAGCGTTCGATGCCCTGCCCTGTACCGATGTCGGAATCGAAGAGAACAAAGCCTTCCGGGTAGGTAATCTTCGGTTTGAGCCCCTGCACACGCCAGGCCACACCGACGGTCATTTCGCTTACTTGCTGGGTGATCGACTTTTTACCGGCGACGCACTTTTGATAGACGGATGCGGCCGAACCGATTTCCAGAATGGCAGTGCAGATGATTTGTTTCGCAGCGTCAGGGAAAAGCTGTTCTCGCTGCCGGATGACACCCTGGTATATCCCGCTCATGATTACCAGGATCGTCGCGTATCAACTATCGCCCAGGAGAAAAAGCGCAACCCCCGCCTGGGCGACACAGTTTCGCTGGAGCGGTTCCGGGAGATCATGTCTGGCTTGAACTTGCCTTACCCCAAGTTCATCGATCATGCCGTTCCGGGCAATCGACAGTGTGGAGTATGCCCACCCTACCTGGAGGAAAACTTGCGTCACTATTGCGAGGAAATAGAACACAGCCCACAGGGCTAGGCCGCTGTGCAGCATCTAATAACGAATCCTCTCGTTAGCCGCAGCGCTCTGCCAATCTGAATCACACAGGACGTCGTGGCAGCCCTCCGCCCCGAGCGAACGAGGCATGGAAAAATCCGATAGCTGCTCCCCTGTAGTCCGTGGGCGTGCTGCCCGCATGGTTCTGGATGGAGTCGTTAAATCCAGTGCTTCCGAGACTGGCTGTCTTTCAAAAAGCTGCACGTTTAGCGTGCAGCATCGGCTCATGCATCCTTGCGATTAACCGCAGTACCCCGCCGGTAATCAGCAGGACAGAGCATTACGACATACCCTCCTCGCGCGCATAACGCTCCAGCTCGTCTTTCAGGGGCTCCAGATCGTAGCCTGCATTCCGGGCCTTCGTCATCAGGTCTGCGATTGGATGTTCACGAACTTGGGAATAGGCCCATAAGTGCGACACTCGCTTACCGGTGCGGCAAAAACCCAAGATCGGCGCGGGAGATGTTTGCAGGACCTCAGAAAACGCCTCGATGTCCTGCTTGGAATATTCCCCGGGTTTGATCGGTATTTCGCGCCAGACCATACCCAGGGATTCAGCCCTATTCTTAAGTGCCAACATGTCCGGCTGGTCCTCGGTTTCGCGATGCGGCCGATTGGAAACGATTGTTCGAAAACCCATTTTCGCCAGGGTGTCGATATCGTCATAACCGGGCTGGGCCGTAACACTGAGTTTTTCATCGAGGGGCTTGATGTCCATATAGTTTTCCTCTTCGAGACACGGTTGATATCTGTCGCTATCCACGCTGAAACCGCAGTAGTCCGAGTGGTTACTGCTGTGTTGGGTACACGACCATTGCAGAACCCAGGCCCTGCACCAGATCGCTCCTTTACTCTGCAGCTGTCATTGAGGAGTGATGTAGACGTATCCTTGCTGCTGCAACTGGACGACGCGCGCTATTCCTGAGGGCACGGTGACAACCCCGTCAATGAGCTCCGGCCTGTGGCCAGTTCGTTTCGCAACAGCTGCAATGGTGTTCTCGCAAGCGCTAAAACGCACCGTGGCAGACAGCTCTTCGACCTGGGCACGGAGCTTGCTTTCAGTGGTGAGAAGCCCAAGACCCGGGCCATAGGCTACAACCTCGATAGTCAGACTGCTCGCCCCCATTTCGTGCTGCAGATTACGGATATTGCTGAACAACATATTCTGCAGTCCCGGATCATCCGTAGTGACCTGTATCACGACCCCGGCTGATGTCTGCCCGTTATCCCGGCTCTTTTCTGATGCGCTAACAAGCATATGCGCCAGTAATAACATTCCGCCCAAAAACAGGGACAATTTGCTGATACCATTAATTTTTAACACTTGTTGGTTCTCCAGGAAACGCTGTAGGCCTCGCTCGGCAAATCGCGGCTTCACACGTCAAAAAAATAGATAAACGCCGATCCATTAGCTAGCTGACATATTGGGCACCGGCCTAGCGAAACCAGGCTAGGCCTTTGCGCCTCAGTTTGAAACGCTATTTTCTGAATTCCAGGAAGAATTCCTTATGCGTATTGCGAACCTTTTTTCGGAAGCTCCCAGCGTAACGGTGTACCACCTTTCATTTGGTTAGCCCAGTTGGAGTAGCAGAAGCCTGTATTTTGATTACTCCCTGCTCCGGCCGCCTGGCGAGCGCTTTCCACGCATGGTAAGTGCTCATGTAAATTATTCCCGTGAGCTCCTCGCAGAAATGCGGTCGGAGGAGGCCATCCATAACGGGACCTTTTACCTCGCATAAATCTAAACAAGACTCCCCCAAGTGTAGAAGCACCGATCACGTTGACGGCCTGACAGGCAAGAACCAGGTTTCTATCCTTGGTTGATAAGAGATAAGCTCCAGGACGGTATCTTCCAAATATCGGGCGTTCGGGAAATACAAAGCTTGCATCTACACGCGGGACTGAATCGTCCCTGATTTCGTGAACCCCTCCAAGCCTCAGTACTGACCTCAGCAAAGGTCCGCTTTTGGCCGATAGCAGCCCGTTAAAACAGGCGGTTATCGGCCAGCACCGGACGTCCAAGCCTGGCCGCGAAATTTAGGGCTGTCGACCGAGCTCAGAAAGAGCGTCAGCGTTTGCCTGACGGGGGTATGAGCTAGCCATAGAGCTCTTGGGTAAATATGACCAAGAGACGCTACACCCGCCCCCCTTTGAATAATCAATCCGGCTCGTAGTAGATCGAATCCAAAAGGGCTGCACGGTTGTCCCATATACGTCCTTCAAGTGGATCTCGCGGCCGAGGATGGCACCACCACTCACTATTCTGGATGGGCAGAACAATGCGTTCCCAGTAGTTGCTAAGGTTTAGCGTTGACGAAGCCACACCAAATGACCCGCAGATACCGTCTCTGTTTTTGCCGTTAACTGCCGCAAAAACATCAGGACGCTTCATCGCTAGCAATCGCGAAGCGACCGGTAACCGGCCAGAGCGGGGCTGACCTTCAAACGATTGGTCAAACGCCTCGCAATACGTTTCGTACAATGATTCATCAACATACCCCTCAGGTGGGATGAGATCTAAAGCCCTAGAGAGAAGCTCTGGCTCGTTCAAAATCAGAGTGGCAAAGACCCCGCTGCCTTGCATGGACCCGAACCAACGCCAATCTAAGTCATCCAGCTGGGATTCAGCTTTGCCATATGTGCCTCCAATCCCTTTTCGGGCAAGAAGGGGCATCCGATCTAAAGATCCATACTCGCGAAAAAGTCCAGCAGCTCGCTCCAAAATTAAAAGTCGCCCATTTACTGTGTGGTTCCGGTCGCCTTTCACGTCGGCAACGAACTCCTTCCAAGTACGTGAAACCACGCGCTTTGCAGTATTTTTCTTTGGTGGTCTGAGATCCGAAAATGAAGCAAGATTCTTTCTGCTTTTCTCCTTTGCCCGATACTGCACCTCATAGGCGTAGAGGAAATCTTCATTGATTGGTTTGGCGTTACGCCATTGCTGTTCTACAAATCCTTCTAGGTCGTCATGAGCATGTACGTCCATACCATCTACTAGGACGCTCACCTCGATATTACCTCCATCAAAGGCGCCCGCAGTTAAATTGTGGCTACCTACGACGCTGACGCGTCGGTCGCCCATGTCAAACAGGTATACCTTTGGATGGAAAAGTGGGCCAGTAGGGTGGTGACAGCGAGCGGCAAAGTGGGATTTGAATTTTCTCAGAATAATAGGACTGGTCTGGTACATGTGCGTTCCGATCACCAGCTTTCGAAGCTTATGGGAGTGATCCAGCATGGCATCAATAATTGAGTTTGACCCAGCCCAAGCAACAGCCACGCTAAAATCTACGCAATGCTCGGTTAGCTCCGATAGCGTCTGATGCGCATCCTTACCTGATAACATCCTGATCGACATAAGCAGCACACGCTCCATCTTTGGATTCGCAAATTGTTCGTAGAGACCTTATCAGAACGCTAGATTTGGGTCTCCGTTGTTCCGTC
>JBDRGC010000246.1:0-10846 GCA_043818215.1 Chloroflexota bacterium | reverse complement strand
TTGACGGATATTCACGGATTCAAATACGATTTTAAGAAAACCAAGTCTTTGCCTGGTAAATTTCCCAGAAATAATCCGCGTAATCCGCGTTCTATTCCATGGATGTACGGTAGAGAAGTGCCAAATATTTGCTTCATTCGGGCAAACCTTTAATCGCTGAGTGCGCAACACCTTTCGGGTATGCTTCGCGAAGAGCGCAGAGATTTTGCTTTTTTGCTCTCAGTGAATTCTGCGTTCTCCGCGGTAATCTTTTTAGTTGCGGTTGGGAGGCCGGGTTATGACGTTGGACAAAGAACTCTATCGCAAAGCCTACGAGTCATACCGTCAATGGAACGAGGACGTGTTGGTTGAGCGCGCTCGAAATGCAGGTCAGATTTCGACGCAAAAATTATGGGAGCAATACGTCGGCCTGTGGGAATTTTGTGTGAACAATTTACCGCCACAAAGTGATTTGCAACGCAAACAACGATTGGAAGATTGGGATCGTTACTATGCTCGTGTCCAAAAGCTTGAAGAATGGAGGCGGGGGCGTGGAAAGCAGGCTTGAGACTCATCTCCGGGTAGCAGCTACTTTTCTTGAAGACCAAGGCTATCGCTCACAATGGGGTGTTATTAGAACTACTCTCGCTGTAGACTTTTTAGTTCTCGTACCCAGCATTGACTAGGTTGCAGTTCGCGCCTACCTGCGCTCCGCCTCCCCTGGCAGCGGCTTGGGATTAGCCATCGTCACAGCCAGCGTTGACCAGTACGGAGGGGGCATCCGAGTTGATAGCGATACAACTCATTCACTTAGCTGCTTCTCAATCTCAGCAATCCATCCTTCCATCAATTCTCTATTTGCAGAAGAAGGGTCAAGCTCTAAAAATTGCCGAAAGTCTTCTAAAGCGGCTTCTAAATCGCCTGTCACATTATAAGCAACTCCCCGAGCGCCATAGGCCGTCGCAAATTGGGGGTTGAGTTCAATCGCCTTTGTGTAATCGGCAATCGCTTGATCGTAGTCGCCTAACCGATAATAAGCAAGTCCCCGATTGGTGTAGGCTACCGCATATTGTGGGTCGAGTTCAATCGCCTGGGTGTCATCGGCAATCGCTTGCTCGTAGTCGCCTGTCGCACGATAAGCAACTCCCCGATTGGCATAGGCCGCCGCAAATAGGGGGTCGAGTTCAATCGCCTGGGTGTAATCGGCAATCGCTTGCTCGTAGTCGCCTAACCAATAATAAGCAAGTCCCCGATTGTTGTAGGCTTCCGCATCTTGAGGGTCGAGTTCAATCGCCTGGGTGTAATCGGCAATCGCTTGCTCGTAGTCGCCTAAATCAGCATAAACATTTCCCCGATTGTAGTAGGCATTCGAATATTGGGGGTCGAGTGCAATCGCCTTTGTGTAATCTGCAATCGCTTGATCGGAGTCGCCTAACCAATAATGAGCAAGTCCCCGATCGTAATAGGCATTCGCATATTGGGGGTCGAGTGCAATCGCCTTTGTGTAATCTGCAATCGCTTGATCGTAGTCGCCTAACCAATAATAAGCAAATCCCCGATTGTTGTAGGCTTCCGCATCTTGAGGGTCGAGTTCAATCGCCTGGGTGTAATCGGCAATCGCTGGCTCGTAGTCGCCTAAATCAGCATAAGCAAGTCCCCGATTGTAGTAGGCTGTCGCATCTTGGGGGTCGAGTTCAATCGCCTGAGTGTAATCGGAAATCGCTTGCATGTAATCGCCTAAACCAGCATAAGCAACTCCCCGATTGCTGTAGGCATACGCAAATTGGGGATCAAGTGCAATCGCCTTGGTGTAATCGGCAATCGCTTGCTCGTAGTCGCCTAAATCAGAATAAACAACTCCCCGATTGTTGTAGGCCTCTGCAAATAGGGGATAAATTTCAATCGCCTCTGTGTAATCGGCAATCGCTTGTTCGAGATTGTTTATAAAACACTGAGCGTTTCCCAAATAAAAGAAAATCCCCTGTCTGGTAAACAACTTTCTGCCAGAACTTTCGCTTGACAGGGCTTGGTTAAAGTGGGAAACAGCTAAGGTATAGTTTTTCTGATCATATTGGACCAATCCGTTGACAAAAAAAGAAAAAGCAGCCAACTCTTGCGATAAAGAAATTTGTAAAGAAAAACTGTTCAGTTCTGCAATTTCAGCTTGAAGTTGAACTTGATCGTCATTGGACAAGGAGATGGATTCAGGAAGGAAGGACTCGACATGGATGGTCATCAGGACATCCGTATCCGTAACCCCATAACTTCCCCAAAACACTAAGGTTGCGTGGCAGCTTTCCCCAATCTCTTGAGCATATTCAGCCCCTTGTTGTTCCGAGATTTCTTGATTCAGGGCATAAATTTGCACAGCCTCATTATCTGCCAAAGATTGGCGCAGTTCTCGGATGATTTGCTCCGTCACCTGGTACCGCTCCGGTTCCACCCCCTGGAAATTGGCAATAATAATAAGGGTTTCATCCTCTTCAGCAGGAACACATCCTACGACCTCTGCCAGCGTAGGGTGTGTTCCAACAAATACTTCGGCGATATAAGTGCGGCTTCTGGGGATGCCAAAAATCACAATCACCCCGATTACAAGAACGCCCAATCCTATCCCGGCAGCCGTTCGCCGACCTTTAGAAAAGCGAGGCATCATCCTCGGGACACCCCCTGAAACGAGAATACTTTGTTCTTGTTTTGCAAGTATCACATATCCACACACAAAAATGAGCATCGCTATGAATACAGCCCCTGCAATCACGAATCCTAATTGCCAATCCTCACGAAGGGTACTAACAAAAGCGATCAAACCGCTGATTGCTACAATTACCCCAGCAATCCATCCCCATCCAATTTTCAGATTCTTCATCCACTCTGGTGTTTGCAAAGAAAACTCCTTAAACGCAGTTCCTTGCCCGCGTTCTCCACTCGCCCGACAGGCTCTTGGAATTACTTAGCTTTTGCAGGAAACGAAAAATGCCAATCAGAAACATGCAACAGCTATGTCATTGCGAGCGTTTTTTGCGAAGCAATCTCCTGCTCACTTGGGGGGAGATTGCTTCGTCACAAAGAGTTTTCCTCGCACATCGTCCCCTTTGGGAATGACATTTTTCCGTTCGTGTAAAACCTAAGTAATTATGAGGTAAGTCGATTCTACTCATCGTACAAGTATACCTTATTAGACTTGTTGCTCAATAAAAAGAAGTAAGCTCTTGGACACGGATTTACCCTGAAGGGCACGATGCCACGGAGCAACACGGATTTCTCTTTGCTTTTTGACAAAAACCGGGTTTCTTTTATCATCCCTCCACCAGATCATCGGGATGCAGTTCGTTCCATAAAGCTACTAATTCGGCGGCGCTTTTGCCGCGGTTGGGCTTATTCTTGATCCTGCCATAAAAATCCCCGCTGTTCAGAGCGCGCTTCAATTCCACCGCGGGGCGGAAGGTTATATGAAAATCCCCATCGGCCCGCAGAGTGGGGGTGAAAGTGCCGATCCCTGGCACTTTAGTGGCCTGCCCGTGGCGGGCAAAAAACACCAGGGCATCCCGCAATTCCATCAACAGCAGCCAGATTTCCCCCTCATTCAATCCCGTCCGTCGCTGCATAAACTCGACGATATCACGCATCTCGGCTGTACGCTCCGGTTCAATGCTGGCCTGCAAGGCCTTGATCGCTTTAATTCCAGACGTCATTTGAATTACGCACAAACAAAACCAAATGGTAAAGTGACCCAGCCCCCGTGTTGTTCCCCATAGCCTGTCTTGAGTGCTGTCGAAATAGAACGCGGACACTTGTACCTGCGGCACACTTGCACCTGCGGCAAGTGCAGGTGAGTGCAGGTGTAACGCGGATGCAACGGATCACCGCGGATTCTTTAATAAATAAAATCCGCGTCAATCCGCTTAATCCGTGTAATCAGCGTTCAATTTTTCTTTTCGCTTTGAGGCGAAGCTTCGTTAGATGGTTACATGATAAATGAATGCGGCGATGTACCCACCTCATTTACAATTTACCATTCACCATTTACCATTTACAATTTCATTCCTCCCTGCATAATCGGAATGACTCACTTTGGGGGGTAAAAAAACATTTACGTAACCCAGGTTTTCACGTCTTCACGTCTTCACGTTTCACGTCCTCCCCCTACGCTTCAACAAGCCCAAATACCGTTTCAAGGCCTGACGGACGGTAGGCGGCATAATGGCGCGGCCTGCTGTGCGTCCCGTTGCAATTGATCGCCGCATGGCCCAGATCATCTGGCCCCGCAGATGCGGACTCGCGGCCTGCAAACGCCAGTTGCCCCGCGTGTGAGTAGCCCAATCTAATTTGTACACCTCATCGCCCTGTAAAAAATCGAATTCAGCAGCCCCTTCAGCAATCGACTGCTCTAACGCATAAGCCAGCAGTTGAATCCCAATGCTGAATTTGCGCCAGCGGTCATCGAAACCTGAGCTGTAATACATCATACGATAGCCAATCCGAAAACAATAGTACACCGCCGCGTAATCGGAGTCGATTTGTAAATAATACAGGCGCAAGCGGCCGCTCTGCAACGCATTTTGCGCGGCGGATAGATAAAACTCGATCAAAGGTTGACTCGCGAACGAACCGGTGTGGCCGAGTTTTTGCCAGTGTGCCTGATGCAGCCTGACCAACGCAGAAAACACGCCCTCTACCTCATCGGGTGTCTCGACACGTCCAAAGCGCGCTTCGGGATGCTTGCGCAGTAAACGGCGCCGTTTAGAACGAAACTGTCCCCGAACATCCTCACCCCGGGTTTGCAAATAGGCTTCGAACGAGTCTGGGAGGACAGTGTATGGGCAAGGCGCGTCATATTGTGAATGCGTGCTAATACCTGAATTTTGCAAACCCGCGGTCACCAAATCACGGGTCGGGGAATCATCGGGCAAAGCCGTTAAATCCAATATATCCCACTCTGAGCGGGTCTGCCACAAAAACGTACAAACTGCCTCGATAAAGTTCTTTCGTTCGGCGGGTAAGACTATGAACTCAAGGTGATTGGGCACTACATCGCCCGTGCCCATAAAAGACAACACCCGCCCGCCCCCCGGTGAGCGCTGCCGCATGAGCGGCGCAATTCCCACTAATTGTTTATTATCGCGCCCTGTCAGCACCCATAAATCGGCCCCCTGACCAAAAAAACGCCACCACGCATTTAGCCAATCGTGCGTTAGAAAGATATTATCTAGCTGTGCTCTTGCTTGCAGAGCATCCCAGTCCTGGCTCAATCGTGCAAATTGCTCGAATGTAGAGATTTTGGTGATGGCAATACTCATAAAACAGTCACTGAACGTGAGGCGTACATAAATGATTTTCCGCCCACCAAAAGGGAAAATTGTGCGTCATTTGAATTACGCACAAACAAAACCAAATTGTAAATGGTAAATGGTGAATTATAAATGGTAAAGTGACCATTCAGCTCCCCCTGCCCCCCAACCCTTCGGTTTAACTCAGGACAAGTTTTAGGGGGAGCCCGTTATTGCTCAACCCAACCTTGGGAAGAGCCCGTGTTGCTCCCCCCAGGATTGGGGGGCAGAGGGGGGCTGAACGGTTACATGGTAAATGATTGCGGCGATGTATCCACCTCATTTACAATTTACCATTCACCATTTACCATTTACAATTTCATTTCACCCTGCATAATTCAAATTACGCATTTTGGGGGGCAAAAGAACATTTATGGCGTAGGGCGTCAGGCGTTAGGTGTTGGCGTTAGGCGTTAGGCGTGAAGGTTTTTTTCGTTTTCACGTTTTACGTCTCACAGCCCCAAACGACGATTTTTCCATATATCATAGAGCGGTGTCAGATGCAGGTGAAACTGCGCCAGACTCATGGGGAGCGAGACACCCAAACGCGGTAATTGTAATGGCTCGTCACGGTCAAGTCGGGCGCGGCCTTCTATCCGGGTGAACGCCAGCCTAAAACCCTCTGATTGCAAAACAGGCAGTAAGGCCTGGTTCATAGCATGATGGCGGCCATCGGGGAAGGCAAAAATTGGCAAAACACGTCCAATTTCGCGGGCAATCAGGTCTTGTGAGAGACGTATTTCGCGGCGTGCCTGCTCAAGCGAAACGTGACTGAGTATAGGGTGGGAGTGCGTGTGAGAGGCGATATCGACCCCGGCGCGTGCCAATGCCCGCAGTTCTCCCCAATCAAGGGTGGCGTGCCCGCTATCTGGCAAATCGGGCGCAATTTCATTACACAAGTCTTCGACCCATTGTCTGGCCTGCTCGAAGGGCTGGACTCTGACATAATCGCTCAAACGTGCCAAAGCCTGGGTTTGGCCGGTGGCAGTGCGCAAAGAAAAACGCCCAACCGGGGTATCTATTTCGTTCACGCGCGCGCTGCTCAACGCAAGGGGCAGGCGGTCCCACCAAAAGTAACCCTGCCCCATAAATTGGGTGGGCACGAACAAGACCGGGCGGATTCCATACCGGCTGGCGATGGGGAAAATGGTATCCTGGAAATCACGGTAGCCGTCATCCACCGTAACCAGCACAGCATAGCGCGGCAACGGCGTCCCGCGGTCGAAGGCGTTGAGCACATCTTCAGCAGTTACCGGATGGTACTCCCGGGCGAGCAACTGCATTTGGGCATCGAATTGGGCCGGGGTGGCGCTAACCATATCCAGCCCCGGCATCTGGCTGTCTGGCTCAATTACCCGGTGGTAAGCCAGCACGTAAAGTGATTGACCACCATTCCTGCCTGGCTTTTGTAACACGCGTACGCTCCCACAACGCGCCAGCCAATTAAAGGCCTGCTGGTTCCAAACGCTATTCGACAAAGGGAATACCTATTAGAGCGGGTCTCTGGGACACTGCTTGCCGGGGAAGGAGGCAGGGGTGGGGGCGGCGGATCATCGCGCAGCATCCCCTTGTGGGACGGATCCACCAGGAGCAAACCCGGGGTTCTTGCACGCTCCGGGCAGATCCGTCCCGCGGGGGGAAGCTACGCGATAATCCGTCGATGGTTTAACTTAATGACATGGGTATGTTTCATTTGATTTGAAGTAAGACATTTCGTCGGTTGAGTAGCCAATGCTCTTCCGGCGTATACCTATCCCAAAGGGACAAGTGTGCAGGCACTGCGCACCTGCACCGAACGCAGGTACGATGTCGAAACCAAGAAATGTCGCTTTGACCGAGCAAAATCGCTTGATTTCGATACCTGCACTGCGTGCGGCGCAAGTGCGCAGTGCCTGCATAGGTATACGGGCGACGAAAAACATGTCACCCTACTCAATCAGCGCTTTCAAATGAAATGAAACACACCCTAATGAAATTGAGGTGACAGTCATTTTATCCCCAAAGGGGTGCTACGCGAAAGTGACTGTCACCTGGCATTAGCTGACTAAGTCCGACGACGGCGGCGGCCACTCAACATTACTACCAGAATCACCAAAAACACAAGGATGATGATGACCGCCAACAACGGAAAAATCCAGAATGGCCGGTTGTACGTAGCATCTCCCGTTTCTGTGGTAAGTTGAACAACGCCACCAGGAGCAATCGCGGCCAATGCACTCCCAGCAGAGTAATCGCGAGTATCGGTGGTGACGACTTGCTCGTTGTTGATGGCTGCAAAATCGCCGGTCAGACGACCGCTCAAACGCGGCGTTGTGAGTGCATTCCCAGACCATTGCACACCCTGATTGGTGCTCCCTAAAATAGCAAGGACAGCGCGCTGGTTATTCCAGGGGGCAGATAGCAACTCCAGATACCCTACTGAGACTCCTGGCAGGAGACGGTATGAAACCTGCAAATTTCGCTCGATCGCCAGATCGCTGCCAGCCTCGAACGATGCCGGCAAGACATCTGCCAACTCGGTCAAAATCGGGAGCGTGCTGGGAAGACCGACAATAATAAGATCTCGCATCTGGCGTACTTCATCGGGTATAGCGCCATCGAACACAGCGATCAGATTTGCCAAAGAGATACCACTCTGGTTTCCAAGGTCAGCGGCAATTTGCAGCGCTACCAGCCAGCCGTTCGGGTCCCCAGGGGCGAGCACGAAGGCTGTCGTATTCAGGAGAGGATCGAGGCTAAAAGGCTCAGAATATTGATTCAAATTTAAAACCGGCGAAGATGGGTCCACAACGGGGTTAAGCGGCAAGTGGAAAAATGAGGTGGAATCAACTCTCAGCCATAAGTTCGCCAGGCGCGGATCCAGACAAACCGTGATCGGCACCAGGTTAATATCAACGGTGATTTTATTGGTCCCGGCACGAACGAGATTCGCTGGAATCGCTATCCGCGTATCGAAGCCGTTAGCTGAATCATCGCTCAAGCGCACACTGCCAATTGGCTGCCCATTCAGATTAACCACCATGCCAGAACGGGTATATTCCAACAATGTGGAATGTGCGAAAGCCAGGTTGAAATATGCATCCACTCCCACGGCATGTCCGGGTGGAATATAAAAAAGATACTCGAAGGTACTAAAACCAAGATAGTCAGAGGTGTCGCCTTCATACCCGAGATCGGCCAGAGTGCGGTCCATGCCCGTAAAGCTGGCATACTCATAGGGTTGAACGCTTTCAACCAACGAAAGGTTAGGCTGTGCGCCTACCCGAATGATGCCAGTACTGACGGCCTGGCCGGCCTTGATGACTCCGGCTTCACTATTTCCGCCTACCACCAGCACTACCTTATCGCCGTTCCAGGGAGAAACAGCCATCTGAACAATACCATCGTCTGGCGATGCACCTGCAGCGTTATAGATGCTTCCCGAGGCCGGAGCGGGCAAGGCCACACTGCCAAGCATCGGGAATGCACTTGGCAGCCCGACAAAAATTAGATGGTTGGCACCCCACACTTGATCGGTAAGCTGGCTGGCCCGCATAAACGACAACCGCAGATCACCGCCCGTCATGCGACCAAAGCCAGCCGAGACGGCCAGAGCTGCCTGAAGTTCGCCCGTGGTGGGTTGATCAGGGATGAGTATAACAGCCGCTTCTTGCACGAATGTATCTTGGAAAATAGGCCGCGGCAATTTGGTGAGATCGGTATCCGGAGGTCTAGACTCGTGCGGCAGAATGAGATGGCTTGTATCGTGAACGACCAGCAGAGTTTGCTGATCGAACTCGCAGTCCAGGGCTGCGTCCAGAAACAGTGATACTTCCATGAGACCATCTCGGCGGGTGGATTCTAGCGATTCGACAGGGATGGAAACACTAACCGTTCGATCTCCAACCTCACTGAGCAAGATAATGTCCACCAGGTCGCCATTGAAGCTCACTTCCAGGGCGCCGCCCAGGCCATGTCCAGCCATACTATCCACCGTTACACTGCCAACGCCACTATAATCGGTAAATATATCTAGCTGTATCTGTGCCCCGTCAACCAACTTCCAGTTTGCGGGCAGGCCGAACGAAATCCGTTCAGACGCATACGGCCCGCGCATAATGAGATCATCGACATTAAGCACCTTAAAAAAGATGACATCTCCTATTTCTTCGACCAATGGAGCGTCTGGTTTTCCACCAAACAATACGACATCCCCAGAAGGTGCCGGAGGATTATCTTGAGCCTGGACATTGCTAACAGCAATGCCAAGCCCTAAGATCAGGATACTGCAAAAGATGAGTGCATAGACCAGGTTTTTACGCATGATAGATTCTCCTTTAGATAACTATTTTAGTATCATCTTATTAATGGGGGAGGCAAGTGGACTGCGTTTTCCCTCACCCTAACCCTATCATACCAGCAGGGTACGCCCACGGGTAGAGGGAGATTATCAATCTACACATATTGTGTATGGTAGAGAATTGTGTTTCACACTTGCGGTCCGAATAACCGGGGCCATACGATTGACAACTTGCTTCCAAGTATATTGGTCTTCAAGTCGAGTACGTCCTGCCCGTCCCCACGCCCGGCATAGCTTTGGGTTTTCGAACAAGCGCAACATTGCAGCAGCCAATGCCTCTATATCTTCCGGGGGTACCAGTAAACCGGTCTTCTCATGAACGATGATCTCTTCCATTGGCTGTCCAGCGACCCCAATACAGGGTAACTCGTAAGCCATGGCTTCGAGTATAACATCGCCCCAGGTTTCTAAGCGGGATGGCAACACAAAAAGATCAGCCTGTTGGTAGAGGTCGCTGATGGCATCTCGATCCCAAATAGGCGAATGCAGCGTGACACCCTCCAAAGACAACCCGGCAGGGATAGGCGATGCAGTGATCAACACCAAACGGGCTGCCGGAACTCGTCTGCGGAGGCGTTCGAAGGCCTGCAATACCAAATCGCCGCCTTTGCGATGCAGGTCTGCCCCGATGAAAAGTGCAGTCGACGGCATCCTGCGAGGACGAGGCGCAACCTCCGGCAAACGAGTAAAGTTGACACCGCCTCCTACCGCAGTCACGCGCTCCGAGGGTATATTGTAATCTCTGATCACTGACCGGCGCACAAAATCACTCCAGGTTAATATATGGGCTGCTCTTTGCATAGCCTGAGTTTCTAGCCAGACCCATTCTTCAAACTCGCGGGGGGTGAATGGCGAGCGGCCAGCTACCGGTTGGCGGGCAGAGAGACGCGCCGTGTAATCCGTATATATTACGCTGGGAATATCAAGTGCCTCCCAGTGAGCATCGAATAGGACACCATCTTGCAAAATCACATCTACGGGTTCGCGTAAGGTTCGCACGTAATTCGCCGCCCGGCGGGAGCAAAGACGAAAAGCCGGTACATTCATATAAAGGCGCTGCTTCCAGTATTGCATGTTGGGGCGGGCAACTTGCAGAGCATTCATCAGACGCGGGATACCCCGTAACGAGGTATCGAACACGCCAGCCACATGGAAATGACGGGTCAAAGCTTTGAGGTAGTACTGATACTTGACGCTA
>JBDRGC010000245.1:0-3607 GCA_043818215.1 Chloroflexota bacterium | reverse complement strand
TTGGAGTGTTTTTTCATTCCATAATTAACCTAAAAAAGAGCTGCCGTCCTTACTTTCCAACAGCTCTACGCAAAAGAGTAAATTGAGCGTGGAACATGAATGGCACGGCTCTCAGTAGTTACAGCTTCCTAATCGGGGTCGACCACCCTCGCCACCAGTGAGTAAATCGTATTGCCGCATCCCAGAGTTCTCAGCGGGAGACCATGAAGGTCATCTCCAATGCTTTTGTACGGGCTTTAGCCTTTCATGCCATCTCCAGTATAGCACTGGTTTCCTTGTGTAAAATGACGGTGAGTGCCCGTATTTATTAGTTCTCAGAACGTCACCGACGTTCTCTCGTATAAAATGATGGCAAGCCGTCATCTTAGATGCACTGGACAGGTGGGCTTCGCCGCCATTTTCAAGCATTTTTCTGGCGTCGAGTTTTTCCTGCTCCCAAGCATTGTCCACGCCCACCCACCTGCCAGTAACGCAAACCGTTAGACCCATCCCTTGCATCTGGTGATATACTTGGCGAACTTTAGTTGTGTGAAAAGGAATCGAGACTTTAGCAGACATTTCAACGCAGAACTGGCTGAAGCCTGGAATCCATTTTCACTTTGCCAGACCTGGCTTCAATTTTCGCCGCCTCAGGAGCTAATACATCAAATGTGTGAAGCAACCGTTTTGGGTGGCTTACTCAAACGGAAATACTAAGCATTATTAGAGTTGTTCCTCAATAAGATCAACAAGATATTTGTACACGGATTATGCGGATAACACGGATTCTTATCTGTTGGATTACATAAAATCCGTCAAATCCGTGTGATCCGTGTACAAAAATGTACTGCCATTTTATTCAGGGATAGGTCTAGCAATAAAAATTAGGAAAAGAACTATGAGAAAAGACATTATATGGCTTATAACTATCCTTATGTTTGGGACAATTTTAAGTGCTTGCAATGCTCTAAAGCTAGACTCCACTATTGAACCATTCAAGACGCCAGTTTTAACGGCAATTAATACATCAGTTCCCACAGATACGCCTGGGGCAGCACTAACTTTTACACCTGAACCTACCAATACGCCAACACCAACTGACCCAACAATACTCCCTTCAGCAACTGCCGTACCAACACTAGTTGCCACAGATCTGCCGGCGATGGGCGCAACGCGTATCTCCGAAGTTGATCAGATGGTACAGATCTATATTCCCGCTGGCGAATTCAATATGGGGTCAACCGACATAGAAGCCAAGATAGTCATTGAAAATGGACGCGCCTATCCCGAAATCCCTGTCAACACGGTGTATCTGGATGAGTATTGGATTGACAAATACGAGGTAACCACCGGCCAATATGCGCTCTGCGTAGATACTGGCGTTTGCCAGCCCCCCTTTACATTCGGCTCATCTACGCGCGCTGAATACTATGGTACCCCGGAATATTCGAATTATCCTGTCATCTGGGTGAAATGGGCTATGGCGGGGACCTACTGCGAATGGGCCGGCAGAAGGCTGCTAACCGAGGCGGAATGGGAAAAGGCCGCCCGCGGTACGGATGGACGCAAATACCCCTGGGGGAACGAGACATATAGCGGAGAGCGAGCCAACTTATGCGATGTAGATTGCCCTAGAAGCTGGGCCAACCCCATCTATGATGACGGCTATCCAGATACAGCCCCGGTCGGAAGCTATCCCGCCGGCGCCAGCCCCTATGGGGTCATGGATATGTCTGGTAATGTGTGGGAATGGACCGGTACTCTTATCCAACCCTACCCCTATGATCCCACCGATGGGCGGGAGGACCCGGATGCAAGTGGAGAGCGGAGCTGGCGCGGTGGGGCGTGGAACGACGGGTATTGGTGGATGCGTTCATCTGTTCGTTACCGCTCAGTTCCAAATTATTGGTACTTCAACCTGGGTTTTCGCTGCGCATCTTCAGAATAAGAGCCTACTTTCGCAATAGTGCAAAAGTCACCCGGGAACGGTAAATGCGCCGTGAAACGAGAGGCGTGACGAAGTCCCCGAAGCGCAGCGGAGTGGGAAACGTGAAGTCTTCGATATAAACATGTCACGTCCACCTGCACTCCCGGAAGATCGCCGGGATAGGTATCCCGGAAGATCGCCGGGACGATGTGCGTTCCAGCGCAAGTGTCACGTTTTCACGTTTCACGGGTGTAAGCATCCTGTCGACTTTTGCCGTACTGCGTTTTTTCACTTTACGGCGTCTAAAAACCCCCTCTCCACAAAACCGCATCTAATTGCACTGCCATAGCCCCGGCAGCCAGCATAGCATCCACATCTGCTTGACGATAGACCCCGCCCGCGCCGATGAGTGGGATTCCCAGCCCTGCCAATTTGCGCACCGCCCCGAGAGCCAGCGCGAACACCGCCGGCCCGTACAGCCGCCCCGAAACCAGATTGCCATCTTGCCCCGTGAGAGTGCCGCGTGGCGCGGCTAGGCTGACTGCGCTGACCCCGGTCTCTGCCACCGCCTCTGCAATCTCAGCGCAACACTTGAAGGGAACCCGCACGATCACGGGTAATTCGCCGACGGCCGCGGCAGCCAATCCGTAAGCCAGGTCTGCGTCGCCATCCGGGGGCAAGCCAATCTCGACACCCATCACCCCCTCGACATCTTCCAGTTGTTCGACCATTTTCCTCAGCGAGGCCGCCTCCTGCGCCAGCAAATGTACGATCACCGGCAGGGGCGAGCGTGCCCATCGTGTCTTGTAGAGGCGGATAACGGCGTTCAACCCCGGATTGGGCAGTCCGGTGTGCAGCAAAAACCCGCCGGGATATGGGATATACCGCTCCCCGCGGGCCGGTGTGCGTGCTGCCCGACTGACCGGGTTGGTTACGAAGGCCCCAAGCCGCGCCATATCTACGGGCGAGCGCGCGTCCGGGGCGAATCCCAAAATCCCAGCGGCGTTGAGCAAAGGGGTGGAAAGGGAAAAAATTTGTTTTGACATGATTACATTGTAGTACGATTTTCCAAAATCGTACTACTTTGCCGCAGGCGTGCAAAGCGAAAGCACCATTTTATGAGACGCGGACACTTGCACCTCCGCCACACTTGCACCTGCGGCAAGTGCAGGTGTGGCGCAGGTACAAGTGTCCGCGTTCTATAGAGTGTACTTCAACTTGCGAACGTCCTTTTGTACACGGGGACTAACCGCTCGTAAGACTCATTCATCAGAGGCGAGGCGATAATGAAATCCGCTGAGGAACGATTGGTCGCCACGGGGATATTCCACACCTGGGCAATCCGTAACAAGGCTTTGACATCGGGATCATGTGGCTGGGGTTCCAGGGGGTCCCAGAAGAAAATCATCAAGTTGATCTCCCCCTCGGCGATCTTAGCGCCGATTTGCTGGTCGCCACCGATGGGGCCGCTCAATAGCTTTTTGATGGGTAAATCCAGTTCCTTTTCGATAACGCTGCCGGTAGTGCCAGTGGCGTACAAATGGTGCCGGGCTAATAATTCGCGGTTGAAGCGCGCCCACTCGATTAAGTCGTCTTTCATATTGTCGTGAGCCACCAGAGCGATGTATTTTTGGGCTGTCATAGAGATTTTTCGATAATCCATTTTGTCCTCGATGTGTTTAGTACCTTAACAGTGAAAAG
>JBDRGC010000244.1:0-3526 GCA_043818215.1 Chloroflexota bacterium | reverse complement strand
GGTGAAGAGCCTGGCCGTAAATCAACGGGGTAGGAAGGAGATAGCGCGTGGTGCTGACTTCCGTTGAGCTGATGGCACCTAGCAGCCTGGGATACTACCGGCAATGAGGCCGGTTGAGCTAAACAAAGCTGGGTAAACAGGAGGGAGAAAACATGGAGAAGATCGCAGTCAGGGCGATTGCAGGTAATCATCCCATAGCTGAAATTCGTACGGAGCCTGAAGATGCGCTTCAGGTGGCCATGATGATGGAGGGCATGTTTGTCGGGCCAGCCGAAGTATTTATGAGCATGACGTATGACGGCTGCGAAATGCCGTTTGCGATTCTTTCAGGGAAGGCAGTGAGGGTGCTGTATGTAAACTGAATACACGGCACTTAACGACCTTCCATTCGATGAATGGATGAAATCAATCCTCGATGAGCGATTTCAATTCCTCGATACGCTTGCCAGACTCGGAAGTAAGATTGTCGTCAAGGATGATGAAACCGGGACCGATTCTTTGACTGCCTGGAAATGGGAAAGGGACGGTTTGGCTGTTGTGACGATTGATCAGCTTTGTATAACAACTGTCTGGTATGCTGGTCAGATTGTAGCGAGTAATAGTCCAGTTAGCCCTAAGCCGGTTGACAATCTGCTCTGGAATGAGATTTTGGAAAAGCATAGGGCAGAGATCGAGTCTGAAAAAGCAAAAATACAGAGGCAACAGGTAGGCCAAGCGGTTTTTGCGTAGGGAGGAAAGAAGTGAGAAGGCCAAGGATTAAATATTGTGCATGCGGGAATCCAATATTTCCGCCAATTGAAACAATATTGGTTGACTGGAAAGTCAAGCAATATAACAGAATCGAGGTTACTAAGTACGAAAAAATGATTGGTCATTTGTGCTATCCGTGCAAATGTCAACGAGCTAAAACAATGAACAGGGATGCGGTTAAGAGGAGTTATTATAGCGTAAGGGGGCATTATAAAATTCCTCCGAGAAAACCCACGACTTTAGTCGTGGGATGAATCGTGCCGTTTTTAGATTACAACGAGACAGTTTGGGCAGAACTGATGCGTAAAGTTGCCCCGGTAGCGGTGAGTATCGTTGCTCTATACCGCTTCCCTGCCGGTCGCGTAGAATCCCACCTGCTTCAGCCGTGGGAGTGTCAAATCTGAGTTTATCGATTAGCGGTTACCGGGGAGGTGTCATGTGAAGGTTCTCGCAGGGCAGACACCCTTTGTAAGATCAGGGGACCGGCCACCATGACCGGAGAATTTGCAATCGAGTTTCAGCAGTCCACAAAAACGGCGGGGAGTCCCGAACCTCCCCGCCAGGATAAAAGGAGGGGGTATGAGCTATCTTGACCGGGAAATGTATGGAGAGCTTGAAGCATCTGTTAAACGAGGGGCATCGGCGGAGGAGTTAGGCAGGATTCGCTGGGAGTATAATAATGAGGCAATCAGGCTGATGGTTGCCAAAATGGTCAATCGGCGTAATCATCTTCTGAGCATGGCCATGAGCCTGGCCATGACGATTGGAGGGCACCATGCGAGCAGTAGTCAACAATAACAGGATTGTCGGCATGGTTTACAGCCACAAGGATATTTATAGGCAGCCTCGTAACCCTGGCAGGATATTCCAGGTTGACGCAATGCTTGACGGAGTGCCTGTGTCAGCAGAGGGAGGCAGGCGGAAGATACTCAAGACTTTGGCTGGATGGGGAGATAGAGCCAGTGGCTTGAGGTTTTCTGAACGGTTGAAAGCTAACTGGGCGGCAAGGCCAAAGTTAATCGAGGTTACACTGGAGGAGATTAAGCGATGTGCATAAGTGATCAGTCTGCAAGTATTGTCAAGGGTGGAAAAATTGTAAAGCTGGCAATCAAAACTAAATTTCAGGGCCGGGTGATTTCATTGATTATTGATCGGCCAATCGGTGGAGACGAGGCGACTGTGATGCGGCTACCTGAGGGCAAGAAAACGGTACGCCGGGCGAAACCCTGAGAAGATTAACCTGGCGCAGGTATAACTATCCCGCTCAGGATAACAAAGCCTGAGCGGGTTGTCAAGGAGTAGCGCATGGCATGGGATTGGGAAAATAATCCACCATCAATAGCAGAATTGGAGCAAGCTTTATTTACTCCGCCGCCTATCGAAACTATTCCTCGATATGAGGGAGTATTGCTCGATATTACGATGGAAACGGCACGAGAAAATGAGCCTGCAAGTCTATGGGCACAAAGACAAGCTGATGGATTAGCTTTGGATAGGCGGCGGAGAAGAATGGCCGCAACAAGGGAGAAAAAAAATGGTTAAGAATCCATTCGTTAAGGCTTCAACAAAGAAGAAGCATTTAAAAATCAGTTTGTACGGTGGGCCAGGAGTAGGCAAGACTTTTTTTGCTCTTGGGTTCCCAAAACCTGCGGTTATAGATCTCGAGGGAGGGACTGATTTTTACGGTGATCGGTTTGATTTTTCAGTGCTTGATACCAAGAGTTTTGCCGAAATCCTGGATGCCGTAAATTTTCTTGGCACTGGTCAACATGATTTTCAGACCTTGGTTATTGATCCTATTACCGTGGTTTGGTCTGCCCTTCAGGATGGACGGCTTGAGTTTAAGGCCAAGGATATCAATAAGGCTGTTTCTGGGGCAGAAAAAACTATTTTTAACGTTGGTGATTGGGGGCAGATAAAGAGGTTTTATTCCATGCTTATGACAAAGCTCGTTAACCTGCCCATGCATGTGATCATGGTTGGCAGGATGAAAGATGAGTATGATGGTAATGGCAATGAAATGGTAAAGAAGGGTGTTAAGATGGATGCTGAAAAATCCACTCCTTATCTCCCTGATATTGTTTTTCGGCTTGAAGTTGATAAAGGCAAGAGGGTTGCTATTTTCGAAAAGGATCGTTCAGATCATTTCCCGGTTGGATCTCGGCATGAGGGATTATCTTATGAATCTTTTCGGCCATTGGTAGATCAAGCCAACAAGGGACAGCATCAGGCCACTCATCAAGGCGAAGATGATGCTGCCAGGAAGGACGCCGAGTTTTTCCAGCAGCAGGAACATTCACAGGCATCAAAACAGGCAGCAGACAAGCCTAGGGGTAACGGAGACAACGGTCAACAGGAGCGTGGTATACATGCTCCGACATTGGCTAACCTGTTCACGTGGTTCAACGGGCTGGATTTACCCAAGGGGTATGATGCCAAGTATAAAACATATTGCCATAATAAATATGGCGTTAAGTCAATGAAAGATCTGTCCAAGGGACAACTGCAAGAGCAGAGGCAGATACTCACTAATATGATGGAAAATGAACCAATCAAGGTCCGATTTGGAGAGCACTTGTCAATTCTTTCTTCGGTAGACGAAGAAAAGTCTGAAATGCCAGTCGGAAATGGCCGGGAAGCAGGTATTAGGCGCATAATCATGGCTAAAGTCCATCAAATTTTTAGTGGCAATCAGGAGCAGATTGACGGATTTTTTAAGGAACTCAACACTACCGTTGAGTATTTGGATAAATTAGATTACGAGGGACTTGACTCG
>JBDRGC010000243.1:0-19286 GCA_043818215.1 Chloroflexota bacterium | reverse complement strand
TATGGTCTTAGTAGTTGAGTCCTTGCACAATAACGTAGGGTATGCTGTGCAAAAACAAGTAAATTAACCACAGATTTCCCCAAAGGGCACGATGTCACGGATTGCACGGAAAAAACAAAAAGAAAACCCGTGAAAATCAGTGTAATCCTTGGTTCCGGCTCGTCCGGGTTAGGAGTTACGCACTTGAAATGCTCCCGTTCTATTTACCGCGGAGTACGCTGCACCCTTCGGGTATGCTTCGCAAAGAACGCAGAGTCTTTCACTGTTTTTCTTAATTTTCTCTGCGATCTTCGCGCACTCTGCGGTTAATCTGGGATCAACTGCGTAAGTCCTCTCCAAATACAAAACGAGCATCGCATGGTTATAACACTAACGCGAGGCTCGTTTGTGCAAAGAGTATTCGATTGATTAACTAAGTGTGGGTCTTCGTCAACTACAAGTTTCATCACAAAAGAATGTCAGGCAGGGGAGCCCGGATTCGAACCAGGATCAACAGTTCCAAAGACTGCTGTGCTGCCGTTGCACCACTCCCCTACAAAGTGCCTGGCTTAACCAAGCGGGTTGAATTCTATCATAAGCCTATCCAGACTGGCAATGGCTAATCGCCATCATCTTCTGGAGTCAAACCCAATTGACGTGCCTGATCATACGAGAGAGCGTCTGCACTGGCAACCTGGTTGGCAGTCTCGCCTTCTGCTACCTCGCTCCAAAAGGTATCAATTTCATCAGTTTTAAGTACTTCGGAAGCGGCATTCTGGAAGAGGGCATCCAGAATAGGAGCTTCTTCTTCAGTGGTGTCAGCCTCAGGTTCCACAGGATGAAGTTGGTCATCAGATTTCAAATGGACACCCAGATGTTGAAGGGTGACGAGCAGATCTCGCACTCCAGAATAAACTGTACGGACGAGGGAGATGATCTCACCATCTATGTCTACTGGATTGATAACCACTAACAAAGCACAAGTTTCGCCCACATGTGCCAGAAAGAGATCATACTTAGGGCCTGAGAAATGTGATAAATCGTTTGGGGGGTTGGCCCCTAAAAAGCGAGCGACTCTCGCACTGGCGCTAAATGAGGCCATTAATGAGGGTATCAATGCTGATTCGACCGATGCGTCCGGTAAATCGCCGGCTCGAGCTAGAACTCGCCCACTGTCATCCAACAACACGGCAGAAATTGCATCCAACTCCTTGCGCAAACTTGCAAGCCGGTCAGACACATTTTCAGTAGGCTTCTCCACGCCCAGCAAACCCTGGTCGTAGGCAGTCGATTTAACCAACCCCAAGCAGCGCTCAACTGCATCCAGAAAGTCAGCAGTGTCTAGCGGTTTCAGAAAAAATGCGTCAGCACCCGCGTCGGCAACATCTCGTCTTAGCTGCCGGTCAATTCCTCCTGTGACCAGAATAATTTTCATGTCTGGGTGGCGGGTTTTAGCCTTACGTAACAACTCTAGCCCAGAAATCCCCGGAAGGATGATATCGCAGACCATAAGATCGAATGGTTGGCTATGGATTTCTAAAAAGGCCTCTTCGCCTGAGGGAACAACGGCCACCTTGAATTCCGGGCCAAGCGTCTCCACTGCCGCACTCAGCACACGCCTCACTTCCGGCTGGTCATCTACGATGAGGATTCGATAAGTTGTCATGACGGGAAATATTGTATCATGATTTGAGAGTAGGAGAGAGCCAGGATTATTTGAACAGAACCTGTGTGGCGGTCTGCATACCGGCCTGGGACTCGATACCATCCAATATTTCAGTGTAGGGAAAAATCACATGTTCACGAGCAAAATCATGTACTTGCTCGGAGTATAGTGGAATAAAAGGACGCTGATCAGCCAATAAAACCTGCATTTGGTAGACTAATTCTTGAGCCCGTTCAATGTCGCCAGTGATCATAAACTCGTCCACCAGAACATCGTACTCCGTATTCTTGAAACAAGTTGTGTTTTTATTGCCGGTCTCAAAAGTGCAATTGCGGCTGTGCCAAAATTCCTCAAAGTATGCAGGAAAAGCCACCTGGCCCAGACCCCATCCATAAATATACATATCGTAGTCCGCTGCAATGAAAACGGCATCCAAAATGGCATTCCGTCCTGTCATCTCAGACTTCACGGGCATACCCAACTCACGAGCCCACTCGGAAATCCACTGATTAATAGTAGCGCGGATGGGGTCGAAAGCTGGACCTGGACCGAGGAGAGTCAACTCAGGCATGGGTTCGCCGTCAGGCATCACCAAGCCATCACCGGGCACCACAGCTTGTATAAAATCATCCCAGTAAGGTTCATTTTCCCAACTCCATCCAGCTTGCTTCAGCACCTGCACAGCTACATCGATACGCTCGGCGCGGTTTAAACCAACGTACTGCTCAAGAATATTGGGATTGTGCCAAAACTGATTCCCTGGCGGCATAGTGGAATACAAAGGATTAACCACGCCTCCTAATACTTGATTAATCACAAAATCTCTATCAATGATAATTTCAAAGGCTTGTCGAAATTCATGTTCTGACATCGGGTATTTCATCATGTTAAATGCTAAATAATACATGTCGTAGTCAGCATTGACATAGGTTTTGATGTCTTCGTTTTTCAGAACTCGCTCGCGCAAATCACGGGTAAGAGGTAGAGGATTGAGAACATAATCAATTTCACCGACGGACAAAGCCAAAAAAGCCGCTTCCTGAGAATTGTAGATGGAGAATTCTATCTCAGGATTGTAAGGACCGACGGTATAATGTAGGGTTTCATCGCCCTCAGCATCCCCGTAGAACTGGTATTGAGTGCCATCAGGCATGATGCGCAGCCAGGTGCCATCCTCATACTCAATGATTTCAGCACCTCTGAAGTAGTATTGCTCATTTGCTGTGAGTCGAATAAATTGGCCAGGTTCCCAGTCTTCAATAATGTAACCGCCAGCTACAGGTTGATCGAGTGCATCAGCTTGATACAAAGTGTGTTGGGCTTGACTATATGCATCATCATAAGCAGCCCAAGAATCGCAACCGATAAGGTCTCCGGTTTTACAGTTTTCTGGACGATCTATTTCGGGGATTTCTATATTTTCAATAAAACCACTAGCCTCTGCAACAATCTTTGCCCAAAAATGTTTTGGCAAAATCGGGGCCATTGCGACACCAAATTGCCAGTTACTCAAACTTGGCGTTTGGTTAAGGTAAGTGTATTGCACAGTAAAATCCTCTATCGCTTCTGCAACCACGTCAGCGCCACCTGGCGAGCAATAAGTTGGCCAATTCCATGTTAATATTAGGTCTTTGCAAACGTTGTGGGTAAAGACAACATCATGGGCTGTAATTGGTTCACCATCACTCCAGATCGCCTCATCGACCATTTCAACCGTAACACTCCAAGAACCATCACTGTTCTCAACCGGTGTCGGAATATCCTTCGCCAGAGATGGGATGAACTGGAAACGTTTATCAGAGAGGTCAAAGAGGTGGGCGGTATCATCTAAAACTACATAGCGAGTCCATACAGAACTTCCAGCACCTAGATAATTCCAATAATTTAGAGAAACCGGCTCTTCCAAGATACCGATACGATAGATATCACAACACTCATCAACTGCAATTTCTTCTGTGGCTTCAACTGTAGCCACCACAGTCTCAACAATCGTCTCACCCTCTTTCTCTACGATCACAGTCTCAACGATGGTCTCAGGTTCTTTAGTTTTACAGGCCCCCGTAATACTAACTATTACTAAGATGGCAACAAAAAAAAGATGCTGTTTGGTCATTGAAGGATTTCTCTTTGCGTTAGGGTTTTTACTGAATAGCGGCGGAGGTATGCTACATGATTTCAATCAAATGGTCAAGGGCTTACAAATATAGGACTGAGGCAAGAAACATGTTTTTGAGGCTGCATTTCCCTAAAACAAAGTGTTCGAAGGAGTGTACATGGCGTGGCCGTCCAGAAACCCTCTCCGTTTCTCATCTTTGGAGGGGAATAAAACATAAAGATATCTTGAACCTGCTTGTGTCCGCCTTTGATGGCCCTTATTTGGGTTGCAGATTCATCCCCGGAACTGGCAACCGTTCCAGAATTTCATTTAAGATGTTATTTTCATCTATATCTTGTAAATGTGCTCCTGGTGCCAGGATCATTCGATGGCTTAGAACGGAACTGGCGAGGGCTTTGACATCATCTGGAATGACAAAAGCACGGCCCAACATTGCTGCCCGAACCTGGCTGGCCCTGAATAAACCCAGGCTGCCTCTCGGGCTGGCTCCCAAATAGGAATCGGGGTGCTGGCGGGTTTTTCGGACTAATTCAACAATGTAATCCTTGACAGGCTCAGCAACATGGACCTTACGAACCGCTTGTTGGGCCTCAAGCACCTCGTCAACAGACACCACCGGATTCAGTTCATCAATAGGGTGACGAAATTGCTGGTTACTCAAAACATCCTTTTCATCTTCTTTGCTTGGGTACCCGATATCAATCCGCATAAGGAAACGATCTAATTGAGCCTCTGGCAGACGGAATGTCCCTTCATACTCGATTGGGTTTTGTGTGGCTAAAACGATGAATAATGGGGGTAGGATGTGCGTGACGCCATCGACTGTTACCTGCCGCTCTTGCATTGCCTCCAGCAAGGCAGATTGGGTTTTTGGTGTCGCGCGGTTGATCTCATCCGCCAAAACAACTTCAGACATGATTGGCCCAGGACGAAATTCGAATTTTTTTATTGCCTGGTTGTATATGGATACACCCGTCACATCACTAGGGAGCATATCTGGGGTGAATTGTATGCGCCCAAAGGAACACCCGATTGACTGCGCTAGACTCCGCGCCAACATTGTCTTCCCAACACCAGGCACATCATCGATCAAGAGATGGCCCTGGCTCAGTAAACTGACGATGGCGAGCTCCACAACACCTCGTTTACCAAGAATGACTCGCTCGATATTTTTTATTAAGACATCCACAAAAATCATAATATCATTCATTTCTTTCCTCCGAAGACACTGGAATTAGCAGGGGGACGTTCTCCCATAAAAACGGTCTTAGAATACGATATGGATAAGCTTTTCCCAACAGGCAGGTTAACCACAATCGGGAACGCAGTTGTATATAAAGATGAAGGATATCTCCAGGCTCGACATCTTCCCTCAGGGGATTGAACATGCACTGGACAAAGATCTCAGTCATCTCGCGAATCATTCCTGCCCCTTCAAGTATCCAGCCAGCCCAGTAACTTTCAGCGCCGAGTTGGGTCAGGTATGCGATCAAGGCATCAGCAAATTGGTACGCGGTATCGCCGGACTTAACTGGAAGCCCTGCCCAGCCTCCATAACGATAGATGCGTTTGTACAGCTTGGGGATTAGGATCAATGCATCCGTATGGGTTCGCCCTAACCGCCAATCGGAAATCCGCCACACAGCCAGGATGAAAATGATCACGACAAATAGGGTGATCCCAAAAACAGAAAACCAATTATCAAAAGAGAGTCTGTTATCTGGGACGAGGGGACCGAAGTCCAACTCGAAATCATCCGGCAATTCTGGGAGAGGTTCTAAAGGTCTCTCAATTGCCGGGCGGCCACCGGTTGGCTCGAAAGGCACCCACCCATACCCGGGGAAATATACTTCCGCCCAGGCATGAGATTGATCCGCGGTTATGATGTATACATCTTTGGTCTCGTCATAGAATTCACCAATATATCCAACCACATATCGAGCAGGAATACCTGCAGCCCGAGCTAAAACAACCATCGATGTTGCGTAATAATCGCAATACCCTTTTTTCAAACGGAATAGGAAGTATTCGACGATATCTGTACCCGCGGGGCCTGTGGATACATTCAAAGAATATGGGATTTTCCGTAAGTAGCGCTCGATAGCCACGGCACGGTCGTATGGAGTTGCTTCCGTGGCCGTCAATTCAATAGCTAAAGAAAGCACTTCTTCAGGCACTGTGGATGGCAGCCAGATATACCTTTCACGTATCCAATCTGGATATACTTGACCCGCTGCGCGTAATTCATCCACACTGTGCATCTGCACAAAGGAATCAACCCGGTACTTGTCACCATCAACCGTGGCCCCAAGAATATCATATATACCATTTTGATAATCCTTAACCCGCCAGGCTACCCTGAAATCCTGGTCTGCGCTGTTGGGAATACCAGTGGCGTACATGAATCCCCCCAAATCCTCGACAAATTGTACCTGCTGGCGAACAGGAAATCCATTTCCAGGCTTGTTGGGCAGCAATTCTTCTCCGGCTGAATAGGTCGCGATTTCAGTACTGCGAGATTCCCATCCCCTGCCTGTATATTTATCATAGACCAGATTGCGCAAATATATAGGCGTATCGAAATAATCTGATTTTGGCGATTCAATTTTTACAACCATGACCACCTGATCAGATAATTCTGAACCAGACCCGATCAGGTGTTCATTTGGCAGACCTCCCGCCCGGGCTGCGACGAGAGCATCAACGGGACCCTCGCCCGATTGAGACTCGAATCCAAAAGATTGGGCAATACCTGTTTCATCTCCAGCGCTTTCCCCAGATAAGCTTCGAGCGTAATCGGCAATCGTCTCGATTGAAACGGATGGAGTGATCAATGAAAACACCATCAGCCCAACACTAAGTGCTATTGAGGCAATCAAAACATTCTTGCGAATTCCAGAGATGAAACTCAACTGGTTAGCCAACCACAAGCGCTCGCGCGCATCATGATGGATGAGTACCATTAATACCAGTGTTGCTCCCAGCATGAAAACCAGATCGTAAGCTGTCTTCCCAACCACAGCCACGGTGATCGCAACCAGGGCCAGTGGTGGAAGGACTCCTGATAGCGGTTCGCTTTTCCGAATAATTTGCCATACGGACCAGATGACGGCACCCCAGATAGCCACACTCCACAAAAAGGTAATCGCCACCGGATCATAAAAAGACTGCCCACGAAGCAGGTTGCTTCCCCATTCCCAAAAACGAACCCAGATGACGCTTCCATCAGACCAGATCTCATTCAATCGGAGCATTAAAGGCTGGTAATCGGGGACATCTGCCGAGCGATATGCCCATGAGAATACATCTGGCAGCAATCGAAATATACGGACAAAAGCGTCAAATACTTTGTTGCTCAGGCTTCCCACCCGCAAGATCGCGAAAACAATACCCAGTAACCCGCCCAGTATGCCAACGAGCCAACCCCGCAACTTCGAAAATACCAACGTACCGCCAACGGTCAACCCTCCTCCGATCAAAAACCAGATCAGGCCAATTTCTAAACCTCGGACAGCACCATCCAGCAGGTTGGCGAACACATTATAGAAGAGAAAGATCAACCCCCAGGTCCGTAAGACTCGCTTTGCCTTCTGCCAGAAAATATCCCAAGCGATCAATTTATCCCCGGTCGATTGGTTGGAAGTCAGCCATTCCCACTCATTTTTGGTTTGTTTTTGAGGGCGGTCTAGAAGATCGGACGGTATTATATGATGGGTGATCTCCAATTTTCGGAGACGATTGCAAACCAGGTCAACACTGCCCTCACCACCGAAGGAAACCGGATCCAAAAGCAAAACGGTAGGTATGATGCCTAATCGCCTGAGCATTTCCAGGGCACTTATCCACCCCGGGGTCAGATTTGGGGTGATAATGATCAGGCTCGAGTTACGCCCCAAGGATGACTTCATGCGCTGCAAGATCTGCTCGAGGGGTGGTCCGCCAGGGCGGATCGTCGCCAAGGACCGGAGAATCGACCAAAGGTGTGCGTCGCCCATATTGGGCGAGTGCCAGACCAGTTCGCCACCATGGGTGATCAAACCAACATGTTTCCCCAACTGGAGGCCGCGATTGACAAGAGAAGCCGCCAACATCACGCCGTGTTCTTCGGTAGAACAATGGCCCTCCCCAACTTGAACTTGTTCATCCAAGTCCAACAAGACCCACCAATCACTCGATGGTTCGTTGTCGAATAGATGAACATAGAGTTTCCCCGTCCGGGCTATTGTCGGCCAGTGAAGCCACCGCAAACTGTCACCAGGGATATATTCTCGGACTCCCACGGTACCAACAGCCTGTTTGACACCTTTGGCTGCTGAACGCCCCTCACCCACCCGGCCTCCAGAAGCAATGTCGATCTCTGGGAGAGCAATGACAGGGGGGACAACCATCATGTTTACTGAATCGGTATAATCTATGCTAACCTTATAGATTCCAAAGGGGTCTTCAGTTTCTAAGGTTACTGGCCCAATGGTAAAAAGACCGCGGTGATTACAAATCCCTTGGGTGTGCCAGTTCTGGTAACGCCAACCCCGCACATCTGTTATGGAGCTAATTTCATATTCTTGCATGTCGGAGTGATCATCGACTTTAACCCAAAGGCTGGGCACCCAACTGTTGTTCTCCAATAAAACCCGTTCCCGGAGTCGGTCACCCACTTGTTTCCACCCAAAGCGCATTTCTCTATCAATTCGCAATCCGCTCATCAAAGAACGCGCCCAGATGTAGCTGACCAACCACATCCCCCCAAAACCAGATAACAAGATCACCCAACTTTTATAAGGAAATAATAATTGGATCCCCAATATGATAACAACCAGGATCGGAACAATCGGAGATTTAAGTCGTATTGATCTTTTAGGCTCTTCGCGAGTAAACATACCTGTAATACTTCCAAACAGTGGAATGGGTTCAATTAATATCGGGATATTGGGCGGTAGTGGTTACATGTTGACTGATGGACTGTGGATACACAAAGGCGGTAAGGGAGAATGGCCCCACTTTGGCGCAGAAAGGCCCAATTTTTAGGGAAAATGCTGCCCAAAAGGCCACTTTTTGAGCAATTTCCCCCACGAATTGCTGATGGCCCAGTCACTTCGTGAAGCTATCAGTCAACATGTAACCATTACCCAAAGTCGATACAGTGTTGTCTGTATCTAATCGGCACATGGAATACACACGCCCAATGTATAGCAGCAGTTTCCTGGACGGGCTAATAAAATCGCAGCCAAAAGATCATTGAACACAAACAACCTAACAAAAAGTCGCCCAGGAAACTGATATGAAAAGTTTGGAGTTCTATGCGCTTTGAATGAGATTTATGAAAGTTAATGTCGACGAACAAAAATAGATTTGACATTAGTACTCTTCGCCATTTACCCAGGTTCAAAGAAATCACTACTAAATAATCCTGGAACTATCCAAAAAAAAAGCCAATAAATATCACAAACCAATTTCAAATCCCCGCTATGAACAAAACAGCCCTACCGATTGGGATTACTCCACTCGGTAGGGCTGGCGGCAGTCTGTGGGACTATTTGTTGCAGCCCCGATTGACCCGAGAATACCAGGCTGTTCCAATGATCCCCATAAAAAGCCCGCCGACGGAGGCGGCATAGGAGACAAAATTGAGAAGAAAGGTTGACTCTAACACACCCAAGATGATCAAGAATGGGGCGACAAAGCCAAATAGAACCAAAAAGAACCCGATGATGATTAGTAGCTTAGGCCGCTCCATACGCTTTTGCCTTATCACTATACAACCAGCAAGTTGTCACATGGCCTGGCTCTGATGGTTCAAATTCGGGTGGTTCTTCTACATTGCACAATCCATCCATTATTTTCGGACAACGAGGGTGGAAACAACACCCCTCAGGAGGATTTACTAAACTGGGGGGCTCTCCGGGCGGCACTTCTTTGAACTTATGCGCATTTGCTGCATCCGGTTCAGATGTCCCCTGGAGCAATGCGTCTGTATATGGGTGGAGATGGTTGTATAAAATGCCATCTACTTCTGATTTTTCAATCAACTTACCAGCATACATTACAAAGATGCGCTCTGAGAAGTAACGCACTGTCGAAAGATCGTGGGTGATGTAAATCACAGCCAGATCATGGGTTTGCTGTAAGTTCTCCAGCAGTTTCAAAATTTCTACCCGGACAGAGGCATCCAACATCGAAACCGGCTCATCTGCTACGATGAGCTTAGGTTCCAGGATCATGGCTCGAGCTATGACCACGCGTTGCTGCTGCCCGCCGCTTAACATGTGAGGGAATTTATCAATGAAGTCATCAACCGGGTTAAGTTTAACCTCATCCATCACTCTTCGGATTCGTTCTTCCCGTTCTGCCGGATCTTTGAACCCGTTAATAACCAACGGTTCCGCCAGGATGCGCTGAACGCTCATGAACGGCGGCAGCGCGCCATAGGGGTCCTGCTGGACGAAACCGATCTTCGAACGGTACTCCCGGATTTCACGAGGACTTAACTCGCTGAATTTCTGCCCATCAAAAATGATGTCTCCCTTGATGGGCCGGTTCAGACCTAAAATCGTCTTCATTAGGCTGGTTTTACCAGAACCGCTCTCGCCCACTATCGCGATGGCATCGCCGCGCGCCAGATCAAAACTAACACCATCCACGGCACGGACGTACCCTGCATGGGCAAACCCCCAGCGTTTTAGTTCGAACCAGACATGCAGGTTTTGGATTGAGAGTAATGCCCCGTTGCTTGAATCTACCACAGGGGTTGCACCTTTATCCGGTGTCTCATTTTTTTGTACCATGTCCTACTCCTGACCTTCAGCATGCAGCCAACACCTTGCCTGGCGGCCTTCTTTTTCCACCACAGGTGGATCCTGATCACATTTATCAAATCGTAAGGTACAACGAGGGGCGAACCGGCAGCCCGGTTTGAGACCAATTAAACTTGGCGGATTCCCGGGGATGAACTCCAGTTCCTTGGTACCTCGCAGCCTCGGGACGCTGGCCATCAGTTTTTGAGAGTATGGATGCAGCGGGGCGGTGAAAAACCGGGCAGCGTCACTCACCTCCACAATTTGGCCAGCATACATCACCGCTACACGTTCTGCTAACTCACTGGAGGTAGCAATATCATGAGTAATGAGGATGAAGCTTACGTCAAACTCTTGCTTGATTCGCTTCAGCAGGTTGAAGATATTGGTCTGGGTGAGCACGTCCAATGCAGAAGTAGGTTCATCCAGAACAACCACTTCGGGGGTCGTGACCAAAGCCATAGCAATCACCACACGTTGGCGCATACCTCCGCTTAATTCAAAAGCATAACGATTCAAGAAGTCCACCGGCACACCCACGCGCTTGAACATATCGGCTGCATGGGCCAGGGCATTTTCTTTGGAGATACCCGCATGGACCATCAGCGGTTCAGCAACCTGGTCGCCTACTTTCATGACCGGGTTGAGGGCATTCATTGCCGCCTGGGGCACCATCGACATGCGTACCCACCGCACCTTCCGTCGGTATTCTTCATCCCCCAATTCCATTAAATCCGTGCCGTTCATCCTTACATGACCGGAATAAGTGTCGACGTTGCGAGGTAATAGCCTGAGAACGGCACGGGCAAATGATGTTTTGCCGCATCCCGATTCACCCAGAATGACGATGGCGTCATTGTAGCCAAGATCGAGGTCCACATGATCCACTGCCTGTACTACCCCGCCGGAGGCACGGAAATAAAGTTTTAAATCATTGATCTGTAATAAAGGTTTTGCAGACATGAATTATAGACCTCTCAATCTTGGATTAAAGACGCGGTCAAGGGAATACCCCAACATAGCAAATCCCAAGCCGGTGATCATGAGTAGAATCGCGGGTTCCAGCACCCAATAATAGAGGCCTTTGTATAAGGCGGCATTGACCCAGGCATCGTTAATGATCTTACCCCAAGTGGGCAAAACCGGATCTCCCAGCCCCAGGACCGCTAGTGATGCCTCGAGAAACACAAAGCCAGGGACTGATGAGACGAGAGTCGGGATCAGAAGTGGAATCATACGAGGGATGAGATACAAAAAGATTATCCGCTTGTCACTAGCCCCATAAGCACGTGCAGCTTCGATATAAGGCGATTCTTTGACTTGCATGAAAATCGCGCGGTATCCCTTGATTCCACCTGTAAAAATACTCAAAAGGATTGTGACTCCCAAAATGGTCCAGATGCTCCGTGAGTAGAAAGTGCCGATCAAAATCAAAATGGATAAGAAGGGTAAAACCAGATTGATTTCCGTAATGCGTTGAATCAACTCATCCACCCAGCCGCCATACCAGGTGCCAACGGCAGCGATGACCATCGTCAGGACCGATGTTCCAAGAGCAGCTACCAAACCAAAAGCCAGCGCCACCGAGATACCATACAACAAGGGCACCATCAGATCACGGCGCAAGTGATCCGTTCCAGCTAGGCCAAAGACCTGCCCGTATAATACAAACTTTGCATCCAGCGATGTGTCTTGCTCGAAGGAAACCCCATTAATAAGCAGCTGATAGGTGCCTTTAAGTGGAATCGACGTGTCTCCCTCGGGGTCAATGAATAGACCTTGCATCGGTAGCAGGCCTCCGAGTCGGCGCTTCAGTTTATCATCCTGTGACAGCCGATAGGTCTCTTTCGGATCTACACCAAAATCCGCAACCCGTATTTCTCTGCCATCCGGTGTAACCCACAGGATGGAAGCAAAGGGCTGCTTGACTTCATAATCGGCAGTGAAATATATCGACATCTCCTGCGGGAAATCATCATAGTTATAATCGAAAGTGAATGTGATATAGGTTTTGCTGGTATCTTGCTCGCCGATCTCATCAACCTTGGTCACAGCCTCTTTATCATCAACATCTGCTGTGTCTAAGTAAAAGGAGACTGGTCGCTTCACGCTTGAAAAATAATTAGTCCAGGCAGGCGGGGCATATTGGGGATTGGCATACCAGACATCTTCTCCACCGCGCCATAGTCTGATGGCTTCCTGGTAAGGAATAGTCACCAGCGCATATACCCCAACACCGAACAGCAAGAGAATGACCGCCAACCCAGCAACTGCGGAAGGGTATTTCAGAAGTTCTCGAAGATTTTTTGTTAGTGTTTTCATGCTTATTTTCCATTACCGCCAATTTTTACACGCGGGTCTACCAATGCATAGGTGAAATCCAACAGGAATACAGTAATCGCCAACAGGTAAGCGTAGATAATGGTTGCACCCACAATTACAGGGATATCATACAAACCGATGGCGCGAAATATAGTACGCCCCAGTCCTGGCCAAAGGAAAACCGTTTCTGTGATGATCGCACCTTGCCAGATACCGATCAAGAGAAGCGCAAAACTCGTGATAATAATGGGTAAGGTTGGACGTAATATATAACGCCGTTCGATTTCCCTCGCAGGTAATCCCTTAGCTTTGGCCATTTCTACGTAATCTTCACTAGAATAAATCAGGAAAAAGGTACGCCAGTTATAAATGCTCAGAAAGAGAGAACTAATAATCAAGGCCGAAGCAGGCAGGATCAAATGCCTCGCCACGCTCAAGGCGTACTCAAGTGTAGTCTTTGGTGGAGGGGCGGACACCATTCCACCAAAGGGCAGGATCTTCAGTAAGGCTGCAAAGATCAAGATCATGAAAATTCCATAGAACCAGGGCGGGACAGCGGAGGTTGGCGCTAGTCCAATCACCACCTTATCCCATATACTGCCATATGCTCTTGAAAGCGCAAGGGCAATAATAATAGCACTAAAAAACAGGATCAGGTTGGATATCCCCATAAGTAGCAACGTTGCTGGCAGGCGTTCGAGGATGATCAGGCGCACCGTTTTGGAGCCGCTATCACTTGTCATGTTGATGGCGCGCCCCAAGTTGAGTGTCAGGGCGTTCTTTAGGTAGCGAAAATTTCGCACCATTAACGGTTGATTTAGCCCCAGACGCTTTTCCTCCAGCGCAATCTTATCCAGTATCAACTTATTAAGCACTTCTGTGTCGAGATTTTTGTTGGCAGGATTAGTCGCCATCTGCATAGTGATACGTTCGCGAATTTCGCTTTGCATGATCTGATCAACATGACCGCCCATATTGGCGATCATGATCGTCAAATATATGGCCACAGTGATTGTTACAAAGAGAGTGATCAATCGGATCGCTGAATATTGAAGCACGCGCGCTAAAGTACCCCTCAAAGAATTTTGACCGATCGATTGGCTGGTATCTTGAACTTCACTCAGGGTCTTCATACTTACCTCATATTAGATACAAATGGGGGCAAGGGGATTACTACCCCTTGCCCCCATTAAGTAGAACTCTGATGCGTTATGGCTTTACTTAACTTACGGAGCCGTAACGAATTCAAAGGACTGGAAGGTCGGAATGGCAACAGTGAACGGAATTACCGCTACTTCGAGCTTGTTGGCTCCTACTTCCAGTGCGCCAGTCGATTCGGCCGAAAGAACAACGCTGTATTGCCCATCGGCTACCAACGTGGCCTCACCTATCTCCACAACCTCCCCCGTAGCATCGTAGAGTATGTACTTGATTTCCTTGATCTCATCAGCCGGGTAGGACACACCCTCGAAAGTCACGTATACATCAAAGGTTGCTTCGCCTCCAATGGTCACCTGTCCAGGGCCATCTAGTTCCACCTCAGCTATCTTGGGTTGAGCAAAGCGCGCCCAGCGATCGGCCATGTCGGGATAGTCAGGGAAGTACAGCAGCGAGGCAACCTTCTCAGTCAGGAACACCTGATCGAGATAGTACGGGCCGGTGCCCACCCAGAAGTTATCGTGTGCATCGTACCAGGCTGCAAGGTTGGTATAACGCACGGCTGCTTCTTCAGCGGTGATGTATTGACCCAAAGTTGCTGCGTAGGGGATTAAAGTCTCGGCTGCAGCCTGGTCCAGGTAATTTTTCAGAATCTCCAGGCTCGGACCGCCGATGAAGCTCGTCCACTCGACTTCGAGGGCGTCAGCCTTGTCAGCTGAGTAAGCCAGTTCGCTGTTAGCTTCGGCTAAGTTGCCGATCGCAACAGTGTGCCAGGGAGCCTCACCATAAGAATAAGCCGGCCAAAGGGTGGTGACATTGATCTCGGCATCCAGTTGGAAGCCATCTTGGTAATACTCAATCACCAGCGGGTCTGCGGAGACGATCTTGAAGCCTTTGAAAACCGACAGGAATGCCTCCAGGTTGCCGGCCTGCGCTTCATCAAAGATGGCGCTGTCTGCCTTGCCCGGATCGAAGGTCATGATCATAAACATCATAACATCAGCCACCGAGAAGGCGCTGCCATCGTGCCATTTGACGGTCTCGTACAGGTCGGCCGGGTAGTAGACCACGCTCTTCGTCTGAGCAGTCACGGTCTCAGTAAAGGCCTCAGCTGCGGTGATGAAGACCTGATTCTCAGCATCCCAATCCACCAGAGCATCATCGGGGACCACGATCTCAGGCGCGAAGTCAAGGGTTACCCAGTCGTTAGTCACACCCACCGGCAGGCCTTCCTGCACGGTTACTTCGGCGCGCTCGATGCGGTGTGGCCAGTACAGGCCGGTGTGCGGATCTGCTATTATGCCGTAGGACTGTGTAGCACGCTCGACCGAGCCATCGTAGGACCAGTTGGATCCAGCAATCGGGTTCCACGGATCAACGAACAGATCAGGCTGACCTACTCGCAAGCGGCCGCCTTCCTGATCCAGGTAGCGGACGGTGTAGGGCCACAAAGCGCCATTGCCAATACCAGCCGCGATGTCGTAAGTCACTTCGACATCCGTGGCAAAGGGAGCAAAACTCGCGCCATCGATCAACCAGGTGCGCAGACCGCATTCGGTATCGATCACCAGAGCTCTCTCAAAAGCCACTTTGCGCTCCTCCAGACTGGTAAAGCGGTTGTAGGCCAGGTCATCAGCAAGTTGTTCGAATTCCTCACCACAGGCATAGGCCTGCCACAGGGTGGTAAAGCCGTAACCACTCTGTGCTGTAGAGAAGAACTGGAAGTTGTCGCCCATATCGCGGTCGATTGCGGTAGCGCCCCAGGCGCCTGTGTAGATATGAAACAAACCGTCGGCAACGTTACCACCTACCCAGATTGGGGAGGCTTCAGACGAAGTCTTGTATTGGCGATCAACGGTGAAGCCGATGCTTTCCAACTGGTTAGCCACATAGTCACCTATCGGCACGCGGGTACCATCGTGGTCGGTACGGATCAACATGATGATGACAACAGGCTCGCCTTCATAGGTCCATATACCGTCCACCAGCGACGCACCCAGGACTTCCATCTCAGCAGAGATGATTTCGTTAGCTTTCCCGGGGTCGTAGGCATACTTGGCTTCTAGGGCGCGTACAGTGTCAACAAAGTTGGCATAATCCGGATACTGGGTGGTAATCGTGAAGAACTTCGCCAAACCACCGCCGGCATATATCTCCTGGTTCATGTAGTCGCGGTCCACCAGCATGTTCATGGCTGATCGGATCGTAGCTGAAGAAAAAGGATTCAACTTGCCGGTACCGTCGAAGATCGGGCCATAGGGGTTGTAGGTCAGTTCGTAGTAAGTGCCGCCGATCTCAACTGATTTATTGAGGCCTGCAGCTTCAATCGCTGGCAAGTCTTTGGAAGCCAGGCCAGAACTATACAGGTCAATAGCGCCAGCTTGTAGCTGGGCGATGACTGAATCAGCCCCTACGACCGAGACAACAATCTCATCCAACCATCCACCACGTCGGCTGGTGGGCTCTCGTTCAGCCTCAACCTCGACTTCGACGATTTTCTCGACTTCGACGATTTTTTCGACTTCGACGATTTTTTCGACTTCGACGACTTTCTCGACCTCGACGGTCTCTCCTTCTATAGTCTCGATGACGGTGATGGTCTCAGGCTCGGGGGCCGCACAAGCGGTCAAAGCCAGACTGACAATAATCAGCAAACCTATTACAAGAATCAATTTTTTAAACATGTCTTCTTACTCCTCCAGTAGGATTTAGAAATAGGGGTAACTTGGATTTACATACATTTCAAGAACTTTTCGCCATTTTCTCCCGGACACCACCTCCTTTTAGTATTTCAAGCCAGTTGATATGATTTTGGTATTTGCTCGAAAAGAGGGATGGTGGGGTTCCAAATTCGCCTGCGGCGCTTTTGGAACCTCATCTTTTTCTCAATTGAGATAATACCGATTTTGCTTCGATGAAAGCATATTTGAGTGGTGGTAGATCGTAAGTGATGAGTAAATCACAAAATGCTCTAGCCGCCGTCCTTCGCGAAGCATCCCTGTGGGACGGCGGCGGGGACGCCGCTGAAATTACCTTGAAATAGCCCGTCACTTACTTTTTTACCACAATACGTATTTGTTTATTATAAGGCTGGGAAATTATATCATAATCTTGTTTTGTGTCATCTCATCTTTTACAAGTATCTCCGTAATCAAAGGTTTCAAGGTGACTCAAAGCGCTGCTGGAATCCGAGTCTACGACAACGCCACATATATCTGGGCGCATGGCAACCAGCTTGATACGCTGATAGAGTGGCAGCACGGGCAAATCATCGGCGAAAATAGCTTGTGCCTGGTAATGGGCACTGCGGTATTCTTCGCTGCCGGGCAGAGAGAACATGGCTTGACGGCAATACTGGTCGAACTCTGGGCTACTGTATCCTGCCAGATTGCCGCCGCCCCAACCCTTGGGGAAATCCGGATAAGGGCCGGGGATTTCAGCGCTCGAATATAGAAAACAGGACGGCTCGAATGATGCAGCCCAGGCGAACTGGGCCATATCGAATTGACGGCCAAAAACTGTACCTTCCGGCCCTGACCCCAAGAGGGCTGCCCATTCCCGGAGAACGATCTCTACCCGGATGCCGCATTGGGACAGCGAGGCCTGCACAATCTGCGCCGCTGCCGGCCGTTCGGCGTCCGTGGGAGCCAGGTAAGTGAACTCGAAAGCAGTGCCATCGGGAACGCCGGCAACACCCACCGCCGTCAGCGGGGTTGCCGGGTCTAAATCGTAGTCTACCCAGCCCACCGAGGCCAGGAGCGCAACAGCCGCCTCGGGATCGAACTCGTATTGGGCCGCATCCGGGTTGTAGAGTGGGTGCATGGGGGGCACGTACGTGTCCGGGATCGGAGATTCGCCAAAAAGTAGAGTATCCACCAGGGCTTGCCGGTCGATACACATCGCTATAGCCTGACGGACTTCTTTCAGACCAAACAGGTTCGGGCGTTGGCTGTCAAGGGAGTTGATCCCAAAGGCGGCTTGCTCCCAGGCAGTCCCGATTTGAACCGCAAATGACAAGTGCCCAGCTTCCTGCTCTGCACGCAATCGAGGCACCTGAGATTCGAGCAAAGCTGTGCGGTCAACGAAGTCGCACTCACCGACCACGAGGGCGTCAATGGCGTCGGTGCTGTTATCCACAAAGCGGTAAACAAGATAGTCGAAATGCGGCAGCCCCTCTGGGGCACGGTAATAAGTGGGGTTGCGGCGCAGCGTAATATGATCGCCAGCGGCCCACTCTTCGATCATATAAGGCCCCCATCCCAATGGAGTGCGGGTGGACATCTCCGAACTCAGCAAGTCACTGACAGGCAGCAGGCTCCAGAGATGTTCCGGGAGCGGCGAGAAAAATTTGGTGAGGTACTCGCCCTGATAGCCAGGGATGCCAACCCATTCGATGGTCAAATCGTCTAGGGCGGTATAAGACTGAGTGAAGCGCAGCGCGTCCGACGCGGCTTCCAGGAAGAGATTCTTGAAGACGCTGAAAGAGTAAACCGAATCCGTGGCTGTCAGAGGTGCGCCATCAGACCATTGGATGCCGGGCAAAAATTGAAAATGCACCACCAGTTCATCCATGCTGACGGATTCTCCGCCCTCGAATATTTCCGCACACGAGGTATCGGCGCACCCGCTGGGACGGTAGCTCGCCCCTTCCTGCAGGCTGACCCAATTGCCATCGGCATCCACAATCAGCTCGCCCGCTTTCACCTGCGCCGGTTGTAGATAAACATCGTTATTGGTCAAGGAGGGAATTTTCGCTAAAATAACCGGCTGCATTTCATAATTCATCATATCGTAAGGGCCATCGTAGACAGCCTGGAGCACGCCGCGGGCTGCCGGCGAAGTATCACCGTAAAGGAAAAGCGAGGCCGGTTCCTGCCCCATGCAGATCGTGAGCACCCGCGGGGGAACAGGCGTTGGTGTGGGAGGGCCAGTAGTTGGGGGTTCTTCCGCATTTGCAGAGGGAAGATTCGCAGAATTTTCACCTATTGGCGTACTTGGATTTCGAGGATTGCAGGCTGTTAAGGTGCAAAAGATCAGTGCGGTAAAAATAACTACAATTGTCTTTTTCATAGAGTATTTGGGCTCTTTGATGTTTTGTGTGGTCAAACTCTTTTTGTACACGGATTGCACGGATTTTACGGATTTTTCTTTGGCTTTATCCGCATAATCCGTGTAATCCGTGTAATCCGTGTACCGCGCCCCACAATATCTCAGAGAGCCCTAATTGTAAACACTTACCCTGGTCAGGAATAGA